>NZ_JBHILS010000001.1:0-333925 GCF_042193385.1 Bartonella sp. TT119HLJHH | reverse complement strand
GGAGCTCTCATCTTGTCCATTATATCCATCATGCTGTTACTCAAACTATCAAGCATTGCCAATTCTCTCGCAAAAGGCATTACATTCGGACATCTATGGAGACAGAGAAACTAGAGGATATAAAAAGCAATGATTCCCGTAACAGGCATCCTTAATACCCATATGACAAAATAACGAGGATATCCAATCCTAAAGTAAAAAATATTCGTACTGAAATTGAGTTATTTTCATAAATTAAAATGGAATAAAAAAGTAAAATAATTACACACAACGTACTTTACTTTATGTTCAAAATAATAATAATGACAATAAATATTAGGATGCATATAACTGTAAAAAGAGTCATATTAAAATGAAGTCGATCATTCTTGTAACTTTGATTGTAAACCTTTTATCAGCTTGTGCATTAGCACCAAAGCTAAAACAGCCAAATGATAGGAACCGGGTGCCTATTAATAAAACAATCCCTGCCGAAATTAAGCGAGGAGACAGATGAAAACAAAACAAGCAAAACCAGTGAAAGCCGAACAACTTAAAAGTTATTATGAAGAAAGCCGTGGCTTAGAACGGGATCTTATCAATGAATTTATAAGGTCGCGCAGAACGGCGTGGCGTGTAGCGAGTACTGTGGGTCTTTTTGGCTTATTCGGTATGATATGTGGAGTTGTTGGATTTTCTCAACCAGCTCCAACTCCCTTAGTATTGCGCGTTGATAATACGACGGGTGCAGTTGATGTTATCTCAATCATGCGTGAACACGAAGAAAGCTATGGTGAAGTTGTAGATAGATATTGGCTAAACCAATATGTGCTTAACCGCGAAACTTACGACTACGATACCATTCAACTGAACTATGACACAACAGCACTTTTAAGTGCAGCATCTGTTCAACAAGAATATTATAAAATCTATGATGGAGAAAATGCACGGGACAAAGTGCTTTCCAACAAAGCACGTATCACAGTTAAAGTACGATCAATCCAGCCTAATGGAATCGGTCAAGCAACTGTACGTTTTACGACTCAGCAACTTGACAGCAACGGTGCTGCTACTGGACCAAAACAGCACCAGATTGCAACAATTGGTTACACCTATGTCGGTGCACCCATGAAATCATCTGATCGATTGCTTAACCCCCTTGGTTTTCAAATAACAAGTTACCGTTCTGACCCAGAAATACTGTTGAATGATTAAGGAATTGATTGTTATGAAAAAACTTGCGTTCGTTGTTCTATTGTCTTCGTTTTCTTCTCTTTATACGGTACCTGTGCAGGCGCTCAAAAGTCCATCAAATTCACAATATGATCACCGCATTCGCTATATAACATATAACGAAGCTGATGTGGTTCAAATTGAAACAGTTCTTGGTGTGGCAACACATATTATTCTTGAAGAAGGTGAACAGTATATCACTCATGCCTTTGGCGATTCTGAAGCCTATGCCTTTGCTCATAAAGGGCGGCATATTTTTATTAAACCAAAAGCAGAACTTGCCAATACCAATCTCATCGTTGTAACTGACAAACGGAGTTATAAATTCCGACTACAATTTCGGAATGACCGTGCGGGATCAACTTATGAATTGGCTTTCCATTATCCCGATTCAAACGATGAAAAGTCAGAAGAAAACAATCGACGCCTTGCGATTGAACGTGGTTTTCACCAAAGCATCAACGGCTACAATCTCAGTTACACCATGAGCGGTCACCAAGATATTGCTCCGATAAATGCTTGGGACAATGGGCGTATTACTTACTTCAAGTTTCCCGCTAACATGGATATGCCATCGATTTATGTCGTAGATGCTGAAGGAAATGAAAGCTTAATACCACGCACCGTTATCGGCAGTTCTAATGATATTATCGCCGTTCATAAGGTCAATCCTAAATGGCTCATACGGCTTGGTAAACGCGCTTTAGCTGTTTTTAATGAAGCCTATGACCCCAATGGCGTACCAAACACAACAGGGACAGTATCTTCGGTGGTTTATCGTATCAATAAAGGAGGAAAATGATGTTTGACAATAAGGAAGGAGAGGGAAAAGGTACAAAACTGGACAACGTCGAGCAAAAACATATTGAAGGTGCCTATGGAGGGTCGGAACTAGGTTCTGAACGTCGTCCGATAATTCCAGGTACCCGTGCATTGTTAGTGGTAGGGCTTATTGTCATAGTAGCGATACCGATTGCCTTGACTTGGAAAGCTTTTAAAATGCGTAATACCGTGGAAGTTGAGGAAGAAAAACCACAACAAATAGTACAGCAAATTATACCAAACTATGTCCCTCGGACTATAGAAGAGCCAAAGATTGTAGAAGAAGCAGAAAAATCAACACAAATAGAAGATTCAAACTTGGATATTCCACCGGCCTTGAGTAAACTTCTTCAAACAGCCATTCCTCCACATATGCTCCAAGATTCTGAAGAATTAGCACGCAAACGTATGCTAAGTTCTAGTCTTAACAACGGTGGTAGCGAAGGATCTACAGATACAAGTCATAAAGCATCGAATAATGATAGAGGTAATGGCGCATTATTTGATAACCTTCAGCCCGTGCGTTTAGGTCAATCACATGCGATGCAACTTCGTAACCGTGACTTTTTGATTACACAAGGAACGCAAATAGATTGTACGTTAGAAACAAAGATCATTACATCGCAACCCGGAATGACGACGTGTCATTTAACACGCGATATTTATTCCACAAGTGGACGTGTTGTTTTGCTTGACCGTGGTTCTAAAGTCGTTGGTTTTTACCAAAGTGGCATACAACAAGGACAAACGCGCGTGTTTGTGCAATGGTTACGCATCGAAACGCCTTCTGGTGTTGTTGTCAATCTTGATTCACCAGGCACAGGTCCTCTGGGTGAAGCAGGTATTGGTGGCTGGGTTGACAGACATTTTTGGGAAAGATTTGGTAGTGCAATTATGGTAAGCATTATCGGTGATTTAGGAGAATGGGTAAGAGGAAAAGTTAATAAAAGCAACAAAGAAGATAAAGAGAATTCACAAAATAAAGGTGCTCCAAATGCTGAATCTATAGCAATCGATGTTCTTCAAAATTCCATCAATATCACACCAACACTTTACAAAAACCAAGGCGAACGAGTAAATATTTTTGTTGCTCGTGATCTGGATTTCAGCAATGTCTACAGTCTCGTCACACGTTAACCCGGTACAGAAAGATCAAGCAGTTTTTCAGCTTCTGCAACCGCTTGATTGTTTTTTAGAAGATCCCACGATCACTGAATTATCGATTTGCCGCCCCTGTGAAGTATGGACAAAAAGCTTTAAGGGTTGGCAAGTACATAGCGTACCAGAGTTAACAACCACTTTTTTGCAAACGCTTATTACAGCTATTATCGTTTATAACGGTATGGCTCCCAGAAGTATTAATTATGTACTCTTGCCTGGTGGACAACGTGGTACAATTATACAAACACCAGCTGTTGTTGATGGTGCTCTTTCCTTTGTAATTCGTAAACATTCTCTTATAGTTAAGACGTTAGAAGAACTCAAAGAAGAAGGGGCATTTGATGATTTTTCTGATGTAAGTTTTAATAAGCCTTCAGCAAAAGAAGCCAATAACTTGTTATCGAGGCAAGACTTCACACGGTTGGAACCATTTGAAGTTCAACTCTTACAAAGTAAACGTGAGGGAAAAATTCTTGAATTTTTGGAAGAATGCGTCCTTCACAAACGCAACATTATCATTGCAGGCAAGACAGGATCTGGTAAAACAACATTTGCCCGCTCTTTAATTGAAAAGGTCCCTGTAGAGGAGCGTATTATCACAATTGAAGATGTTCACGAGCTTTTTCTACCCAATCATCCCAATCATGTACATATGATTTATGGTAACAATGTAGGCCGTGTTTCAGCTGAAGAATGCCTAGATGCGTGTATGCGTCAGTCGCCCGACCGAATTTTTCTCGCTGAATTGCGAGGCAATGAAGCATGGGAATATCTCAATTCGCTCAACACAGGTCATCCCGGATCGATTACAACAACGCATGCCAACAGCGCTTTGCAGACATTTGAACGATGTGCCACCTTGATTAAAAGATCAGAAGTTGGCCGGCAACTCGAGTTAGAAATGATAAAAATTGTTCTCTATACAACAGTTGACGTAGTGTTGTTCTTTAAAGATAGAAAACTCTCTGAAGTCTTTTACGACCCGATTTTTGCTAAATCAAAAATCGCTTAAAGGGAGCTTCCTCTCTCGGTAATATGAAGCAAACAAAAATAGCCGTAACTAATTGTTACGGCTATTTATTTTACTTTTCCTATTCTCTTTGCTTCTCCAATGGATTTTCTACACTCTTCATGAAGAAAAAAAGAAAAATTTGATTCGCCTATCAATGAAAGCTTCGTAAAATAGGTAGTTTCGATCACCACAAATAATTATCGTCATCAAGACCAAAACTTATCGTTTAAAAATTCTAAGCGCTATTTTCAAATGATTAATAAAGATGTTTTTTAACCAAACAATCTCCAAATACGGAAAACCTCATACGAAATAAATTATCATTTCGATTTAGCATCCATAAACCACATTCTATTTGGTAATAACAAAGTATAGTGGCATATCGACGTCTTCTTCGGACGAAGAAAGATTCTTAACCTCCGGTTGTTCGTAAACAATCAAATTTCCCTTAAGCAAGCCTTGCTAACCATAAACGTGGTGCATATCCCCACCCTAAAGAACGATGCCCATAAAATATACAAATAAGCGCTACTCTGAATATTCCTGCTCTCTTTTCTGCACCTCAAAAAGCAAAAATTCCTAAAAGCACAGATCTACAATCAGTCTTCTTAAGCCACGTCACATTGATTTATAAAGAGTGTTCATTATTTTACATGTTGGATAAAAGATCTTAGTACCGTAGGATTCTCTCATTTCAAAGCTGTTTATTAACCAAAACCATATCTCTTGCACATTACAAGTAAATAAAGCCGTATAGATGAAACTGTACTAAAAAGCACTAACAATGCCTCTTATAAACCATCCCAAATGCCAAAAATTGTCACAACATTGGGAGCAAGCAAAGTATCTAATAGCGCCCAACTTGCTCTTTTATGAAGTGTAAAAATAGGGATACTCTATAAATTTTATATTATTCATCGGAACTTTACCATTATACCATCCACAAACACTGTTGCAAAATGAACTTAGGTACATTAAAGAAATGCTTCTTTAAAACAAGCGCATAAATTGACAAGCCAAGTTGTATTTGGTTCGGGACGTTCTGTTTTACATAAAGGTTTTGATCTCATTAAAGAACGAGAGAAACAAAAGCGTGAAGCAATGCGTAATCTCTATTATTTAAAAGACATTACTCTAGATGCTCTTGAACGTCATAAAACTGAACAAAAAATGACGGCAAAAATGAAAACTGGTTTGCATCTTTACAGCTTCATATTCTCCTCAAATTAGGAGGCTGTATACCGATTTCAAATATTACGCCAAAAGAGATACCTAATACTCTTAACTCCCATCTGATAAGTAAAAGCTGCAACAGCAAAAGCTCTTTTAGAAAAACAACGCCATAAAGTCATTAATAAACCGACAATGAATTGGAGAAATGTTCCAGATTTTTATCAAACACTCTGCAAAGCAACAATAATGATACAACTGGCTTTGCATCTGCTTATTCTTACAAAGGTTTGTACCATTCCTTGCATCAATTCGTGACAATCAGATTGAAGGGGATATATGGACAATTCTTGGCTTGAAAATATGAAAGGAAGGTGTGATTCTACAACAGAATTTCGTGTCCCTTTAGTCAATAGAGATATTAGAAATTTTGAAACACGCGCATCTCAAGCGCATCTACTGTCTCACAATGATTTCTTTTTTTCTGCAACCCGTCGTGATACGCTCGCTGCAAATTGTATGGCTCAATATATTGCAACAGGCTGGGCTTAATACCTACCCGCATGGATTTCGCTCTAATTTACTTAATTGGCTAACAGGATTTCTACCTCTCACCACCTCAAAGGACGAAGCTTCTTACCCCGCACCAATCTGTAAACAATCTGCCTCCTTGCCTAAACATGCTCCACCTTTTAACCACTTTAATCACTACTCTTCAAATAAGGGTATTTTACAGCACAATAGAACACCTCCCCAAACAATAACTGATTACACCATTAATATTTGTAAACCTCTCTTTCATGTTAAGAAATATCTCTATACTGAAAAATAAAAAAGCACTTTTACTGCCTAAACAAATTGCTTCAGCAATACATGCAAACAAAAATGAAATTCAGTAATATAAAAAAAGGAATTAAACCTAAAAATCTCTATTTTCATAGATAAGAACATATAAAATCAGCATCTACGAAGTTCATCAAAATAAAACACATTTTCTTTGATAATTGAATTCATTCAACTCAAACCAACCTATAAACAGTGCTTATTCCATATTCACAATACATTAAAATCCCTACTACCGATTTCTAAATTTCTAGAAAAACCTATAAATTTGATATTTTAAGCCTTTTATGGCTCTTAAATGAATTTAAACTGATGATGTTATAACAATTTTAAATTTTTGTATTCTTAATTGTATAATCTATCGCTATAATCCATAAAGATTTTACACTCTTCTTTAAGAATTATAAATTTTGTTTTTTATGCGATTAACAAACCAATTCTTAAAATAAAATATGATCTTTAGATATATATAATGATATTATTAAAAACTCCCAATCCCTGAATATCAACAATATTTCTGATATTGTAATATTATAATAAATGTATTGTAAAATTACGAACTGTCATAATGGTCACTACTTTGTATTTTATTTGAATACTTACATGCGTTATTAATATTTGCATCAGAATTTATTTTTTGTGCTCTATTTAAAGCAGGGTAATCATTTTTATAAAAAATGCTTAATTAAATTATGCATTAAAATTCGAATTTTGATACTAATTTAATGAAAATAAAAACACATGGCATATTGGTTTTATTATTTTTATAGAGAATGTTATTTTTCTTGAAGTCTTTATTTTATCTGAAAGACTACTGTATTTTTAAAGGCAATAACAACGATGTTGACCACCTCATGGAAGCCAATAGACTTTTAAAGATTAAACCTCAAGAGGCACAAAAAACACGCGCAATTTTCTGTTTTTCACTTTACTGTTCATCAATTGGTCAATTTTCGAAGACAACACTCAGCCATCAATTTCCTTAATCTCAGCCATTGCAAGGATTTCTTCTATAAGGGGTACTTCATTTTTTAGACTATTATAGCTACTGATCCCTCATAAGCAACCACTGTGCTTTTAGAGTTTTAATTTCTAAAAGCACGCACAATTCTCTCCCTTGCACTTTATTTTCCTCAATCAGTCAATTTTCAAAGGCGGCGTTCAACCATGAGTTTTTTAATTTCAGCAATTGCCTTGGCCGGATTTAATCCCTTTGGACAAGTTTGCGCACAATTCATAATCGTATGGCAACGATAAAGGCGGAAAGGATCTTCTAAATTATCAAGACGTTCACCACACATTTCATCACGTGAATCCGCAATCCAGCGATAAGCTTGAAGCAAAACAGCAGGACCCAAATAACGATCACCGTTCCACCAATAACTTGGACATGAAGTCTGACAACACGCACACAAAATACACTCATAAAGGCCATCGATTTTTTGGCGATCGGAGTGACTTTGTAACCATTCTTTTGCAGGTTCAGGAGAAACTGTTTGTAACCAAGGCTCAATAACTCGGTGTTGCGCATAAAAGCGATTCAAGTCAGGAACCAAATCTTTAACAACTGGCATGGACGGCAAAGGGTAGACTTTAATGGGGTGTTTTACATCATCCATACCTTTGGTACAAGCCAATGTATTGGTTCCATCAATATTCATCGCACATGAACCACAGATGCCTTCACGGCATGATCGACGAAGTGTCAAAGTTGGATCAATATGGTTTTTAATAAACAAAAGCCCATCAAGAATCATAGGACCACAAGCAGAACGATCCACATAATAAGTATCTAGATGAGGATTTTCCTCATCATCAGGCGACCAACGATACACGTGAAATTCCGTCAGCTTTGTAGCACCTTCAGGTTTAGGCCAAACCTTTCCCGGTTTTACTTGAGAATTTTTGGGAAGCTTAATTTGTACCATATTTCATTCTCCCCTTAATAAACCCGTTTTTTAGGTGCAATGCGCTTTAAATCGATCCCACCATCAGCTTCAGATGTTAATGGGTCCACATGGACAGGTCGATATGATAATGTCACCTTACCCTCTTTTGACAAATGTGAAAGCGTATGTTTACGCCAGTTTTTATCATCACGCTCTGGATAATCTTCACGAGCATGAGCGCCACGGCTTTCTAAACGGGCTTCAGCAGAATGAACAGTCATGATTGCATTCGCCATGAGATTTTCAAGCTCTAATGTTTCAACCAAATCAGAATTCCATATCAGAGAACGATCTGTGACTTTGAGGTCTGACAATTCCCCCCAGATTTTATTCATCCGCTGACATCCTTGTTTCAAAGAATCTTCTGTACGAAATACAGCCGCATCTTCTTGCATCGTGCGTTGCATTTTTTCACGCAATAGAGCTGTTGGTATCGCTCCTTGTGCAAAACGTAAACGATCAAAACGCGCTATAATTTCGTCAACAGCTTCTTCATTAAGGGGTGGAATTTCTGCATTCCGATCAATAACTTCCCCCGCGCGAATGGCAGCAGCACGACCAAACACCACAAGATCAATTAATGAATTTGACCCCAAGCGATTAGCCCCATGAACAGAAGCACATCCTGCTTCTCCTACCGCCATCAGCCCTGGTTGAATACGATCAGGCGAATCAGCCGTTGGATTGAGAACTTCCCCGTAGTAATTGGTAGGAATCCCACCCATATTATAATGAACCGTTGGCAAGATGGGGATAGGCTCTTTTGTTACATCCACACCTGCAAAAATCCGTGCTGATTCCGAAATTCCTGGTAAACGTTCGTGCAAGATTGCAGGATCAATATGGTTGAGAACCAAATGAATATGGTCCTTCTTAGGTCCAACACCACGCCCTTCACGAATTTCAAGTGTGATACAACGCGAAACCAAGTCACGTGAAGCCAAATCCTTAAAAGAAGGTGCATAGCGCTCCATAAAGCGTTCACCTTCAGAATTGATTAAATAGCCTCCTTCACCACGGGCTCCTTCTGTAATTAAGCAGCCAGAACCGTAAATCCCTGTAGGATGGAATTGCACAAACTCCATATCCTGAAGAGGCAATCCAGCACGTGCGATCATTCCACCACCATCACCCGTACAGGTATGCGCCGATGTCGCGGAAAAATAAGCGCGTCCATAACCACCGGTTGCAAGAACAACCATTTTAGCAGAAAAACGATGTATTGTACCATCATCGAGATTCCATGCCACAACCCCCGTACAAACCCCATCCGTCATGATGAGATCGAGTGCAAAATATTCAATAAAAAATTGCGCATTATGCTTTAAGCTTTGTCCATAAAGCGTATGCAAAATAGCATGTCCTGTACGATCAGCTGCTGCGCAAGTACGCTGAACAGGTGGACCTTCACCAAATTGTGTCGTATGTCCACCAAAAGGACGCTGATAAATTTTGCCTTCTTGCGTCCGCGAAAAAGGAACGCCATAATGTTCTAATTCATACACAGCAGCAGGAGCATTACGCACCAAATATTCCATTGCATCGGTATCACCCAACCAATCAGAACCTTTCACGGTATCATATAAATGCCACTGCCAATTATCAGGTCCCATATTTGAAAGCGATGCAGCAATTCCCCCTTGTGCTGCAACCGTGTGTGAGCGCGTTGGAAAAACCTTCGTAATACAAGCTGTCTTTAATCCTTGTTCCGCCATACCCAATGTTGCACGTAATCCTGCACCACCTGCCCCAACAACAACAACATCAAATTTATGATCTACAGTGCGATAAGGGGCGTTACCTGCTTTAGCGCCCAGAGATGATCCTGTACCCGCCATATTTGTTTAACCCCCTAATGCAATTTTCAAAAGAGAAAAAATAATGATACCACCTATGAGAAAACAAAATAAAATATTTAACGTCAAAAAGAATATCCGGAAACCTTCACGTGGAATATAATCTTCAATCACCACCTGCATACCAAGTTTCATATAATAAAGGACCGAAAAAGTCATCAATCCCATCAAAATAGCAACAATAGGATGTGCAAGCCGTGCACGCACAATGCTATAGTCCTTTCCCACAAGCGAAAGAATAAGAACAATAAAAAATATCAAAAGTGGTAGATTGATAAACCCTGTCAAACGTTCTAACCAAAAATGCTCTGTTCCTTCATGAGCACTGCCACGCCCCCGTACTTTTCCAAGTTCCGTTCGAAAATCTTTTTTCATATCTCTTTTCACCCCCAGCTAAACAACGGTATATCCAATAATCCAAATCGCAAAAGTAACAATAAGAGAAATAAACACTGTCGCCCAAGCAGTGACTGTTGCCTTTTCTTTTGCCAAAAGGCAAGGTTTCAGATCCCAAACAATGTGGCGAACACCACCAACCATGTGATGAACCCCTGCCAAAGTATAAAGAAACAAAATACACAATCCAAACCAAGAACTATAAATCTCGTGAACCGTTCTGAATGCCTCCTCCCCACACGCAATAGCAATTAACCAAACAGCAAGAAAAACCGTTCCAACATAAAGTGCCATACCCGTAATGCGGTGTGCAATGGACATAGCCATAGTAATTGTCCAACGATAAATACTTATATGAGGGGAACGAGGGCGCTCTTTTATCCTAGTTGTCTCTGTCATAAAATATCCTGACCTGGTTTTTACTGCAACCGCAATGAACGAGAAAGTTCGCGCAAAACGACTAAATATATTCTCTCGTTTTCACTTGTTTGGCATCTCAAGATACCGATACTACAGGTCGGTTGTCTCAAATAACGGATTAAAGGTCACGCATAAAAAAAACCGATTACTCCACGGATATGATCCGCAAAACTTGCTTTAATCTAATACAATTTTATCTTCACGTCAAAGGCCTAACATCTTTTCTCAAATATAAACAGGCATTTTTTCAGATTAAACTTATCCTTTTGAGTATCCACGATATATACAATGGTCTCTTAAATTGCACCCATGATTAAGAATAATAAAGAGGAAAAAATTGATAGATTAAACATTTTTATATCCCCTCCAAGCCTTTTAAAAGACAAAACGAATCACGAAAGACACAAATAAGCGGCATAAAAGCCGCTTTTGCATAAAGTTTAGCCGATATAATCTTTACTCAGCAACTTGCGCTTCAACATCTGTGCTCACGGCTACTGCTTCTACTTTCTCAACAACCTTTTCAGCTTTTTTCCGATAATCTCTCTTTTCAGCGATACGCGCAGCTTTACCTCTCAAACCACGAAGATAATAGAGTTTTGCACGGCGCACTTTACCACGGCGCACCAGCTCAACACCTTCAATCAAAGGAGAATAAACAGGAAACACCCGTTCCACCCCTTCACCATAAGAAATCTTGCGTACAGTAAAGGTCTCATTCAACCCACCGCCTGAACGTGCAATACAAACACCTTCATAAGCCTGAACACGCGTCCGCGTACCCTCCGTCACACGCACCATGACCCGGACTGTATCTCCTGGCTTAAAGGCTGGAAATTGGCGCTTTTCTTCAATTTTTGCACATTGTTCAGCTTCAAGTTGTGCGATAATATTCATTTCTTTTATCCTTCATGTTCTTTATCGAACAGTCAGAGCGCTCAACTCTTACCAAAAAAGCCTTTATTAAGAATAAGAAGCTCTTTAGGCTATGTCTTACACAGGAGCGAATACACCATTCCTTCATTTTAATTTTGGAACTACCAGAAAACCTTTTATAAAAAACTCTCTAAAAAGAGAGCCATGCAATACACCACCTTATCATATGAATCAAGTTTTCTGATGATTTTTATCATAACGCGCATAAAGATCAGGGCGACGTTGACGTGTTAACAATTCGGCTTGGCTTTGACGCCAATCTGCGATCGCTTTGTGATGACCTGAGAGCAATACAGGCGGAATACCCCGCCCTTCGAAAAGAGAAGGGCGTGTATATTGCGGATGTTCCAGCAAGCCATTTTCAAAACTTTCACACTTTGCAGAAGCGGCATTCCCCATCACTCCAGGCAGAAGACGTATAATAGCATCTAAGATAACCAATGCGGCTGTTTCACCCCCTGAAAGAATATAATCACCAATAGAAACTTCTTCTAATTCTCGTGCTTCTATGACTCGCTCATCAACCCCTTCAAAACGTCCACAAACCAACGTTACACCCGTATCACGAGCCAAGCTATGCGCATAAGCTTGGTCAAAAGGGCGCCCACGTGGACTCATCAACAATCTTGGCGAATCCTCTGGATAACTATCAAGTGCAGCCGCCAATACATCCGCCCGCATCACCATACCAGCCCCCCCACCAGCTGGTGTATCATCAACGCTATGGTGTTTATCCAACGCAAAATCCCTAATCTGCACTGTCTCTAGTGACCAAATTCCGCGCTCTAAAGCTTGCCCAGCTAAAGAATACCCTAAAAAACCAGGAAACATTTCAGGATAAAGAGTTAAAACGCGCGCCTGAAACTTCATTTTTATTTTTTCATCCTCATTTTCTTATTATTAAACAGACTCTTATAGTAAAAATAGCACAAAGCAGACATTATAACGCTATAGCGTTAATCTAAATCTCCTCCATCTGCTATCTTATGCCATATTCAATACTATCCCTCTCTTCAATACTCGCGCTTTAAAATAAAGATCTTTACTCTCCCCCTCTAAAAATCCAAGCAATATTTAGAATATCAAAACACCAGTATTCCATTTTGGATCACTTGCATTCTTAACATTTTCCACTTTTTATTTTTTTAGATTCAAGCTATTTCCTTTTTATCACTGTCTCCCCCATCAATTAAACCAGCTGCCATGGGATCAACAACAAGAAAACCAGAATCCATACAAATTTCTGGTACCGCCGCCTTACTAAAGGGAATGAGCGCTCTTTTGCCCGTATTCAAACGTATTTCAAGCAAATCACCAGCCCCGAAATTAAAAAAACCACACACTTCACCTAAGGTTTTTCCACCACAATCTTGAACACACAAGCCTATTAAATCGACCTGATAAAACTCATCCTCCATCAAATCGTCAATTAATTGATCACGCGTCACATAAAGGCGAATACCTTTTAAAGACTCAGCCGCATTACGATTTTCTACCCCTTTAAAACGTACAATCGCCTTATTTTTTTGTATGCGAAGAGTTACAATTTCATAAGAACGCCCCATATCATCATAAAGAGTGCTGTAAGACTTGAAACGCTGTGGCTCAGCACTTAGAATTTTAACAAAAACACCACCCTTTATACCATGAGGCATACCAATAATGGCAAGATAGACTTTATTTTTAAGCTTTTCTTTATTATACTTCATGCAAAAATATTATCTCTCAAAAATGAACCCTTCAATCTTATAGTTTTCTATTCAATCTTGTTGCCATATGAGACAATCTTCTAAAAGACCTTTCTTGGTAACAAAAACAAATTAATAAAGGAGAAAGTCTTATGGCAAATATTATGCTATTTTACAAAGATATCACACCAATCAACAAAATTTCCCATAAAAATCTAAAATTTGCCCCTCCAAGTGATATGTCTTTTGCCAAAGATACGCACTGGGTTCCTTTAGCAAGTACTGAATATTTTCAAGCAGCACTAGACTATCCTATTTTATTTATGTGCGCCGAAGATGAACAAAAAAAACGGCACTACACATCCGCAGCTCTTGTCGGTCTTTCTAATGACGAAAATGACTATATCACTTCTGATAAAAGTTGGAAAAACAATACTTATGTTCCCGCTTTTGTCCGTCGCTATCCTTTTGTTTTGGCACAAATTAGCAATGAAAAAGAACTTTCTGTTTGCTTTGATCAACAGTCAGGTATGTTTAATGAAGTTGCAGGAACAGAACTTTTTAATTCTGACGGCTCTATTTCTCCTTTTATGGAAGAACGTATTCGCTTTCTTGAAAGTTTTAAAATTGCTATGGAGAAAACCTCTGAGTTTATTGATGCTCTTGTAGAAATGGATCTTCTAAGCCAAAAATCCATCAATGTGAAAAACGATAAAGGTCTCTCAGCGCAATTGGAACATTTTTGGGTTGTTGATGAAGAAAAATTGAATAAATTATCAGCAAGCCAACTTGCCAAACTTCATAAAAATGGCTTTTTAGGATTAATTTTTGCGCATTTGATGTCAACGCACAATCTTTTAAAAATACTCTCTCTCAAAGGTGAAAAGCAACTTATCAATCGTGAAGAGCAACCCCAAAACAAGAATGATCATTCTAACGATGAAAAATCTAAAAAGAAAGAAACCCTCAACTAGATAATGCCTATCAAAAACGACAAGAGAAAAGATGAAAATATTCCTCTCATTCCAGCAGATCATGCAGTTTTAAACGCAAGGAAAAATTGGTTAGAGTGTCTTACCCAAACACGTCGTATGTCAGCACAAACAGTGCAAGCCTATGAACGTGATACGCGGCAATTTTTGTCTTTTCTCTGTCAACACTTAAGCCATACACCAACCCTTACAGATCTTTCTCATTTACGCATCAGTGACTTGCGTGCTTATCTTGCTTATCGGCGTACAAACAATGTAAGTGCGCGCTCTTTAAGCCGAGGGGTGGCAGGCATCCGTTCTTTTTTCAAATACTTATCACGTGAAGGAATCGTCAATGTTCCCGCGGCTCAACTTATCCGAAGCCCCAAACACCCCAAATTGCTCCCAAAACCTTTAGCGATAAAATCAGCACTTCACATAGTCAAACAAGAAAACCAGCTAGAAAATGAACCTTGGATTAGCGCTCGTAATGCTGCTGTCCTCATGCTTCTTTATGGCTGTGGAATGCGAATATCAGAAGCCTTAAGCCTCACACCAGAACAATTTTCTGATCCTGAAAAAACAAGTTTATTTATAACAGGAAAAGGGGGAAAAACACGCCTTGTTCCCCTCATCAAAATTGTTTACGAAGCTGTACAAAATTATCTCAATTGTTGCCCATATCCTTTAGTGGATAACCAACCCATATTTCGCGGGGCACGAGGCGGTCCCCTACAACCCGCCATTATTCAGAAAGCTGTCCGTAATTTACGTGCAAGCCTTGGTTTACCAGAAACTGCAACGCCTCATACACTGCGCCATTCTTTTGCCACCCATCTTTTATCACGGGGGGGAGATTTGCGCACGATTCAAGAACTTCTTGGGCACGCTAGTCTTTCCACCACACAAATCTATACCCATGTCGATACAGACCATTTGTTAAAAATTTATCAAAAGGCCCATCCCCGTTCCTAAAAGTGTCTCATCAAAAAATTAGAGTGTTTCAACCTCAAGTGCCAAAGCATGGACACAAGTAGCTAACTCTTCTTGTAAAACTTTATAAATCGCTCGATGTATTTCTACGCGTGTCATATTGGAAAAAGAAGAAGATAAAATTTTCACTCGAAAATGTGTTTCTCCTTTACCATCAAAAGCATGTTCATTATGAGAATGCCCCTCATGAAGATGACTTTCGTTAATCACTTCAAGCTTTTGCGGATGAAAAGCATCCTGAAGCTTTCTCTGGATTATTGTTTCTATAAACATTTTTCATTCCTCAAACAAAATGAACGTGCAAAAATACACCTTTTTCATAATAGAATAAGTGTGAAAACAAATTTTTCAAAAGTCAATTCTTGTAAAATTAATCAATTTTGCATAAACCAATAATATGACAATAACATCTAAATTATTCGATTCAATTCGCATAAGCTCAAATAAAAAACAAAAAGCTGAGCCAGAAGCACAACAGTGTCAGTGGGAAGGTTGTGAAAAAACAGGGTCCCATAAAGCACCAGCAGGTCGAAATCACGAAGGACAATATTTATATTTTTGTATTGAACACGTACGCGCCTATAATAAAAATTTTAATTACTTCTCTGGTCTTAGCAATAAAGATATCGCAAAATTTCAAAAGGATGCTCTCACAGGACATCGTCCGACATGGCCTACAGATCTGAGCAATGGTACATCGAAAAAAACAGCCGCGAATTATGCAAAGATTCGCTCTGGAACAGCTGCCTATCAAAATCGCATGCGCGATCCCTTCACGCTTTTTACTGGGCAGCATTCAAGCAATAAGTTCTCACGAAAATTAAAGCCCTTAGAAGCAAAAGCTTTTGATACACTGGGACTACAGGCAAACGCTTCAGCAGAAGACATCAAAATGAAATATAAAGAATTGGTAAAAAAGCACCATCCTGATTCCAATGGTGGTAATCGTGCTTCAGAAGAGCGCTTTCGTGATGTTTTACATGCTTACAATTTGCTAAAAAAGTCTGGTTTGTGCTGAAAACATGCGCTTATATGAGTCTATTTTCATTTAGACCATCATTATTTGCGCAAAATGTTACTTTTTTTGCAAAACATTATAGAATACGTAAAAAAATCTTTCTTCAATATCTAAGGCTCTCATTATAGAGCATTGCATAAATACTTTAACTCTTGTATCGTTTCTAATGAATAAATAGCGTCCTCTCCCTTCCAGAAACATAATGACAAATCTTACCGTTGAAAATTTGCCCGATATTACACTTTGTGCTCGCGATCTATTTCATATTGAAACAGATCTGAAAGTCCCTGCTTTTAGCACAAAAAGTCCCCATGTCCCTGATATCGATCCTGATTATCTTTTTGATCAGCAAACAACTTTAGCGATTCTCGCAGGTTTTACCTTTAACCGCCGTGTAATGGTTTCTGGCTATCACGGTACAGGGAAATCAACACATATTGAACAAGTTGCTGCACGTCTTAACTGGCCTTGTCTTCGCATTAATCTCGATAGTCATGTAAGTCGTATCGATCTTGTAGGAAAAGATGCTATCGTTTTAAAAGATGGTTTACAAATCACTGAATTTAAAGAGGGCATTTTGCCATGGGCTTATCAAAATAATATTGCTCTTGTTTTCGACGAATATGATGCGGGGCGTCCCGATGTTATGTTTGTTATCCAACGCGTTCTTGAAACCTCTGGAAAACTAAGCTTACTTGATCAAAGCCGTGTCATTTCTCCCCATCCAGCGTTTCGTCTTTTTGCAACGGCAAACACCATTGGTCTTGGTGATACAACTGGTCTCTATCATGGTACCCAACAAATTAATCAAGCTCAAATGGACCGCTGGTCTATTGTTACAATACTCAATTATTTACCCCATGATAAAGAGGTTAATATCATTTGTTCAAAGGTCAAATCCTTTCAAACGACTGAAGGAAAAAAGATAATTTCACAAATGGTTCATGTTGCTGATATGGTACGCCAATCTTTTATCAATGGAGATCTTTCAACTGTCATGAGTCCACGTACCGTCATTACTTGGGCAGAAAATACAACAATTTTTCAAGATGTCGGCTTTGCCTTCCGATTAACCTTTCTCAATAAATGTGATGAACTCGAACGTGCCACTGTTGCAGAATTTTATCAACGCGCCTTTGGACAAGAGCTTCCCGAATCACTCATTCATGGTGTTTCGCCTTAAGGAATCTGTCACTCATGGCTACCGATATTGGCGACAACAAAAATCCGGCAAAAGATTCTTCCAACAACACTCTTAATACTGAAGCTTTTAAAAAAGCACTTTCCACCTGTATGCGTGCGATTGCAGGCACAAACGACCTTGAAGTTTCCTTTAGTCATAACCGACCATCTTTAAGCGAAAGTTGCGCGCGTTTACCAGAATTACCTCAATACGCAACGAATAAAGACATCACCATTACCCGCGGATTAGGTGATTCCATGGCTCTGCGCAAAGCATGGCATGACAACCGCATTCACATGCAATTTTCTCCACTAGAATCAGAAGCACGTGCTGTCTTTGATGCCCTAGAACAAACACGTGTTGAAGCAATTGGTACTTTATCCATGGAGGGGCTTGCAAAAAATCTTGATATCATGCTCGCCGATAAATACAAAAGAGCCCATTATCATAAGATTAGCAACCAAAGTGAAGCCCCCATCCAAGAAGCGATTGCACTTTTATTGCGCGAAAAAATAACAAAGCGCACTGCTCCAAGAGAAGCGGGTCCTGTTTTAGAATTGTGGCGTCAAGAACTCGAACAAAAAGCAGCATCACAACTCAATGAACTCCCACATCATATTTACAACCAACAAGCTTTTGCACAGATTGTTCGCCAAATGCTTGTTACACTCAAAATGACAGTGCAACAAGCTGAAGCTTCTAACAGTGAAAACAATAAAAAATTAAAAAATGCGTGTGAACCTCAAGACCAAGCAGAAGAAGAGAGTAAAAACAAAAAACACGCTCAAAGTGAAGAACAAACCAGCACTGAACAAGAAAGTGATGTGCAAGATGACGGAAAAACACAAGCGACACACTCAAACAACAATGATCAAGCTGACGGCGAGCAAAAAAATGGACCTTGGCAAGAAAAGCCGAGCAAACCCAAACACCTTTTTTCTGATTCGGAACAAATGGAAAGACTTGGCAATTATAAAATCTTCACCCGTCAATTTGATGAAATTTTGGAAGCAACAGATTTTTGTTCTGAAAACGAGTTAGATCACTTACGCCGTTATCTTGATAAGCAAATCAATCATCTCCAAAACATTGTTGGACGTTTAGCAAACCGTCTCCAGCGCCGCTTGATGGCGCAACAAAATCGCAACTGGAACTTTGACCTTGAAGAAGGATATCTTGATACAGCACGGCTTCCACGTCTAATTATTGATCCAACACAACCCCTTTCTTTTAAAATGGAAAGCAACACCCAATTTCGGGACACAGTTGTTTCACTTCTCATTGATAATTCTGGCTCAATGCGCGGACGCCCCATTAGCGTTGCAGCAAGTTGCACGGACATTTTGGCACAAACTCTTGAGCGTTGTGGTGTCAAAGTTGAAATTTTAGGTTTTACCACTAAAACTTGGAAAGGGGGAAAGTCACGCGAAAAATGGCTCGCACAACATAAAACTCATCATCCTGGACGCCTCAATGATTTATGCCATATCATCTATAAAAGTGCTGATACCCCATGGCGTCGCGCACGACGCAATTTAGGCTTGATGATGCAAGAAGGATTATTAAAAGAAAATATCGACGGAGAAGCTCTGATTTGGGCTCATCAACGCCTTTTATCACGGCGTGAACAACGTCGCATTCTTATGGTCATTTCTGATGGTGCCCCTGTTGACGATTCGACACTATCGGTCAATTCCAGCAATTATCTAGAAAAACATTTACGCGCAGTGATTCAAGAAATCCAAACACATTCTCCTATCGAACTTATTGCCATTGGAATTGGTCATGACGTCACACGTTATTATCAACGTGCTGTAACAATTATGAATGCTGAAGAACTTGCCGATGCCATAACAAAACAATTAGAAATACTTTTTAGTGATAAAAGGACTTATATTCATAAGAAATAAACTTACCTTGAATCAGCAACGATTACATTTTAAAAAATTATTTCTATCATTAAACCATCGGAATTTGATGGCTAACAACCTGAGAAGATAATCCCACAAATTGAATATCGAACTTTAAGGAAGCTTCTACTTTACTGGATGCATTATGAATTCTAAAAGAAATGCTCCAACCATCTTCAAAAATTATAATGAATTTGTTTTTACTTTCCGGTTTTATTGCAACGGATAAAATTTTGCTTAGAACTTTCCATTTACAACCATATCCCAGAGTACCCTTCAAATTAAAAGACTGAATAATCACCCGTTTTTGTATCGATCTTGTGTTATTTCATTATATTTAAATATACGTATATAGAAAAATATCTCCACTAGACATAGCTCTAAAATGCTGCTCTCACAGAAAATATAATGCCTAGACTTTCACCTTCAGTAAAACAAAAAGATAAAAATCATTATTTATTACAAACAAAAGAAGAATTATCCTTTGAATGACTTTGATAAAGAGGAAGCTTTACGATGTTAAGAATTGTTCCATAAGGAATCAACATCAAC
This sequence comes from Bartonella sp. TT119HLJHH, assembly GCF_042193385.1. Classification (NCBI taxonomy): domain Bacteria; kingdom Pseudomonadati; phylum Pseudomonadota; class Alphaproteobacteria; order Hyphomicrobiales; family Bartonellaceae; genus Bartonella; species Bartonella sp. TT119HLJHH. The sequence goes on along the minus strand of NZ_JBHILS010000001.1, from coordinate 313,833 downwards.
AGACTCATAATAATTTTTACCGAAAAATCACCAAAAGCAAGTGAGAGCCAAACTGGCATGCCTATCCCTCCCAAAACAGTACTCTCCACCAGTGAACTATCAGCATAGCCTGTTATCTTATCAAGAACGGCAAAAAAGCTAGAAAAAGCAAGAGAAAAAAACAACACTGTATCCAAAGCCGAACCAACCAACGCTGCTGCTAAAGGTGCTTTCCACCATGTTTTACGTCGCAAAGGAGTAAAAACAACAATATCAAGGAGTTGCCCAAATAAAAATGCAAAACTAGAAGCAAGAGCAAGTCGTGGTGTCGCCAATATCCAAGAAACAAAGACACCCGCAAAAAAACCAGCATAAACCACACGCCGCGCCGCAGATGGCCCATAAAAGCGATTGGTCAAATCATTGATTAGAAAAGCAAATGGATAAGTAAAAGCCCCATAAGTCAACAGCTCATTCAAATCAAACCAATAGACAGGATATTGAACTAAAATATTAGAAGCTGTGACAGCAAAGCACATTGCAAAAATAGAAAAAACAACATACCTTTTCTTTTGCTGTTCTAATAAAGGACCGCTTGAAGACATTTTTTTAACCTGGGATATGGAACCAATAAAACAGCGCGATCAAAAAGAAAAAAGCCAAAAACAATAACGCTGAAAATTACGCTGCCTGCTCAGCCTTCTGCTCACCTTCTTGCTCAGCTTTTTTCTTAACGATTTGGCGTTTTAACAAACGCGCACGTTGTGACAACTCTTTATCGTCTGCTTTAATCAAAAAACCATCAAGACCACCGCGGTGCTCAACAGAACGCAATGCACTTGCTGAAATGCGCAAGCGATAACTTTGCTGTAACACCTCTGAAATCAATGTCACATTGCAAAGATTTGGTAAAAAACGACGCCGAGTCTTATTATTTGCATGGCTAACATTATTACCATACAAAACCGTCTTCCCTGTCAATTCACATGCACGAGACATAAACCTCACCCTTAAACTCTAAGAAACTTTCAAATCCCCATACCCAAAGGACACAATGAACGCAAAACACGCGCAATGCAACCTTGAACGGGCATCATTGGGAAGTTTCTTTCTAATAGGGGGTCGACAACAAAAGGTCAAGTCTTTTATAAAACCTTTTTCATCTCTTGTTGGCTCATTTTTCATCTTTTTCCTCAATAAGACGTGCAAATTCCGCCAAAAAGCGTACAAAATGTTTTTTTTAAATATATACCATGTTAGAATAAAAGCCTATTGTCCCGAAAGGAAGCATAAATCATGAGAAAAAAAGAGCCCCCCATGACAAAGCTTCAGGGAAATTCTTGCCGTTTTTCTTCTTTTTTATTTGGAACTTTATGTATTTGTTTTTTTCTTCTCTTCAGTGCATTAGGTATATGGCAAGTGCAACGGTTAAACTGGAAAACAAATCTTATCACCAATGCTAATCAGCGTGTTCACTTGCCCCCCATAAAAGCCCCTCCAAAAAATCAATGGTCAGATGTTACTTTTGAAAAATATGAATATCAACCTGTTGTTATCACAGGAAAATTTTTAACAGATAAAAATATTTTAGTCACTGCTGCCGCTCAAAATACTACGGGCTATTGGGTTTTGACTCCTTTACAAACTGCTGATAATACACTGATCTTTATCAACCGTGGCTTTATCCCTATGGATGAGCGTAACAATTTTCAAAACTCAGAGAAATCGCATACAAATGCCTCATCTCAGCAAAATTCTACCACGAACACAGAACAAACAACGATTATAGGTTTATTACGCATGAGTGAAAAAAATGGATTTTTCCCGCGTAAAAATAATCCTGACAAAAATTTATGGTATACGCGCGATCTCCCCGCTATGGCACAAAAACTTGGTTTGTCCACTGTTGCTCCTTATTTCATTGATGCCAGAAAAACAACCCCACAAGCAAACCTTCCCATTCCTGGTCTTACGATTATTCATTTTCGAAATAATCATCTCGTTTATGCAATCACGTGGTTTATTTTAGCTGCTGGTGTGTTAGGAGGTTTTCTTTTTCTGCTACGGCAAAAAAACTAAAAAAATACCTTTTCCATCTCAAGTAACAAAAATTTTTAGAATCTTGAAAACTGATAAAGAGAACAAAAGCTACCAACTTGCGCCTTTGTTAAATTAAAGATCGTAGGCATACAATGAGCTTTATACCATTCACAAAAGATTTACGCGACACTCTTAAAAAAATTGTCATAAACGCTTTTGAAAAACATAAAGTTAAATTTAAAAATGATAGGAAAGATAGGCACTCATTTTTGTCTTTATAATTTTATATTCTTGCTTCATTAGATTATTTCCCATTTCAGAAATTACTCCAATCGATACACGCAATACTTTCGCCTTCATCTAGTATAAAGGCTAATATAGCAGAGAACATACGGAAGCATTTTTTGTTTCACAACTGCTATAAAAATGAGATGTTGAGTTATAAGCAACAAAAAAACATTTAATGTCTCAATGAGACTTTTATACCTATCATCACACCTCAAATGAGAGTTTTTTACAGGATAATAGAAAAAGGTGAGTATTCTATATTCTAAAAAGACAGTTTATCCTTTCAGTGTATTTTGCTAAAGGCTTATGCTATAAATGTATAAGCTTGTTTTACTAGAATTTTAACTCTTTCATTTTTAAGGCTTCTATTATGGGTGTTGTTGGAAAAAATTTTCCCATACCTGATCTTCATCAGGTTCGTCGTGTTCTTCTTTCTGTGTCTGATAAAACGGGTGTGGTTGCTTTTGCACAAGCTCTTCATGCTACCTACAATGTTGAATTGATTTCAACAGGAGGAACAGCCAAAACCCTCATAGCGGCTGGTTTACCCGTAAAAGATGTTGCTGAAGTTACTGGATTTCCTGAGATAATGGATGGACGTGTAAAAACACTCCATCCTTTGATTCATGGTGCTTTGTTAGGAGTAAGAGAAGATCCTAGCCATAGGGAAGCTATGGAAAAGAACAGCATTTATGGAATTGATCTTTTGGTGGTGAATCTTTACCCTTTTGAAGAGACGATCCTATCGGGAGCTGATGGACAAACGATTCTTGAAAATATTGATATCGGTGGACCGGCGATGATTCGCGCCGCGGCAAAAAATTATGCTTATACCGGTGTTGTAACAGCAATAAAAGATTATGATTCGATTCTAGCTGAATTAAAGCAGCATAATGGATGTTTAAGCTTATCCATGCGTCATCAGCTAGCAATGCGCGCTTATGCACACACCGCTGCTTATGATACGGCAATAGCATCGTGGTTTGCACGGGATTTAAAAATTGAAATGCCATCATGGCAGAGTTTTTCCGGTCATCTTGAAAGTGTTATGCGCTATGGGGAAAATCCACATCAACAGGCAGCATTTTATCGCAATAATGAAAAACGTTTTGGTATTGCAACAGCAAAACTTTTACAAGGCAAAGCGCTTTCTTATAACAATCTGAATGATACAGATGCAGCCTTTGAGCTTGTGGCAGAATTTGATCCGCAAAAAACCGCTGCTGTCGCTCTTATTAAACATGCCAATCCTTGTGGTGTTGCGGAAGGAGAAAATTTGAAAGAAGCTTATTTGAAAGCTCTTATGTGTGATAATGTATCGGCATTTGGTGGAATTGTTGCTTTAAATCAAACCCTTGATGAAGAATGTGCAGAAGAGATTGTTAAAATTTTCACGGAAGTGATTATTGCGCCTGACGCAACAATGGCAGCACGTGAAATCATTGCCAAGAAAAAAAATCTTCGTTTGCTTATTACAGGTGGTGTCCCTGATCCACGTTGTGGAGGACTTCTTGCGAAAACACTTGCAGGAGGCATTTTAGTGCAATCGCGTGATAATGTGGTGGTTGATGATCTTAAATTGCAAGTAGTGACAAAGCGGGCACCAACTCAAGATGAAATGCGTGATCTTCAATTTGCTTTTCGTGTAGCAAAACACGTTAAATCAAATGCTATTGTTTACGCGAAAAATAGCGCAACAGTTGGAATTGGAGCTGGACAAATGAGCCGCATCGATTCAGCAAAAATTGCTGCAAGTAAAGCAGCAGAAAGTGCGCAAAGAGCAGGCTTAACAGAAACTCTCACAAAAGGGTCTGTTGTTGCATCAGATGCATTTTTTCCTTTTGCAGATGGTTTATTAGCAGCAGCTGAAGCAGGGGCAACAGCAATTATTCAACCAGGAGGCTCCATGCGTGATGAAGAAGTTATCGCCGCAGCTGATGCACAGGGATTAGCGATGGTTTTTACAGGAACACGACACTTCCGACATTAATAATTTTGCTGATTCCCTCTTCGTATGAGACAAATGTTTCAAGGAATTTTTCATAATTATCGTATAACTATTGATAACTGTTGAAATGGAAACAGTTATTCAATCCAAAGAATCTACACGTGAAAAAGTTTATCACCGCAGAAAATGCACATAATTTAGCCATTGTTTAGGGATAAGATGTTTTTATTAACATTTTAATGGTTGCTCTTTCACATGAGGAAAATGTTAAAGGGATATTACTTTTTATGTAATTGCATACCTGTTATGATATTATAACACAACTCTTTTTAGTAATATGCTCTATTCTTAAACTAGAGAGTGTAATGAAAAGTTTGAGTAGAGGATATGAATATTCTACGTTTTTATAGTAATTGGCGCCGTTATCGTCGAACCGTTAATGCGTTAAGTCGTCTTTCAACATATGAACTCAGCGATCTTGGCATTTGTCGAGGTGATATTGATTCGATTGCACGACGTTATTCGCGTAAATCTTTATGAAAATTGTTTGAGATATTTGAGAGAATGCTTTGCTATAAAAAAGCGCGCATTTTGTGGTTTGTTATTATGACTTTATTTTTAGTATAATAACAAAGAGCAGAAGAGTTATTTTTCTCGGCCATTGTTATGTATTGTTTCTCGAATTTTCAGTGCTTCTATGATGTACAACTTTTGATTTGTAATAATAATTTAGCGTTATTCATATTAAATTAGAACCCTGAATACCGTAAAATCCCCCTCGTTTCAAATCTCCCCCTCGTTTCAAATCTATGTATGTTGAATTAACCAAAACCATTCGCCTGCACGTTACAAGCGGGGAGAGCCGTATGGATAAAAAACTATTAAGAAAAAGCTAAAAATACCGCTTATGAACCCTCTCTAGTGCCAAAAGCTGTTACAAACATTGGGCACTGATCAATAGTGTGATAGTGCCGAACTGCTCTTTCATAAGCATAAAGATGGGGGGTGCTTAATGGATTTACAGTTATACCCATCACGGGCATCGTCGCAAAATAGGCTTGGAAGCGTTAAGGGATTTTTCTTTAAAATAAGTCCGTGAATATACAATACAATAGCGCTCTGTTTTTCGTGAGGAGTGTAACCCTATGTAATGCAACTCTCTCAGAGAGAAATGTTGATCCCAACATCACAACTTAAGAACTTATCGAAGATAAGCAACAGCTTAATTTTCTCTCCATATTTTTAAAGGATCAAAATCCTTAACTGGTACCCATCTGTCAACAATGATCTTTCAAAAACCTTTTTTTCTGAAGCCAATCCCTTTTAGCATCACCTCATGAGATCCTATGAGCAAACCTTGCCTAAAAACATTCAACCCATACTCCAACAAAATGCTTCATGTATAAAATTGATATAATCTTCAAATTTTGAGAATATGACCACAATAAACGATAATGTTTTGCAACACGCAAGATAAAACCCAATATACTATGGGTTGGAACAATGTTCTAATTTTTATCAAACGCTTTACGGATAAAACGCCAACGAACTTTTTCCTGAAATGCAGGACGAAAATATAAAACAATCTGTTGTGTCCGTTGTGGACCTGTTAATTCTGCAAAATCAATTGAATCTTCAAGACAAATATCTGCGTCAGGCGATATAAAATACCATACTTGTTCGCTCTTCTCGTTCTTTACGGCTAAACACACACGTTTGCCATCATAGTTAACTTCAACTTGTGGATGAAGATGAAAGCGAACAGCAACATGATCTTGTTCATTTTGCACACTCTTGTGTCTCTTTCCCCCTTTATTGGGCATAAAAAAGCGATCAAAACCTTCGATCGTATCTCCATTTGTCGCCAAAATAAGACCACGCTCATGAATAAGATTAAAGGGTCGCACATAACCATTATGACTCGCAATAAAACCCGTTTTTTCTGAATCCTCTATACGGCGCACTTGAACATCTGTTGGTCCATCAAACAAAAATGGCGCGCTATTTTTCTTTTTATGATAAAAAGCACCCACTGAACAATCATTAAGCGTAGCTGTTGAATGTGCTGCAGTAACACGCCCTAAATGTCGATAATCCTCCCGCCCATCAGGATTAACACCGGTATTGATAATAAAACGGTGCCCTTGAGAGGACATTTCAAAAGACAAACACCCCGAACAAGCCTGCTGTGCTACAGAGCGGGGTGGAAACTTTCCTGTATCTGCAAGCACTGTTGTTTGATTGGCTTTTAAGCGCTGAAATCCTGAATAACGGGCATAACTAAAAGGATGCCCTCCTGTTTCATCAAGCTCCAAAAGCGATGATAACCGTTCCGACACAAGGGGACCAACCCCATTAAAATGAGCCAACGTTTGATCCTCATGGATAAAGAATCGTAAAGCTGGCAACATACGCTCAACAGAATCAATCAAAATACGGGGTGCTGTTTCATTGCTACGCATAAAAAGATGCCGTAACGACAATAAATCCGATAACAAATTCAGCAAAATAACAGGACTACGGGAAATATGCCCACCATCAACTAGGATTTGACGGGAAAGCTCCTCTATAAGTGTGGTTTGTACCTTTTTTTTCACTGCCGCAGAAACAGGCAAAGCAAGAGATGCGAATGTCAAAGCTACTGCTGCTTGTAAACGTTGATCATTGTGCTCCATACTACAAATTGTTACGCGCAAATAACGAAATTGCAAACCAAGTGCACGCAAAAAGCGTTTTTCAAACCGCTCACTTGCCCCTTCTAACAACATTTTCGAATGACAAATCCATGAAATCAAGCGCCGCGCCACAACAGGACCACTCCAAGCAAGTCCTTTTACCTTCTTGCCAGCATGGTCAAACCAATCTTCTAAAAGAGAGCGTGCATGTGCAGAAGCTAAATCACTTCCTGCTGCCTCCATATGGCGCAACCAATGAAAATCATGTAGAGCCGCTTCCCATTCAAGCGTTGGCGGGACCAATGAAAACGGCGAAACAGCACCAGAATGAACAATGTGACCAGCAAAAGCAAAACGACCATGATAAAATTCATGCGCCATCATCGGATCAGCTACATGCAAATCCATGGGATGCGCTAAAATTTTATGAGGACGAAACCCTGAAAACCGCCAACGAAACAATGGTCCAACCCATAAACGCCGCATAACATTCTGTATCGTATCGATACAGGCTGCCACTTTTACCTGAGGAGCTTTTACCGCAACCGCCAAAATTTCATCTCCATTTATGCTGAATCAAATACAATTTCGACCATTTTTGTAAATGAAGCGTTAATTAAGCAATTTTTCGTAAGCGCGCAGCAAAAAAACCATCCATTCCTAAAAATACGGTTTTCTCAGCATCAAAATTTTTATGACAAAAATCCGCAGGCGTTGTCCGTAACATCCCCCCACAAAGCAAATGTTCCAGTGCTCCCATTTCCTCTGGATAAATAGGATCTAAAACAATGTCATTTCGTGTCGACAAAATTTTCTCAATAAGATCTTCACCTTCTTCTCTTGCCAATGAACAATTGGAAAAAACAATCCGTCCCCCCTCCTTTACCAAAGAAATTGCTGCGACAAGCAAATCATATTGCAACGCCGCTAACTTGACGATATCATCTCTCGATTTCGTCCATAAAATATCTGGATGACGACGGATTGTTCCTGTAGAAGAACAAGGAGCATCAAGAAGAACCGCATCAAAAAGCTGTGTGGGATAGAAATTTCTCACATCGCCCTGCCAAATGTGAACTGAAAAATGAAGCCGTTCCATATTTTCTTTTAAACGCTTTATGCGGTTAGCAGAAAGCTCAATTGCAGTCACCTCAGCCCCTTGCAAAGCCAATTGTGCTGTTTTTCCTCCAGGGCTCGCACAAAGATCAGCAACGCGTTTACCCTCAATACTCCCAAGTAAACAAGCAGGCAAAGCTGCTGAAAAATCTTGAACCCACCAAGACCCTTCACGATAGCCTAGTAAATCAGAAACAGAACACTCCAGACGCTTCAATCGAACAGAACCATTGGGCAATACCACACCACCAAGCCTTTCAGCCCATCCACCACTATCAGATTTCACTGTCAAATCGAGAGGAGGTTCCACACTTTGAATTGCGATAATCTGATGTGCCTTTTCTGTTCCGTAAGCTGACACTAAAAGCTGTCCAAACCACACTGGAACACCTTCAATGGTAGGAACTTGTTGGCGTAAAGGCTCTGCCTCACGTGCAACATTGCGCAAAAGAGCATTCACCACCCCTGAAAAACGGCGCATACGAGGATCAAGTTTCGCCACACGCACAGCTAAATCAATAGCCGCATGATCGGGAATATCAAGATAAAGAATTTGTGCGACACTGATATGCAAAAGATGCTGAAGTGAAAGTGCTTGTGAAGGCAAAGGACGCGCTAAAAAGCGTGAGAGAGCCACTATAATCTGCCCTCGATGACGCAATGAAGCTGTCAAAATAGCCCGACACAACAAACGATCTCGTTGTGAAAGTTTTAAATAGTGTGGATGTCCGTGTTCATTATCTGTCAAACCAGAAAGAGGCGTGTACTTATCAATTACCGCCCCTAAAAGACGCACACACACCTGTCGAACAGCTAATCCTGGAACATTTTTTTCAGACACATGCCCCGCTTTTTTGTGTTTCAAAACACCACCTTTATATCACAGTTTTCTCAAAATCTCCCTCAATAACTCTATGAACGAGATCTTTTTGAATTTTCATAACGAAGCCAAGAAGGACGTTTTGTAACACGCTGAAAAGAACTGTTTTCTTGTTCACCTAATACATGAGCCTGACCACTATGAAAATCTCCATAATTCATCCCGCTGCTTTTTTCATGTATAGCGTCTTCTTTATTCCATCCCACACTTTTGGTAAGAGCCCCTTTCATCTCTTCTGCTTGCCGATAAAGAGCAGCAATACGATTTGCAGTTGCTGGATGTGTCGAAAAGAGACTATCCGCTCCCTCACCGCTCAAAGGATTAATAATAAACAGATGCGCGGTTGCTGGATTATGCTCTGCTTCTTCATTGTATACCCCATGCGCCCCATCAGCAATTTTACGCAATGCCGAAGCCAACCATAAAGGATTACCACATATTTCAGCCCCTCTCCGATCCGCAGCATATTCACGTGTACGGCTAATCGCCATTTGCACCAGCATCGCAGCAAAAGGTGCCACGAGCAAAGCAATAAATCCTCCAATTGCCCCTGCCCCATGAGAATCTTCTGAAGAGTTGCGCTGTCCTCCCATAAAAAAAGCAAAATTACCAAGCATTGAAATTGCCCCTGCAATCGTTGCGGTTAGAGTCATTGTTAACGTATCACGATGCTCAATATGTGCGAGCTCATGCGCCATAACGCCGGCAATTTCCTCTGAACTCAACCGCTCTAACAACCCCGTACTTGCAGCAACAGCTGCATTTTGCGGATTACGTCCCGTTGCAAAAGCATTTGGTTGTGCATTTTCAATAACATAAACCTTTGGTTGAGGAAGAGAAGCTCTTTGTGCTAAATCGCTTACAATCTTATAATAAACTGGTGCTGAATGCTGATCAACTTCACGTGCCCCGTACATGCGTAAAACGATTTTATCTGAATTCCAATAAGAAAAAAAGTTTAAACCACTTGCCATCAAAAGAGCAATGACCATGCCACCACCCCCTCCAACAAGATAACCAACTCCCATAAAGAGAGCAGTTAAAAAAGCCAAAAGCATAGCTGTACGCATTATATTCATTACTCAAAAAACTCCATGATAAAAGTCAATCAATACTATATGATGGTGTTTTCTTTCTGCTTCTTCAATGGAATAGGTGTAAAATGAATAAAAAAGATGAGAAAACAAGCAAAAAAAATGCAACTGACGTTAAACAGCAATCTCTTTCTCCCGCAGCACAACGCGCTCTCCAAGAAGCTGAAGAAAGACGAAAACACGCAGCAAAAAAAGAACAACCTTTAGAAAATGGTGGACGCGGCGGCAAAGACCCTTCCCGCTATGGAGATTGGGAAATTAAAGGCCGCGCCATTGATTTTTAAAACCATTGATTTAAAAAAACCAAGCGATTTAAACAAGCAGCTTTTTAAAGAAGATCCGTTTTTGATAGACAAAAACGGATAATATTTATTTTTCTAAAGCTTTTAAAAACACGTTGATTAAACAACCATGCTTCTTATGCTGTAGCAGATTCTGCTTCAGCCGCTGCCGCTGCTTCTTCTGCCGCTTGCTTTGCTGCTGCTATACGTTCTTGTGCTTTTTTACCCGGTTCACCTTTATGTGGATTATTACGAGTTGGACGCTTTTTCAAGCCAGCTGCATCTAAAAACCGTAAAACGCGATCTGTTGGTTGAGCCCCTTGCCCAAGCCAATATTGGATACGTTCTTCATTAAGTTTCACCCTCGGTCCATCTTTAGGCAACATTGGATCCCATGCACCAACACGTTCAAGAAACCGCCCATCGCGCGGACTACGAACATCTGCAACGACGATATGATAGTAAGGACGTTTTTTTGAACCTCCACGGGACAAACGAATTTTCAATGCCATATTTTATCTCCTATTGTCAGCTCTGGCTTTCGTTTAAATTGACTTTTTTTGTTTTTTGCTCTTCAGCAATAACTTCATGATGACGCACAACTTCTTTAATAATAAATTTTAAAAATCTTTCAGCAAAATCAGGATCAAGATGACTATCTATAGCCAATTGCCGCAAACGCGCTACCTGATATTGCTCACGCATAGGATCTACTTTAGGCAAATCATAACGCGCTTTTAAGCGCCCAACAGCTTTCGTACAACGAAACCGCTCTGCTAAGATATGAATCAAGGTTGCATCAAAATTATCAATGGATGCTCGTAAATGTGCCAATTCATTTAATACTGTTTCCTGCATCATATTCCTTTCCCTCTTTACATCTTATTTTTTCTTAGGATGCTGAGGAAATTTTCCCCTATCGGCAATGCCATTGGAAAGACCAGGAAATGTAGGTCCACGCTTGGGAAGTCCGGGCAAGAGATTCCCTCCATTACCATTTTCAATTTGCTTTTGAAGCGTTGAGAATTGCTTTGGATCCAATCCCGACAAATCCGGCATAGCTGGAGAATCCCCCCCCAAGTTTCCCATACCACCAAAACCCATTTTGGAACCAAGACCTCCCAACATTTTTCCCATAAAACCACTTTTTCCTTTACCACCCATGGCTTTCATCATATCAGCCATTTGGCGATACATCTTCAAAAGTTTATTAATATCAGCTGCTGTCGTACCAGACCCCTTAGCAATTCGTTGTTTGCGGCTATGTTTTAAAAGCTCTGGATTCGCCCGCTCTTTCGGTGTCATAGATGAAATAATGGCCAATTGACGATCAAACAAACGATCATCAAACCCCGCAGCCGCAATCTGCTCTTTGACCTTCCCCATTCCTGGCAACATGCCCATAATACCGCCCATTCCACCCAGTTTTTTCATTTTCTGCAACTGTTCTGCAAGATCATTCAGATCAAATTTTCCGGCTTGCATTTTTTTTGCAAAAGCAGCAGCTTTCTCATGATCCATTGTTTCAGCAGCTTTTTCAACCAAAGAAACAATATCCCCCATTCCGAGAATACGATCAGCAATACGACTGGGATGAAATTCTTCTAAAGCATCTATTTTTTCACCAGTTCCAATTGCTTTAATTGGTTTACCTGTAACAGCTCGCATAGAAAGAGCAGCGCCACCACGCCCATCACTATCCATCCGTGTTAAAATAATCCCTGTAATCCCGACACGCTCATCAAAAGAACGAGCAAGATGAACGGCATCTTGCCCCGTCAAACTATCAGCCACCAACATAATCTCATGAGGAAGGGAACATGCTTTAATTTCAGCCAATTCGAGCATTAAAGCTTCATCAATATGATTACGTCCTGCTGTGTCAAGAAGAAGCACGTCATAACCACCCAATTTAGCAGCCTGCACGGCACGTGATGCAATATCAACGGGCAGCTGACCCGCAATAATAGGCAAGCTTGCAAGTTTCGCCTGTTCTCCCAATTGGCGCAATTGCTCCTGTGCAGCGGGACGGCGTGTATCTAATGACGCCATGAGAACTTTTTTATTGTGCTTATCAGTAAAACGTTTTGCAAGCTTTGCTGTTGTAGTTGTTTTTCCGGAACCTTGCAAACCAGTCATCATGATAACAACTGGAGCTGGTGCATTTAAATCACTCAGAACGCTTTCATTTCCAAGAATATGAACCAATTCATCATGAACAATTTTAACCACCATTTGGCCTGGTTTAATTGATTTAACGATTTCGGCCCCAACAGCTTTTTGACGAACTCTATCGGTAAAAGAGCGCACAACATCAAGAGCAACATCAGCTTCCAATAAAGCGCGACGAATTTCACGCAGCGCCTCTACAACATCCTGATCCGATAAAGCGCCACGTCCCGTCAAATGAGACAGGATAGAACCAAGTCGCTCTTGCAAGGATTCAAACATCATTTACCTCATTGTTGCATAACAAACAAACCAAAATAGCATCCGAGAACGCATCGCGCCGTCGGATGTTGACCTCTGAGATCTCTTTATACCCTTAAACTGGGGTCTCAGTCGGTGGCTCCAAGTTAATTTTGTCACTGAAAGCTTGCTCCTTCAAACAATAAAACCCCATCTTTGTCAAGTTTTATCATAAAATATCTTTTTATACGAAGAAATAAAAACAACAAATACTATACTTCAAAACTTTCAACTTCAACACGCATAAAACAACCTGTTTCCTGTTCCATGCTCCATAATTTTCCGCTAGAGATATCAAACCAAACCCCATGCAATGTCAAAAAACCTTGATCTTTGCGAAGCTTAATCCACGGAAACGTCTCTAAATTTCTCAACGAATGGCGAATAGAAAGCTGCTCTAATGCCGTCTGTTTTTCTGGCCAAGACAGCGACTTATTATTCAAAACGATTTCTGCTGCTGGTGCTAAGAGACTTATCCATTGACCGATAAAATCATTTGATAATAAAGATTTATATGTCTCATTAAGAGCAGTACGAATGCCTCCACAATGGGCATGACCAAAAACGACAATATGTCTCACCTCAAGCAATTGCACAGCATATTCAAGAGCTGCTGATGTTGCGTGATATTGGTCATCAGGAGAAAAAGGAGGAACCACATTCGCCACGTTGCGCAGGGTGAAAATTTCCCCTGGCTTAGCATCAAAAATCATTTCTGGTACTGCACGCGAATCACAACAAGCAATGACCAAAACTTCAGGTTTCTGCCCCTCAATCGCCAATTGCTGATAATCTGCTATTTTATATAAAAAATGATTGTTTATAAAGTTTTGGTAACCACTTAAAAGTCTTTCTGGTAAATGCGCCATTCTCTTTTTACTTTTACTTCTTTTTTTACTTTCATTTTGTATATTTAAAAAAACAAACTATTAACATACAAAAATACTAAAAATGCCCTTTCCTTGACGCAAAATATTTCTTTAACGTACAAACTATTACTAAAAAATAGCAAAAACAAACTCATTCTTTCCAAATAAAGAGCTATTTTCTTCAGAAAGAAGGTGTTACAGTATATAAAAAATATATATGGTCTGCTTTTAAAAAGAGAAGAAAAGACCCCTTAAGAGCAAAAAGGGAGAGTGAATGTGTTGCAACAAAAAAAAACAGAAACAAAAAACACCCAAGATAAAATAGAACAAATCCTTTTTGCCCAAACCGATAAAGAAGATATTACTTATTACGAAAATGAAGAACTTCAAAAAGCCACAGCCATCGCAGTAAAAGCTTTTAATCTCCATCAAACGGGAAAAAACACCATCTGCTTTGAGAAAAATTTAACCCGTAGTAACAGACCTATAACCGTTATCACGCTTGTCAATGATAACAAACCCTTCCTTCTCGATTCTATTTTAAATGTTTTTAATCAACACAAAAACCATATCTATTTGATTGCACACCCCATTATTGATTGTGCTTCTGGAAAACGCATCAGTCTGATGCAAATTCACATCGAGTCATTAAACAAACAGCAAATACAAAAACTTGAAAATGAACTCACCTTAGTTCTTGAACAGGTTAATGCTGCTGTACAAGACTGGAAACCTATGCTTGAAGAAGTTGAAAAGCAGATTCATGCCTACCAAATAAGTCTTCCCCCGCACTACAAACAAGAAGGCGAAAAAGCTATTGAATTTCTTCACTGGCTAATGGACGATAATTTCATTTTCCTTGGTATGCGCACTTACAACTTCATCAAAGACCAAAAACCCCTAAAATCCTTTACAGCGAGTAATATTGAACTTGGTATACTCACGGATGCTTCTATTCATATTGTTGACGATAAAAGTATGAAAGAACCTCCTCAAGAAGTTTTATCCTTCATGGAAAGCGATAATCTGTTTATCGTGACAAAAGCGAACAGCCGTTCCAAAATTCACCGTTCTGTTTGGCTCGATTATATTGGTCTTAAAATTTTTGATAAAGAAAAACAACTCTGTGGAGAATTACGCATTGTAGGGCTTTTTACCTCCTCAGCTTATACACGTTCTATTTTGCAAATTCCTTTCTTAAAAGAAAAAGCCCGAACTATTATTCAACGTCTTGGACACAATCACGCCGATTATTCAGGAAAAGCACTCATCAGTGCTTTAGAAACCTATCCAAGAGATGAAATGTTTCGCTCTGATGTTGATACATTGACAGAAAATACTAAGCTTATTCTACAATTAGATGAGCGCCCACGTTTACGGGTTCTTGCCCACACTGATTCTTTTGGGCGCTTTGTTTCTATCCTTGTCTACGTACCGCGTGACCAATATAGCAGCAGCCTGCGTGAAAAAGTTGGCGAACATTTTGTTGAGCTTTATAAAGGCAACTTTTTTGAATCTTATCCGCTCTTTTTGGAAAGCACCCTTATACGTGTCTATTATATCATCCATCGCAAAGGAAACGAAACTGTTCCCCTTTACGAGCGCTCTACACTTGAAAAACATGTACGTTCGATAGCACGAAGTTGGGAAGACAGGGTTCAAGCCATCGCTCTTACCCAGAAAATAACAGAGCAACAAACACGTCTAGCCAGTGAATTCCCCAACAGCTATCGTGATTTATTTTCAGCTGAAGACGCTATTAACGATGCCGGACATATTCTAAGTCTTCATGATGAAAAGCCCCTTTTCGTGATCTTTTATCACGCACAAAACAAAGAAAAACAGTACATTTCTCTTCGGCTTTTTCACCGCCATGAAGCTCTTGCCCTTTCCAAACGTGTACCACTCCTTGAAAATATGGGGTTTCGCGTTATTGCTGAACAAACCCTTGAATTACCAGATGGCAATGGGCGCTCTGTGTATCTTCATGATATGCAGCTAGAAAGTACTTTCCAGCGCTGTATCGATTTTGAAAAAGACGGGCAAAAACACGCCGAAACCTTTGAAGCCATTTGGGCACAAAATGCTGATAATGACGGCTTTAATGCTCTCACACAAACAGCTGAGCTTGATTGGCATGAAATTATTATTTTGCGCCATTATGGGCGCTATCTCCAACAAACTGGAATTCCTTATTCGCAAGATCGCGTTGCCCAAACTTTAAATGCTTATCCTGACATTACCCAAGATCTTTATGCTTTATTTCATTTAAAGTTTCATCAAAGCCATACAGAAAAAGAACGGGAAAAAAACCAACAAGTCATTCAAAAGCGCATTGAAGAAAAATTACGGAAAGTCTCTGGTTTAGATGATGATCTGATTTTACGCCGTTATTGTAACCTTATCGAGGCAAGTTTACGAACGAATGCCTTTACGCCTCTTCCTGATGGAAATCCACGGCGTATTTTAGCCACCAAATTAAATCCGCGCCAGATTGAAGGTTTGCCTGAACCGCGCCCTTACCGAGAAATTTTTGTTTATGGACCAGAAGTTGAAGGGGTCCATTTGCGTTTTGGACCTATCGCTCGTGGCGGAATTCGTTGGTCTGACCGTGCATTAGATTATCGCACCGAAGTGCTTAGCTTAGTGAAAGCCCAACAAGTTAAAAATGCGGTTATCGTTCCTGCAGGTGCAAAAGGTGGATTCTATCCCCATCGGCTTCCCCAAACAAATGACCGTGCTGTCATCATAGAAGCAGCACGACAAGCTTATACAGACTTTATCACAGCTTTGCTCTCCATTACAGACAATCTGATTAACGGCAAAATAAGTTCTCCCCACAATGTCATCTGTCATGATGACCCTGACCCCTATTTTGTTGTTGCGGCAGACAAAGGAACAGCAACTTTTTCTGATACAGCCAACGCCATCAGCCAAGCAAACCACTTTTGGCTCGATGATGCTTTTGCCTCTGGAGGCTCAGCAGGTTACGACCACAAAGACATTGGTATTACAGCTAAAGGTGCATGGGAAGCCGTCAAAAGACATTTTAGAGAGTCATTTAATCACGATATTCAAACAACGCCCTTCACCTGTGTCGGTGTTGGCGATATGTCTGGTGATGTCTTTGGCAATGGAATGCTGCTTTCCAAACAAACAAAATTGATTGCCGCTTTTGATCACCGCGATATCTTTATTGATCCAGATCCGAACATAGACGAAAGCTATGCAGAGCGTACGCGTCTCTTCAAACTGCCTCGCTCAAGCTGGCAGGATTACGACCAAAGCAAATTATCAAAGGGCGGTGGTATCTTCTCACGAAAAGAAAAAACCATTACTCTCTCACCTGAAGCAGCACAAGCCATTGGTTTCGAAAAACAAACAGGAACACCCTTTGAAATTATCTCTGCTCTTCTCAAAGCCCCTGTTGATCTTTTATGGTTCGGTGGCATTGGTACTTATATCCGCGCAACAACCGAAAACGATGCCCAAGTAGGTGATCGTGCAAATGATGCAATACGCATTACCGGAGAACAAGTGCGTGCAAAAATTATTGGTGAAGGAGCTAATCTTGGTGTTACACAACGTGGACGGATTGAATATGTCTTAAATGGTGGTCGATGCAATACGGATGCCATTGACAATTCTGCTGGTGTGAATTGTTCTGATATTGAGGTCAATCTCAAAATTGTTCTTGCATCAGCACTACGTGCCAAAACACTAACCCGCGAAGAACGCAATAAGCTCTTGAAAAAAATGACACCTCAAGTCGAGCAACTCGTCTTGCGTAATAATTATCTACAACCTCTTGCGCTTTCTTTGGCGGAAAACCAGAGCACTACTGATTTGCCCTATCAAATACGCTTTATGCACGACTTGGAACAAAAAAATCTTCTAGATCGCAGAGTTGAAATGCTTCCTGATGAACAAGTTTTACAGCAAAGAACAACCCAAGGCAAAGGTCTTCTCCGCCCAGAACTCGCCGTTATTTTTGCCTATGCTAAATTGACCTTAAAAGAAGAAATTGCTAATAGCCCCATTGTTGATGATCACTATTTCAATACAGCCCTGCTGAACTATTTTCCAACCCAAATTCAAGAAAATTTTAAGAAGGAAGTCATTAACCATCAATTGCGTCGTAATATTATCGCAACGCTGATTGCCAACGATATTGTAAATCGTGGAGGCCCCACTTTTGTTAATCGATTACACGATGCAACAGAACAAAAAGCTGAAAATATTATTCGCGTTTTCATTGCCATCCGCGATGGTTTTGAAATTCCTCAATTGTCTGAGCAAATTGATAAGCTTGATAATAAAATACCCGGTCTTGTCCAAAATAAATTCTACGCAACAATGACCCCAATGCTCTTTGAAACAACCAATTGGGGTTTGCACAACATAGATCTCTCACGTCCATTAGAAGAAGTTGTAAAAACAATAAAACAAGCCCGTAGCGTTATTGAAAAAGAGCTTATGCATTCTCACGGCAACGATATTAAGCAAAAGATTGAAGAAAAAGCATTACACTACAGCGAAGAGGGAGCACCAAAAGCATTAGCGAAACAATTAGCCCTTTTGGAAGCTGCTTCAACAATCTGTGATATTTCTTTAATTGCAAAAAAAAGCAACAGTGATCTTATTAAAACTGCAGAGATCTACTTTTCACTTGCGCAAATCATTCGTATAAACCGCATTAACGAAGCAAGTCGTATAATCCCTGTAGTAGATTATTATGATAGTATGGCTTTAAGCCAAGCCAAAGAAAATGTTTCTGAAAGTTTTCGGCAAATCGTTATGAAAATCCTCAAAAATTATGGAAAGAAAAAAGATCCTTTTGACACTTGGAAAAAAACAGAAGAAGATCATATTCACAACATTACAAACCGCATTAGCGCCCTTATTGAAAATGATCTCAATATTTCTCGTTTTACTTTTGCAGCAGGATTGATTTCTCAACTTCAAAATATTGGCTTTCAAACCTAAAGCAAATACAAAACGCCCCATTCAATCTCCCGTTCTATCCCACCACCACAACAAACCAACAAAAATAGAGAGCGGGAGTTTGCATTTTAAACATAACACCAAAAATAAAAATCTCGCTATTTATCACAATAGAATTGTTTGCAACAATGTCAAAAAAACAGCAGGATTGATTTCTCACCCTAAAAACATAAACTTTCAGACTTAAAAGCAGTACAAAACAGCTAAACTTTTGCCCCGTTCCATCCATCCATGACGAAGCAGCAAGGAAAGAACGGAAGCGCTATCCCGCATTTTTAGACAGAGCACTAAAAATAAACTCAAATTTTACTGTCAAATATCCTTCATCATAAAAATATAATATATTGATTTACAATTATAATTTTATCATTTTTATGATGACTGATAATTCGATATTCTAAATTTGTCTCATTTAAAATTTGTTTATATTCAATCAATTAACCCCATTTCCCCTTGCATATTGCAAATGCGAAAGCCGAATAAATAAAAACAGTAAAGAAAGGACTAAAAATGCCCCTCATAAACCGCCTCAAGTGCTAAAAACTACAGTAAGATTGGGAGTTAGCAAATATAATATGATGGTTATTCCCCCTAGCTTGTTAGTCCATAACCGAAAAGATGGTGGTGCTTAATGGCTTTATCGTTATACCATTCATAGGCGACATCGTGAAATAGCAAGCACTGAGAAATATTATTTTAATAAATGCGTAAATATGCAATACAAATATATTCTGTTTTGCGTGGAAGACATATGGCTTCATTAAAAAACATCAGAAATAAAAGGATAAGCTTAATCCATTATTTAAAAGATATAACTTAACTGCTTTTGAAATGCGTAAAATCGAATAAAAAATGACAGTAAAGATGAATGTTGATTTTTCTCTTTACAACTTCATATTTTTCTCCAGCTAGTCTGTTTACTTGTTTTAAGAGGTTACTCCCAAACAGATATATGCAATATGCTGCTCATTCCATATATAAAGACAAAGGTTCCTAACAGGCACCATACCACCTGTATAAAAAGGCAATTCAGCATGCTTTAAAATGACACTTTTCTATACAAACACTGTTACTATATGTAGTTTGATATAAGATTTTGTACTAAGTGAAAAGAGGTTGGACGAGTTAGGAGTAGGTGGTAATTTTTTATTTTTATAGCTATTTTTTTTACCATTAAATACGCATTTTGTTAAAATAGATTTTGACACTCTAAAATTGTAAAAAAGTATGAAAATCAGAAAAAATCGAAATTTGGTAGTAAAAATGAAAAAAGGCTTTGGTACAACACCTAAAGCGGAGCAAGACGACCAAGTTTTAAAAATCCCAATTTTACCCACCCGTTGTCAATGAGTAAGGAAAGAACAGGAGCGCCGTCCGCATTTTTAGGCAGGGTACCCAAAATAAAAAATAACGCTTGAAGATTATTGGTTTGCGTGGGAAATAAATGCTGCAGAGTGTTAAGAAGCTTCATGGACTGAACAAGGACAAGTTCAAATTTTGCTGTCAAATATCCTTCATCATCAACAGAAAAAGGTCCACTAATACGCACTGCACCACCTGTATGAAAAGCTAATTCACCTTGCTTTAAAAGTCCACTTTTTCCATACAATCGCTGTTGCCAATTTTTTCCTTCATTTTCAAACAGAAGAGAGGCATCATTTAAAATCCATTTCAAATTGCCATCAATTTTAGGAATATCAACAAAAGAAGATTTTAAAAAGGGAGAAGCATCAAAACCATCAAAAGTTATATGTCCCGATAAATCATTCTTTTCATGTTTAAGATCAAGTCGAAAAAATTCTGCCGTTATTTTTTGGGAAGCTTCTTTTGGCTCTAATGGCTGAATAATCACGTTATGCGTATTTTGCAAAGATACTTGATTTTCAACATTTTTTTGTGTCGTTTTGTTATCTGTCGTTTGTGCTCCTAATGCTTCTTGAAGCTTTTGATCTTCAGGGGAAGAGGAAAAAGGTGAAACCTCAAGCCCTTCAGCTATAAACTTCAATGTCTTACCCGTTTTCCAATAAGGTTCTGTTTCAATCATCAAATTGCGCCAACTGGATACTATGGAAGTTTTTCCAGAAAAAACAATTAATGCAGGAGCATGAACATTAAACTCGACCAAATGAGGTGCATAAATTGGTGCACCAGCTGTTAAACGCCCCGTCGATACAGAAACCCCATGTAAAGGCCAAGAAAATTGAAACTTGTCACAAACAACACCGACATGTAAAGGATAACCATCCTTGCGCATATTCTCGCATACCGCCACTATATTATGGGAAGATATTTTTGCGAATATATCAGAAACATAGTCTTCTATTTTACGTGAAAAAAAAACCAGAGTGCGCTATAAATAAATATCAGAGCAAGAAAAAAGCACCCCCAAATTAAATAACTCAAAGAAAAACTTTTTTGTGATGATGGTATTTGAAAGGATTTAGACAATATTCAAACTTTCTATATCTCTTAACTTTTTTCTCACCTTAAAAAGGATAAAGATTCCTCACCCACACTAATCTGTAAATAATCGAGCTCCTTATCTAGCACGCTTTATCTTCTGATCACTTCAAGAAGTCCCTATACATCGTTCTAAAGTACAGTATCTCATAAGCTCAATAAACAAGATTTTCTTAAAAAAAACCCATTACACCCTTTAACAAAAAACACCTCATGTGTAAAGTTTTACATAGATTTTCTACCTCTAGCTTAAACCATACTGTTTTACAGCACAACAAAAATGATAATGAATAGTGTTTCTTAACGATAAAGCCATTGAGCCCCCCATCTTTACGCTTATGGAGACCCCAAAGCCAGCACCATCATTATATTTGGCTAGCCCCCAAATGTTGCGACAGCCCTTGGCACTTAAGACAGTTCATAAGAAGCATTTTTAGTCTTTTCTTATACAGTTTTTGCCCACACGCCAGCCCTACTTGTGACATGCAAACAAGAGGTTTTTATTGAGTCAACATACACAGGTTTGGAATGAAAAAACCTTACTATATTCGGGGTTCTCATTCAATATACAAAACCGTGAATTACCTATATAAATCAATTCGTTGTCAACAATCACACAAGTACGGGCGGTGTACAAAAAATCTGGTGTAATGCGCTTTCAAACCATTGGCTCAAAGCTCGATCATAGATTAAACGACCTTTCAAATGTGCACAAGCAGGTTGAGCACCTTTTTCAGTCAATTTATGTGCCGAACGCACGACCAAACGCCGCATCATAGCACGTGTAAATTCAGCATGAAATTGCAAGCCCCATGCATTGCTTCCATAACGAAAAGCTTGTGTAGGATATGTATTCCCTGTTGCCAAAAGCATTGCCTCTTTCGGTAAATCATAAATACCTTCATCATGGAAATGGTAGACCATCTCTGGCCAATTCATCAATTCCTTTCCTTGTAGGGTTGCTTCTAGTGGATACCAGCCGACTTCAACAGTCCCATCACTTCTTGTACCAACGCGCGCCCCTAGATTTCGCGCTAACATTTGTGCTCCAAGACAAATACCCAAAAAAGGCTTATTTTCCTTTAGCGACAACGAAATCCAGTCAATTTCGTCACCAATATAGGCTTCGCTGTCATTCACACTCATCGGTCCCCCTAAAATAACAACACCGGCATAATGTTCTAATGTATCAGGGAGTTTTTGTCCAAAAATAGGACGATAAATATCAAGAACAAAACCATTTTGTTGTAAAAATTTTCCCAAACGACCAGTGTAGGTAGAGTGCCGATGAATAACAACAGCAATCCTTGGTTTGTTATTTTTTGGTTTTTTTCCAAGACATCTCTGATTTAAAAACATTTTTTAACCAATTACCTTTGCAATCAAGCAAAACTTCATTTTTTAAGCATAAGAGAATAATTTGATTGAACAAGATTAACGATAATTTTTTCTCCTACATTAATTATTTCTTCCGACAAAACGCTCAGACTACCCTATTAACACAATTTAAAATAAACGAAATTTCTTCCTCGATAAAGACGTTTCTTCTTCTGTTTTAACCCCTGGATCATCAACATTTAAGTGAGTTTGGCCGAATGTATTTACATCTTGTTCTTTTATATCTTGTTTCTCCACCTGCGCATTATGCAAAAAAGAATCATCTATAGGTGTTAATTTTTCAAGCTTCTTATCTTCAACATCATCACTTTTTTCCATAACATACTCTTTGTCTTGCTTTTTCGGCACAATATTGTCCGCCTCTAATGTGAGAGAAGGCATACAAGGAGGCGCCTTCCATTCAAAACAGCCCAAACGTCCACTGATTGGAGAAACCGCTGACCAAGAAGAAAAAATGGCCCCATCACACATCCATACTGGATCACGTTCAGCACGAAGTGCTAAAGAAAG
Source organism: Bartonella sp. TT119HLJHH (assembly GCF_042193385.1). NCBI lineage: Bacteria > Pseudomonadati > Pseudomonadota > Alphaproteobacteria > Hyphomicrobiales > Bartonellaceae > Bartonella > Bartonella sp. TT119HLJHH. The sequence continues at coordinate 290,822 of NZ_JBHILS010000001.1, read as the reverse complement.
CCATTGACGTACAGCAGCCTGATTGTTTCCCTGTGCCTCTTCAATATCTGCCAATAATAAATAAACACTTTCCCGTGGATGATACTGCAATGCTTTTTGTGCCTGCTCTCTTGCTAATACTGTTTCACCAGCATCCAAAGCTGCTTTAGCAATAAGGAAAGCCGACTCAAATGCATCTTTATTATAAGCAGCAAGTGTCTTAGCCCTTTTCAATCGCCCAATAGCTCCTTCTTCTCTTTCCAGATAAAGTGCTCCCAAGTCAGGATGAGGATTCTTTTGCCAAGCCGCTATAATCATTTTATCCGCTTTACGCGTTTCATTTAACTTATAAAGAATATCAGCAGCAATCACTGTTATTGGAACAAAATCAGGCGCCAATTTATGGGCTTTCAAAATGGCTTCACGTGCTTGTACAGGATGTGTATCAAACAAAGAAAGTGCCTGCCCACTTAGTAGTAAAACCTGTATATGCTGCCGCTCTGGAGTCGCGCGAACAGAACGCGGGAGAGCTTTATTTGCTCTTTCAAAAACAGTAAGTGCCTTATCCCATTTACCCTCAGCACTTAATCGATCAAGCACCGCCTGATGCGCCCATAAAAGTGCTGGCGATAAAGTCAGTGCCTCTTCGGCATATTGTTGCGCTGCCTCATAAGCTTTACTCTTCATCGCTTCACGAAACAAACCATAAAGTCCAACCAGTTTTGTCGAATCTTCCTTTCTCATCTCTTCATAAAGACCGATGGCGCGAACAGAATTATTTTGTAAAGACAAGGTTTGCGCTTGTAAAAGTTTTACCAATGGCTCTTGTTTTCCTGCAAGATATTTAGCAACCCGTGCTTCCATTTTTTGCGCAACCATACTATCACCAGCAAAAGTTGCGAGAATCCCCTTTGAAAGAGCTTCGTAACCACGCTTTTGATGGCGTTTATAAAAATAATTGGAAAGAGCACTCGGTATGGAAAAAAAGAAAGACAATAACCACCATAAAAGCACCAGCGTTACAAAAAATAAAATAAGCACACTTAACACTGTAAGCAATGAAGCAGAAAATCTGAAATGCAAAAATGTGAGAACAAAAATACCATTGTGATTAGCTACCCACGTGAAAGCTAAACCGAGGATACAAACAACAAAAATATAAATAAAAACACGTATCATCTTGGGCCTATTTACATCTTTGTTGCTTTAAAAGATCCTTGGTGCACAGACAATAACAATTGCTGCAACAACTGTTGAATAGCAATATGTCTTTCAAGCTGCTTAATAAAATCCCTTGAAACATCTTTTGCACTTTGGGGCAATGATTGCCATTCGCTCAAAGCCTTTTCGTAATCACCAGCTTGAATGGCAACTTCCATGCGTGCCGCAATAGCCCCCAGCGTTGTCCCTTCAACATTTCCAATCGGTCGCGAAACAATGAGCCCTTTTATCCACGCTAAAATTCGGTCAAAAAAACCAGCATCTGATGCAACAATATTTTGCGTACCAACAATTGCATCGGCAACATGAGCAAAATCAACTGAAAGTTGTGCTGAGCTTGGAAGACCCACTGTAGCTGTTTTTTGCAACACATCAAGTCCATTAATCGAAGGCGATAATTGTTGTAACAGCTTTAATTCATTATTATAAGATCCACCACGTTCTACAGCATTTTTTAATGAACTAATTGCAGTAAAGAGCGCGGTATTTATTTCTTTTTTTTCACTATTTTTAACAGCAATTTCTTCCTGTAGTGCTTCTAACTGTTGTTTTAACGCAGCAAGATCATTTGCATTGCTCAACCCAACAGACAAAGCCGTCTCTATATCTTTCGATTTTCTAATAAAGGTTTGTACAATTTCTTCAAGAGCTTTTACTTTTTCCTCTAAAATCGCAAAAGCTTTTTTGCTTTCTTCTTTCGATAGTTCATCATTTTTCGTTGTTTTAAACTGTTGTGATGAAAAAGAAGAAAACTCTGTTTTTAACGCATCGATTTCTTGAAAGACCCGCCTCAATTGTTCCTTTGTATCTTCACCTTGACTTTTTGCAGCTTCAGCAATCTGCAAAGCTTTTTCCCCCCCAGCAGAATTTCCCACAAAAGGAGAAGGAAAGAAACCAGCCCATTGAAGCCCCATAAAAATTCCCAAAGCAATGAATCCCCCCAAAATTCCAGAAAGGGACAAGAAAAGCCAAGTTGTACCAGAGATACTTTTATCCTGACCTTGCATATTCTGTTTTTCTCGCGCATGAGATTCTACAGAATTGTGGTTTTTTTCCTCTGAATCATGGGGAACAGCTTCATGTTCAATAACTGGTTTCTTACGACGCGTACCAGCATAATGTGGTTTAACTTTTGGTTTTGAAGAATCGACCATCTCTGTCACTTTTCGTGCACACTTTTTTTAATGATAAAATAATAAAATGAAAAAAGTTTTAAAAACGCAGCTTTTCTCAATAATATTTACAATTATCGCCTTTAATAGACAAGTTTTTAAAAAAACATTTGCATTTTATACTCGAAAATACAGCTTTATTTTTTAATCAACGATATCATAAAATTCAAAGAAATAGAAAAATCAATTCTAAGAGAAATACTTTGCATCTTTTTCTGTTCATGGTACGCACGCAGGAAAGAAGCTTCAATATAAGGTTTTGTTTAAAATGCGTCTGCTGGGAATAGAAACAAGTTGTGATGAAACGGCAGCAGCTATCATTGAATATAACAATGAATCAAACAGCCGAATTCTTTCCAATGTTGTTTGGAGTCAAATTGATCACCATGCACCTTACGGCGGTGTTGTTCCTGAAATTGCTGCTCGTGCCCATGTTGAAGTTCTTGATCATTTAATTCTGCAAGCACTAACAGAAGCAAACACAAAATTAAAAGATATTGATGGCATTGCAGCCACCAGTGGACCTGGTTTGATAGGAGGATTGTTGGTAGGCGTTATGAGCGCAAAGGCACTCTCTCTTGCCACTGGCAAACCATTTATTGCGGTAAATCACTTAGAGGGACATGCTTTAACAGCTGTGTTAACGCACAACGTCAGCTTTCCTTATTTATTACTTTTGGTTTCAGGAGGTCATACACAAACAATCCTTGTTCATGGAGTAGGCAACTACCAACGTTTAGGAACCACTATTGATGATGCATTAGGAGAAGCCTTTGATAAAACAGCAAAACTTTTAGGTCTTCCTTATCCTGGTGGACCAGCACTTGAAAAAGCAGCTTTATTTGGTGATAAAAATCGCATCCCTCTTCCACGTCCTTTAAAAGGTGAAAAACGATTAGATTTTTCTTTTTCAGGACTCAAAACTGCTGTTCGACAAGCCGCAACAGCCATAGCTCCTCTTACAGAAAATGATATTGCTGACATTGCCGCAAGTTTTCAAGCCGCCGTAACCGATACAGTACGTGATCGCGTTCACCTCGCTCTACAACACTTTGCCCACCAATATCCTCTCTCTCATAATCAAGAAAAACGTTCTCCTGCTTTGGTTGTTGCGGGCGGCGTTGCCGCAAACCAAGCCATTCGCTCTACATTACAAGAACTTGCCCATCAACATGGTTTTGAATTTATAGCCCCTCCTCTTTCCTTGTGTACCGATAATGCTGCAATGATTGCTTTTGCCGGTGCACAAAAGCTTGCACGGGGAGAAACAAGCCCTCTTGATATTGCCCCTCGCTCACGCTGGCCATTAGATGAAAAAGCCCCCCCCTTGATCGGGATGGGTCGCCGTGGAACAAAAGCATAAGAAAATTAACATCTCTCAAAGAACGAAAATTTTCATTCAATCTGAATCTGTAAACAGTCCGAATTTCTTATCAAGCGAATTTCCCTTGGCTTCCAAATCACACAATTCACTTAACCCAAAGCTCGACACGTAAACCTAAATATTCACCACATATTCTGAAAACCTTCATGTTTCAAAAAACTGCCTTATATCATTACATTTCAAATGACGGTATTTTACAGCATAATAAAACGCACTTTATCGTACGATAGCATAATACCAAGCCATCCCTTTGACATCATCACCTTTGTCCATCTATTTGTTTCATTGCCATTGTAATCTTAAAGCTTTTTAAAACCAATTTTCTTGCTAAATTCTCTCCAACGCAATGCTCCTATAGTAACTACATTTCAAACAGCAGCTGAAAAGATGATTAAGCTTCCACATGGCTGAGCAATTTTAAGTCTATTACTTCGATACACTGATATATTTTTCTGCTACAAGATAAGCAAAGTACCTTTATACAACATGAAATATTAATGGAACGCATTTTTCTATATACAAGTTATTTTGAAACAAGAAATTCTTTACCCCATTTTTAAAATTATCGTTAAGGGTATTACGAAAATACTTATAAAAATTCGTATGATAAATACATAACAATTTATGAAAAAGGTGAACTTATGGCTTATTGGCTTTTTAAATCTGAACCCTATAAATGGTCATGGGAGATGCAAAAGAAAAAAGGAGCTAATGGCGAACAATGGGATGGTGTACGCAATTATCAAGCCCGTAATAATATGCGCGCCATGAAATATGGTGATAAAGGTTTTTTTTATCACTCAAATAAAGGTTTAGAAATTGTGGGCATTGTAGAAATATGTGCTGAAGCACACCCTGATTCTACAAGCTCTGATCCACGCTGGGAATGTGTGGATATCCGTGCACTTTGTGACATGCCAACACCTGTTTCATTAAAACAAATTAAAGCCAACCCCAAACTAGCAAATATGGCGTTGGTCAAAACCAGCCGCTTATCAGTGCAACCCGTGACAGAAGATGAATGGAAAGAAGTCTGTTTGATGGGCAACCTTAAGAGGGAAATGCTTTTATCTTAAAACAATAATTTTTATTCATTAACTCATATAAAAAGATGCTTTATAGCGCAAAAGAATAAGCACAACACATCCTTCTGTTGAGGTATTCTCATGCTAAATGCATAAATATGATATTTTTCTTTGTCATTTTTTATCCTGCACTCTTTCTCAATACAGTCTCCTTCCAAATTACACAAAAAGCCTCTTTATGATGCATCTTTTCGGCATTGCTAAAGGCAAAGCTTGCTCAACGATTATAATAAGCAACACCACGAACATAACACTCAATCCCCTTCGCACACAAATGCAACAAAAAAACAAAACTGAACGTGGATAAAAAATAATAAAAATGATCGTGAAGTTCTCCTAAACAGTGCATATGCGCTAGGTTTTGCACAATTCTCTTCACGCTTAAAAAACGCATCATATTGCGTGTTCATTGTTTTGCATGTTGGACGAGTGCGCCTCATACCGCAGGATTCTCTCATTCCCAACCTGTTTATATTGAATCAATCAAAAGCTATTTGCTTGCACATTACAAGCGGAGAAAGTCCCATATGGATAAAAACCGTGAAAGAAAGAACTAAAAATTCCTCCTATGAATCGTCTCAAGTGCCAAGGACTGTCCGCAACACCCACGAACTAGCAAAGTGAATGATAGTGCCACCTTGTTTCTCCATAAAGCGTAAAGATGATGACACTCAATGGCTAAAACACGTTCTAGAACATAAAAAACGCTTCCAACCAATACGTAAAATACTCTACAGACGGAATACCTTCTTTTCAGCAAGCAACCATTAGAAATTATAAAAATTTATTTTTTAGAAGCGCTCTCTTTTAATTTTTCTTGCATGAAATCTCATTTTTCATGAAACTATACCAATCAGTGCATCAACATGCCTATAAGGAAAAACATGAACCACTATACTCTTTTAATCGTTGAAGATGATGATCTACGCCCCATTTTAGTAGAACAATTGCAAATGCATCAAGAGTTTAAAATTTTCCAAGCAAAAACAGCAGAAGCGGGAATGAGAATAATCCAAGAAGAAAATATTGATCTCACTATTTTGGGATTTCAACTTCCTGATCTTGATGGCTACAAAGCCGTTAAACAATTACGCACCCAAGGATTTCGTGCCCCCATTATCATGATAATAAATTATGATACAGACTGTGATAATATTTTAGATCTTGAAACAGGCGCCAATGATTATGTAACAAAACCCTTTCGCTTTGCGGTGTTATTAGCGAGAATTCGAGCACAGTTGCGCCAATATGAACAAAATGAAGACGCAACCTTTCATATTGGTCCCTATACTTTTAAACTAAGACAAAAACTTCTTCTTGATCAATGCAACAATAAAATCTGTCTCACAGAAAAAGAAGCAGCGATCCTTAAATGTCTCTATCATGCCAATGATAAAATTGTCAGCCGTGAAACATTGTTAGAACAAGTTTGGGGATATAATGAAAATATTATCACCCATACTTTAGAAACCCATATCTATCGTTTGCGACAAAAAATCGAAAACGATCCCTCCAATGCACAAATTCTCATGACAGATCAAAATGGTTATCGTTTAAATCTTTAATTCGAGATTTACTGTTTCAAAAATAATTTTAATATCCTAAATGAAAACAAAAACGAGATAAAAAAACTTCGCATATAATAATTCGAATGCTATTACATAGAACTTACTCTTATGACAAAAGATATAACATTATGAATAAAAAACGAAATATTCCAACATGAGAACCAGAAACAAAAATGCTTTCAAACCTCACAATATACTTTGTAACTTCTGTTTCACATGCTTTTGTTCTTTTTAAAATTTTTAATATGTTCCGCATATAAATAATCGTGATATCTTTTAGCAACATTCTTGATCATAACTATCATCTTTAGATGAGTGCTATTTATGATTATTTTTTCAGAAACACCGCTCCACGCACTGCTTTATCTCACATTCACTAGCCTAAATTGAGAGATGTTTTTTATCTTTATAGTTTTCCTCCATTCTTTATGATTTTATATTCTCTTAAGAGATGGTATAATTTAATGATATAACGCTAAATGTTTATCCTAACGATAAAGCCATAGAGCACCACCATCTTTACGCTTATAAAAGAACAAACCGGCACCATCACACACTTTGTTAGATCTCGATGTTGCAAGAGGAGCCCTTGATACTTGAGATGGTTCATAAGAAGCATTTTAATCCTTCCTTGTACAGTTTTTAACCACCATGAACCATATTATGTAAGATCCCTTGGACTCTGCTATTTTTATGCTTACGAAGATACCAGCATTTTTTCTCTTAAAATGTTTCCACTATTCATGAAATATGGTTCGGTATATAGATACTTGAGATTTTTTATTCACATGCCAATTCCACATATTAATGTACAAAGGAATATTTTTTAATTGTAAATGCAAAAAATTGAAATAAGAGAATGCCTCTATATTTGCGGTTCTTATGACAATGACAAAATGATTAATTATCTTTATAAATTAAAATATTTCTTGTCTGTGGTGATAAAGCAGGAATAAAAATACGTCGCGACTGACGACGCTGTACGAGCAAACCCTGATAAACACGTTTTTGTGCTTGACACATTAAGAGTCCACCAAAATAAGGCAAAAGATAGCGAGCAAATGGCTCATAAAAAAATGAGAACAACCGCGAAAAATACCCCGTAGAGGGCATATAGTGTACAATTTCTTGTATTGGCCCAGAAACAAAATTTGTTTTTTCGAACAAACGAATAATCTGTTGCCGACTATAGGGTTCGCCATAACCAAAGGGCGTAGTAATATTGCGCGCCCAAAAACCAGAGCGATTAGGTACAATAACGATCAAGTGGCCATTAGGTGCTAAAACACGCCATATTTCATTCAACGTTTCAAATGAATTTTCTGTATATTCTAATGCATGGACCAATAAAATACAGTCAACTGACGCATCAGGAAGGGGCAAATCTTCTTCAAAAACAAGCGCTGTAGCAACTTGCTCAGCACAAGGCCAAGGCGAAGCACCCTGAGCAGCAGGCATAAAAGCAAAACATTGTTGGGCACGTTCACGCAATACAGAAAGATAAGGAAGCGCATAACCCAACCCCATAATTCGTTTATCGGTAAGATCAGGCCACCATAAATTCAATTGGTCACACAACGTCTTTTGCACACGCAGCCCAAGTGCAGAAGCATAAAAATCTTTCAGCGTAACGATATCCAACTCAACATACCATGTAGAAACAAATTTCAAACATTACAGATTTTCATATACCAAACCTATATGGACTTCTGCTCTTTTTCCGCAATAGCGAACATTTCAATATTGCATATTTTAAACTTAAATGATCAAAAAATCAGTACAGCAGGATGATTATTGCGTTACAAGCACTTTAATCATTTTTTTAGAGATGAACTCCATAGAGGTTCTTCATACACTGTTTTTGACATCAATTAAGAAAAAAGCCAACATTGGTTAATTAAAATGAAGCAATCTTTCAAGATAGTTTTTTTCTTCTTCTGGAAGATGCTCTTTACCAAGACGTTTGCGAATTTCATCCAAAATCTGCCGCGTACGCATTTGATCACTTTCTTGTGGTAGTGCCTCACCTTCTTGTTTTTCATCTGTTTTTGAAGAAAGTGGACGTCCTAACGGATCTTTAGGACCAGAATCAGCATTTTGATCATCTCCCGTTTCTTTGAGTGTTTCGCGCATTTTTTTCAAAACATTTTGTGCACCTTGCCTCAAAGATTCCAAAGCATCAGACTGATTTTGTATAGATACCTGATGATTTCCATTATCAAGAGCATTTTCCGCAGAATTCATTTTTTCTTCTGCCATTTTTAATGCGCCCCCTGTTTCAAATCCTTGTTCTGATAATTCTTTTTCCAATGTTGATAATTCAGACTGCAATTCAGCTTGACGTTTTTTTAAAGATTTTTTTTGTGTTTCCGGTACATTTTCTCCGCGTTTTTGTTCCATCTCTAACTGATGTGTTTCATTGAGAATTTCTTGCTGACGACGCATTAAATCTCCAAGCTGGTCCATCTTTTCTTTCATTTGTGCAGATTGGCTTTTTTCTCCCTCATTTTGATTGCCTTTTTGCACCTGCAAATGATCAAGCGTCTGTTCAACTTCCGCCAAGAGTTGTTCAGCTGCTAAAGAAGAACCCGTTTTAGCCATTTCCTCAATTAAATTTAGTTTTTCTTGTAATGTAGCTTCAGAAAGATTAGGACTTTTTGAGCTTTTAGAATTTTTAGAAACTTGACTATCTGGTGTTTTTTCAGCCAAAGCACGAATATACTCATCCATAGCTTGACGTAAATCTGCCATAAGCCGTTCAATTTCTGCCGCTGGAGCACCGTAACGCAATGCATCACGTAAAGCAGCTTGTGCTTGTTTTAACTTTTTTTGCACGGATTCAAGTTGATTGCCTTCAATACCCAAAGCAATTTGCCATAAATAATCCACCACATCGCGCAAATCCTCGTCTGTTTGTGCCAAAGAAAGTCTTGTCCACGCACTTTGTAGAACAATAAAATGCGATGCATTTTGCAGCCCCTTTTCTGGACGCACAAGCAAAGCAGAAAGCATATCCAATACACGCTCTCTCGCAGAAGCATCAAGCGCTAATAAACGACGCAATTCAACCACTGCGCGTGCAACAGGATTCGAAAAAACACGCTGTGGTAATATCATAACAAAAGTTTTGCTACGCCCTTTCTGCCCCGCACCATCTTCTGCCACCAAAGTAATTTTAACTTGCGAACCCGCCCATGGATGCGCTGATACATCGTGCACCGTCCGCATTTTCCCCTTTCCACCACGCGGAAGAAGAAGCTCTATTTCCGGAGCATTATAAAGAGAAGAAACACTTTTATTCTGAGGAAGAAAAGGCTCTATTTCAACAAAAGCCTTTGTCACACCATAATCATCATCCACCACATATCGTAACTCCAATGATCCCGTTAAAATCCTCCCTGGTTTTTCCAACCAATGAATTGTTGGAAGCGTGTCCTTAATTATCTGCAAATGCCATTGCTGTTTTTTACGACGTGATGATACAAATAAATTTATTGAATGCTTTAAATGTGTTTCAAAATGAACGATTGGATCATTCAAAGTTGTTTGTTCCGTTTTCTCTGAAAACGAAACTTCCCTCCCATCTTCTACAGACTTTGCTTTTACTGTAATGCCAGCCCCATTGACAACGCGCACAACAACATTACTCCCTTCAGGGATTTCTCGTTGTGTTTTCTCATCTTTTGTCAAATAAATCGGTGCCACACCGGTATAAGCAGGGGGTGTTACCCAAGCATCAATCCGCATGAGTTTTTCATCAACGACAGGACGAAAATCAAAGGCATCAGCCAAACGCCCCCCTTGTGAACCAAAAGAAAAACTAAAAGCGCACACAAAAAGAAGAGCACACAAAGCCCTCAAAGCCAAAGGATCATAATCCGCACTATTAAGAGAGATAAATCCAGTTTTTAAATGGTATAATTGCTTTGCCATTCGGCATTGATGTTCACGCCAAATAACAGCACTAAAATCTTCATCATTTTCAGAACATAAACGATCTGTCTGAATATTCAAAGGCTGGTGTCTAAGATCATTGACGCGTTCAAGGCGGCAATTTACTTCCCGCATTGTGGGAAACCGAAAACGAATAAGAAAAAATAAACTCGCCCCAGCACAAACAAGTATAACCCCAAGTAAAAGCAAATGTGACCAATAGCCCAAAATGCCAAAAAGTCCCAACCAGCTAAACGAACAAAAGAGACTAAGAACGAGGAAAAATGGCAACAACCGTACCCACATCCGTTCAAATGAAAGGATCCCCCACATCAAAATGCGCACACACAAAAGCTTCATTGCAAAACCTTTGATGTTTTTATTTTTCATAAACAAGCATTTATCCCCTTTTATCGTGGTGCATTAAGATCATAAACCCCATACAAAACAATTTCTAGAAAATAAATTGTTTCATCAAAGTTTAGTAAAAATAAGACCCAAAATATTTAATAATGCTCAATCTAATTTGGGCTCAATCCAATCTGGAATATGATCACAGCCTATCAATTGTGCATAATCAAGGCGTGGACGAATGACTGCATAACGTGTATCCTGAACTAGAACTTCCGGCACCAAAAGTCGACTATTATAAGTGCTTGCCATCACTGCGCCATAAGCCCCTGCTCCTGTTAACATCAAAACATCACCCGCTTTTAACACTGGTAAAGAACGTTCCAAGCCTAAATAATCACCAGTTTCACAAATAGGACCAACAATATCAGCATTAATCAGAGGGGCATCTACTGGTGTTTTTTTCACTGGCATTACATTTTGCCACGCATCATAAAGCGTTGGACGCATGAAATCATTCATCGCCGCATCAACAATAACAAAATTTCGTCCTTCCCCCTTTTTTAAATACACAACCGATGTTACCAACACACCGGCTTCACCAACAATACTACGCCCAGGTTCTAAGATAATATTGATCCCTAAAGGCGCAATATGTTTCTTTACCAGTGCTGCATACTCAAAAGGAGAAGGTACTGGATGCTTCTCATAACCATAAGGAATACCAAGCCCGCCCCCAATATCGATATGGGTTATCGCATAACCATTATTCCATAATTGACGCACAAAATCTGCAACAATAACAAATGCATCTTCAAACGGTTTTAAATCACAAATTTGACTGCCAATATGGAGATCAACACCACACACATGAAGACCAGGCAATTGAGCTGCTTTTTTATATGCATCACCCGCCAAAGACAGTGGAATACCAAATTTATTCTCAGACTTACCTGTTGTAATTTTTTTGTGAGTCTTAGCATCCACATCAGGATTAATGCGTAAAGAAATACGAGCTGTTTTTGAAAGCGCAGCAGCCCGCGCCGATAATTGTTCAAGTTCTGGCTCTGATTCAACATTAAAACAATAAATATCTTGTGCAAGAGCAAAATCTATTTCTCTCACTGTTTTACCAACACCAGAATAAACAATATTCTGTGCAGGAATACCAACAGCAAGTGCACGCCGTAATTCCCCTTCTGAGACCACATCAGCTCCCGCTCCATTGTTAGCTAAAAGTTGTAAAACTGCTTGATTGGAATTCGCTTTAACCGCATAAGCAATTAAACTCGGCATATCATGAAATGCATTCTGATAATCTTTAAAATGTGCAACGATTGCGCTAGCTGAATAACAATAAAAAGGTGTTTCAACTTCCCGCGCAAGTTCCAAAAGAGAAAGACCTTCAGCGTGAAGCACACCCTGATGATAAGAAAAAAAACGCATAAAAATTCCTATTGTATTAACCGATCAAGAATAAAAGGTTTATCTGTTTTACCTTGAGAAACAAAAGTTCCTTGTGAAGAATTCACTCCTGTTGAAGGAGGTAACTCTAATGACCCTTTACGCCCACACCCAACGATACCCAAGCCCCCAAAAAGGACAATTATCAACCCCTTTAATATAATTTTCATCTGTCCTCTTTCCTCATCTCGATCTCTTTGTTACCTTTAAAATACAATCACTCAAGCGCTCACGAGACGCTTTTTCCAATACGCAATTTGCCGAAGAACCTCTGAAGGCGCTGTTCCCCCAAAGCTTTTACGACTTTCAACAGATTTTTCAACGGTCAAAACATCAAAAAGTGCCGCATTGATATCAGGACAAATTGCTTGAAGTTCATCTAATGATAAATCCTGAAGGCGACACTGTTTTCTTTCTGCCAATGCTACAGCACGCCCCGTTATATGATGTGCTTCACGAAAAGGAATCCCTAATTCACGTACAAGCCAATCAGCAAAATCCGTAGCTGTTGCATATCCTAAATCTGCTGCTTGTTTCATGGCTTTTTTATTCACTTTCAAATCAGCAATCATCCCTGTCATTGCTGCTAGTGATAATTCCAAACTCAAAGCCCCATCAAACACATATTCCTTATCTTCTTGCATATCCTTTGAATAAGCAAGCGGTAATCCTTTCATCACCGTTAACAATCCCATAAGCGCACCATTCAATCGACCTGCTTTTGCTCGTACTAACTCTGCCGCATCAGGATTTCTCTTTTGTGGCATAATGGAAGACCCTGTTGAAAAAGCATCTGATAAATGAATAAAACAAAACTGTGCACTTGACCAAAGAATTATTTCTTCCGCCAATCGCGAAAGATGTGTTGCACAAAGAGCGCCAGCGCTTAAAAATTCCAATGCAAAGTCACGATCTGAAACACTATCAATTGAATTGCGTGTAGGTTCGCGAAAGCCTAGCGCTTTTGCTGTCATAAAACGGTCAATTGGAAAGCCTGTCCCCGCTAAAGCAGCCGCCCCTAAAGGCGATTCATTCATTCGCTCAAGAGCATCACGCATCCGCGATAAATCTCGACCAAACATTTCAACATAAGCCATCATATAATGACCCAATGTTATGGGTTGAGCCAATTGTAAATGCGTAAAGCCTGGCATAAAGGTATCAACATGTTGTTCTGCGCGAATAAGTAATTGCTCTATCAATCCTTTTAAAGCTTGTGCTATCTTTTGCGTTGCTTCACGTACCCACAAGCGAAAATCAACAGCAACTTGATCATTGCGTGAACGCGCCGTATGCAAACGCCCAGCTACAGGACCTATCAATTCGCTCAACCGCGCTTCAATATTCATATGAATATCTTCAAGCTTTCGTGAAAAAACAAATTTACCGTCTTCAATTTCTTGGCGAATAAGTTTCAAACCATGAACAATTTTTTCATAATCTGATTGTGAAATGATTTTCGTTTGCGTTAACATAGCCGCATGAGAAAGAGAACCTTCAATATCTTGTCGATAAAGTTTTTGATCAAAATCAATAGAGGCATTAATTTCTTCCATAATTGCAGCAGGACCTGCCGCAAACCGACCACCCCACATTTGGTTCTTTAACTTCTCATCTGTCATATTCTGAAAACACCCCTCCAAAGGACAAAATTATGATTTTTCAAATTTTCATCAGCAAAAAAAACAATAAAAAAAGGCAACTTTCCCTTGCATTCTTTATCATTGCATTGAGTTTATACGCAACCATAAACTACGATACCAAAAGAGAGTTTTTTCTTTTCAATTTCATTTCAGCAGCACAAGCACAAGAAATAAATACTAATAAAGCACGAGCAGAAAAAATGATGGCGATACGAAAAGCAGCAAAAGGCTTTTTTAGCCACATACGATTTGCTGATACGCCCTCAGATATGAATAAACTCTCTTTCAAGGATATTCTAGGAAAAGAGCACACACTCAGCGAATTTACTGGAAAACCAATGCTGGTCAATCTATGGGCTATTTGGTGTGCACCTTGCCGCACAGAAATGCCCGAACTTGCGCAATTAAAACGTGAATTAGGTGGAGAAAACTTTGATGTCATAGCGATTAATATCGATAAAACTGCTTCTCCTGAAAAAATTCAGCAATTTTTACAGAATATTCATTCAGATAATTTGCTTTACTATCGCGATGAAACAATGGATATTTTCAACAATGTTAGAAAACAGGGGCTCGCTTTAGGACTCCCCATTACATTGCTTATTGATAAAGAGGGATATCTCATTGCTTCCTTCAATGGTGCAGCACCATGGGCCAATGACGATGCCAAAGCACTTATAAAAGCAGTCATTAAAGAAGCCCTATAACTTTAATAACCTCGTCTTTTTAAACGTTGTATAACAAGATCCAGTGCTGACAAAAAAGCAGAACGGTCTTTACGAGAAAAAGGACGAGGACCACCTATTATACTGCCCTGTCCACGCAAATCTTCCATCAAATTGCGCATCGCCAAAGCCTGACCAATTGAATTTACATCAAAAATACGCCCCGTTGGCGAAAGACAAAAACCCCCAGCTTGCACAACCCGTGCTGCTAAAGGAATATCACTGGTAATAACGATACTTGCCTCATGCACATGTTCTACAATCCAATCATCAGCACCATTGAATTCACCGGCAACGACCACTCTTTCAATGAGTGCTTCATCTGGAAGGGACAAAGAACGATTTGCCACAACAAATGTCTTAAGCTGATAACGATTCATCACACGATAAACTTCATCTTTTACGGGACAAGCATCTGCATCAATCAACAAAGTGATAGCAGGCTTTATTGGGATATTCATACCTTGGCTTTCAAGCAATAATAAGCTCTTTCATTCATCTGAATGTTGCAAATCCTTGCGATAAAACATTATCGCCGCGTTTATTTCTCCTCCCAAAATAAAAATTGCACTCAATATGTAGAGAAAAATAATAGCAACCATAATAGATGCCAACCCTGCATAGGTAGAAATATAATCAAACATCGTTAAATATTGCGCAAAAGCGATAGAAGCCATAAACCATATAAACATTGTCACCACTATTCCTGGTAAAATATCTATAAATTTCCGCCGCCCTGCTGGAAGCCATTTATGAACAATCAAAAGACTGATAAACAAAATAACGATTGCAACTGTATAACGCCATACACGAATAACAGCAATATATTCAGTCATAAAAAAAGAATGATTTTGCATAATTTTGATCAACAAAGGCGCCAGAATCAATAAAAAGCTAATCACAACAAGACCAACAGCACCAAGGATTACAAAAAACAGACTTTGAAAACGACAAAATAACAAACTCCGTCGATCAGTAACACGGTAAGCTTTATTTAAAGCCGTACGCAACGCCTCTATCCCATTAGAAGCAAAATAAGCCGCTCCAATGACAGAAAGCGTCAGCACACCGCCTCGATGAATGGTTAAAACATTGACAATTTCTTGGGATAAAGGCTCTGCAATAACATCAGGCAATAACTGCACCAGTGCTTTAATTTTTTGCGGTGTATAGGTAAAAGCCCCTAGAAAACGAGCAAAAGATGTTCCGAAAATAAAAAAAGGGAAAAATGCTAAAAGCCCCGATAGCGCAACATGGCTCGCAAAAGCACTTCCATTATCACGCCAATAATGACTTATTGCGTCACACAAAATACGATAGCTATACCAAAAGATATTTTTTAACAAAACTCAATACTTTCTGGTAAAACTCTTCCTCAGTCTATTTCAAGTTTTATAAAAATCATCAAAACTCTGCAAATAAACATTTTGCAATGTTGCAATATAACGGTCAATAATCAATACGGTCAAGCCCGACTTTATACCAAAACAAAAACAATAACCCACTCTATGAAGTTCTACAACGACCTCATTTTTTTGTTACTTCTACAGATCAGTAACCTCTTCTGTACATCATATGTCCTATAGAGAACTAAGCAAGATGATCGTGCACACATAAAACCTTTTGAAGTCATGGTTATCTATATCGGAGCAATCGCCACTCTTTTTTATTGCAATCTATGACTGAGTAGAGAAAAAACTTCTTATCGGTTTTTAGAAAAAACCAACGAAATTCAACAAAAACCTCTTGTTTTTACTCACCCTTTTTTAGAAACATTCTGACGCCCAAAATCAGGAGCATCAATTTCCTGTCCAGCATCAATAATATTGCGGCGTACAGCACGCGTACGTGTAAAAAAGTTAAACAGTGTCTCACCATCTCCTAAATGAATTGCCCGTTCTAAAAAAGCAAGCCCCTCACTAAAACGGCTCAACATTTCTAAAATAGCATCCTTATTATGCAAACAAATATCTCGCCACATAACGGGATCAGAAGATGCTAAACGCGTAAAATCACGAAAACCGGAAGCGGAATAAGCAATCACTTCCGAATTTGTTACTTTTTCTAAATCACTCGCTGTCCCAACAGTATTATACGCAATCAAATGGGGTAAATGTGAAACAATAGCCAAAACAAGATCATGATGCTTAGGTTCCATCTTTTCGACACGCGCACCACAAGCTTCCCAAAACGCTGTTAATTGTGCGACAGCAGCAGCATCGCTATCCGCAAAAGGCGTTAAAATACACCAACGATTCATAAATAAATCAGCAAAACCAGCATCCGGTCCTGAATATTCCGTTCCAGCAATTGGATGCCCTGGAATAAAATGAACCGTTTTTGGCAATAAAGGTGCCATTTCCGCAATAACCAACGCTTTCGTAGAACCAACATCACTCACAATCGCTCCAAGTTTTAAATGATCACGAATGGTTTTTGCCACTTCTGCACTAGCCCCAACAGGAACAGAAAGAATAACCAAATCTGCTCCTTCAACAGCTTTTGCATTATCTGTCGTATAAAAGTCCCCAAGCTCCAATTCTCGCGCTCTTTTCAGGGTTTCTGGACGACGTGTTGCAATAGAAATCTGAGCCGCAAGATTTTTCTTTTTAATCACTCTTGCTAAAGAAGACCCAATCAGACCGATCCCAATGAGCGCTATTTTTTCAAATTGAATATGGAGCATCTTTCACCTTTAAGGATTCTTTACAAATGGCAACAAAGACAGTCGTAAAAATCATAATTTTCCTGTCTGTTTATTCAAGAGTTATGCGCAAAACATTAAAAAACTACAACTAGGGAATAAAGAATAACGCAGTTTACCAATCACCACCTGCGCCAAACTGACAACAGATCATTTTACTTACAAAAACACAAAAAAATGAGTGACGAAAAATGTAACATTAAGCTCTAAACACTCACTTCATTGCTGACCAGAGCGCACCACTGAAACAAAATAAAATGCATTCTCATAAATTCTTTATCAAGACAATAACAACCTTACACAAATCTCATCAGGTTACTTTAATCTCACTAATTTACTCTCAAAAAAACGTATCAAAAGCGTAAGCAGATACCCTTCTAAATTACCACAATACATTATATTGATTGGTACAATTGGTAAATTCTATAACATCAAAACAAGTTTTGCGAGTATTGAACACACCGTAAAATAACGCATTCTCAAAAATACAGCTTCTTCAACCTCTACTTGATAATACAACAGTTTTAATTGCTGAAAATGCCTCTGTATTGTATTCAAAATAAAAAATCATAATATTTTTAAAATACTAAGCTGCCATCTGGCGTCGTGCAATAATTGTAAGTCCTAACAAAACTTGACGAATGATAGCTTCACCCAAAAGCGGATTTTTACGGCTGTCTAAAACAGCACTCTGAATTCTTTCCATTGCGTAAGAAATCTGTTCTAACTTCCAATATTTTAAAGCTTGTTCAACGGTTTTTTTCCGTTGAAAAAAAATAGGGGGCCGTGCTTGAGAAACCACCGTAAAAGGCAATTTTCCTTCAACCTCTACCTGATAACGCAATAGCTGTAATTGCTGAAAATGTCTTTGAGCTGTACTCAAAATTAAAAAAAGTGCCCCATGCACTGCTGCATGTCGGTTAAAATGCGCTTCAAAGCCTGATATATCGCCCAATAAAAGAGCATCAACGACTTCATCTTGAGAAAGAGCACTGACATCGCTTACAACAGCTTTCACATCTTCAAGAGTAATATGAACATTTGCAGCGTAAAGACAAAGCTTTTCTAATTCACCGCGTGATACAAGACGATCCGCCCCTAAATTTTCATGCAACCATCTACGTGCATCCAAAGAAAGAGTCTTCTTAAACTGCCCTAAAACCTCATCAATCAAACCGTCAAGAGAACGCATATCATCGGCAAAACAAGGTAAAGCCATGGCTTTTGATGCCGTTTCAACAGCACTGCGCAACCCTGTTCCTTTTTTTAAATCCCCTGCTTCAATGAGAATAAAACAGGCTTCTGGCGGCTTTTCAATTAAAAGCTTTAAGGCAGCAAGAAAACCTTTTTGGTTAGCAGCATTAGAAATCCATATCAAACGATCTCCCCCAAAAAGCGATAACGTACGCGCTTCATTTTCCAAACGTGCAGGATCTTTATCAATTTCAGCAGCATCCAAACGAATTGTTGAAAATGGATCTTCTATAGCTACCCGTGTAAGCTTAGCAAAACATTGTGCACGCTCACAAATAAGACCACGATCTGTCCCATAAATGAGAACAATAGGAAAAGCACGTGAAAAACGCGTTAGAAACTGATCAACTTCATGTGCTTTTTTCTGAGCCACATTATTAATCCATTAACAGTTCATCTTCATCAAGAACTTCCCCGCGAACTTTCTGAAACATACCAATTAAATCATTGACATCCAAGCCCTTACGCTCTTCATGACAGACATCCAAAATCACTTTTCCACCATGCAACATCAAAGTGCGATCTCCATAATCAAGAGCCTGACGCATAGAATGGGTCACCATGATAGTCGTTAATTTTTTCTCTTCAACGATTTTTTCAGTCAACCGCATCACAAAATCAGCCATTCCAGGATCAAGTGCTGAGGTATGTTCATCAAGCAATAAAACATCCGCATGCGCCAATGTTGCCATCACAAGACAAACTGCTTGGCGTTGCCCACCTGATAAACTATCCATAGGATTATGAATATATGCTTCAAGACCAATGCCTAATTGAGCAATTTTCTCTCGAAAAAATTGCCGTTTCTCATGATTTAAAGCCGCACGCAAACCACGACGACTTCCTCGAAGAGCAGCAAGAGCCAAATTTTCTTCAATTGTTAAAGAACCACAACTTCCCTCTAACGAATCTTGAAAAACACAAGCAATCTTTCCAGCGCGTTCACTGACTGATTGCCTAGAAACATTTTGTCCATTAATAACCACTTTCCCTGTTGAGGGAAGCGTTGCACCCGCTAAAACACTGAGCAAGGTTGATTTACCAGCACCATTTGAACCAATAACCGTAACAAAACTACCCTGCTCAATTTTGAGGTTAATATCAATTAAAGCCTGTTTTTCCAAAGGCGTTTGCGGTTTAAATGTAACCCCAACATGAAACAACTCAATCACGTTTATGCCTCCTCCAATAGCGTGGCACAATAAGGGTTAAAACAACCAACAGCGAAGTAATCAACTGAAGATCTGTCGACGTATCAATACCAATGCCATTTGCTTCAAATGCAAATTGCACCGCCACACGATAAAGCACAGACCCCATAATACAGCTGATTATAATCCAAAAAATATTGCGCGTACGAAAAAGAGTTTCACCGATAATCACAGCTGCCAACCCAAAAACAATTGTTCCAATTCCACCGGTAATATCTGTTGCAATCGCAGTTTGAATATAAAGAGAACCACCAAGTGCCACACACGCATTGGACAGCCCCATTCCAAAGTATATCAATGCTGATGTATGAACACCTTGCGCCGTCGCCATGCGTGGATTAGCGCCCATTGCACGCATAGCAAGACCAATTTCACTTTCCAAAAAGCGCCAAATCAAAAACGCCATAACCAGCAATACAATACCAACGAAAAGAGGACGCACAAAAATATCAGATAAACCAAACATATTATAAAAGGGCGTTAACGCGGTATCAGCAAGAGCTAAATTAACATTAGACCCTCCCATAATTCCCATAATACGAAGATTAACCGTATAAAGTGCTGACATTGTTAAAATAGAAGCTAAAAGATTCAAAATACCAAAACGCAAATTCAATAGAGCTGTTAATAAACCAGCCACCATACCTGCACAAAAAGCGCATGCCATAGCTGTCCATGCATTGAAACCCAAGAGAATCAAAACACCACAGACACAGGAACCAAGAAGAAACGATCCATCAACTGTTAAATCAGGAAAATCTAAAACCCGAAATGAAAGATAAACCCCTATAGCAACAAACGCATAAATAAGGCCTAATTCCACAGCACCAGAAAACGCAAATATATTCATGTAAAGACAATCCCCATGAAAACTTAACGTATTTTTATTGTATCAACACCCTATTAATAAAAGTTATTGAATCACCTTTGTCGCACGGTCAATAACTGCCTGCGGGATAATAATCCCTGCTTTTTGGGCTGCTTTCAAATCAATTCGAATGTCATTATTAGCCGCCTGCACAACATCAATATCACCAGGCTTTTCACCCTTTAGAATACGCACAACCAATTTCCCAGCATCAACCCCTACATCATAGAAATTCACACCTTGCGTCATAAAAGGCCCACGCCCGATAGTATTAGCATCAACAGTAAATACAGGCATATTGGCTTCCTGTGTGACCTTTATTGCGCCCTCTAAAACAGATAAAATCGTATTATCAGCAGGAATAAAAATAATATCGACCTTACCAATTAAAGCGCGTGTTGCTGCCTGAACATCTGAAGGCTTTGGTGCCGATGAAGGAACGATTTCAATTCCAGCTTTTTTTGCTACATCTTTTAACACTTTAAGTGTTGAAACAGAATTTGCTTCGGAAGCATTATAAAGATAACCAATTTTTTTCAAATCTGGTTTTACTTCTTGCAAAAGTTTAACACTTTCAGCAACATCTATACGATCCGAACTCCCTGTTACATTACCGCTAGGTTTGGTAAGCGAAGAAACTATTTTAGCTCCGATAGGATCAGAAATCGCCGCAAAGACGATAGGAATTTGTTTTGTTGCTGCAAGCATTGTTTGCGCTGAAGGCGTAGTAATAGCTACAATAACATCGGGTTTATCACCAACAAATTTACGTGCAATTTGCGTTGCTGTTGAAATATTGCCCTGTGCTGATAAAAAAGTAAGTTGAAAATTTTCACCTTGCTTATAACCATTTTCTGCAAGAACATCTTCCACACCTTTACGAACAGCATCCGCAGCAGGATGGATCATAATTTGTGTGAGTGCAACTTTAATGTGTTTAACTTGGTCATCCGCTTTTACAACACTGTTCATCATAAAAACAGTTGCAATAATAATCCCTAATATATTTATTCTCTTCAACATTATATTCCACCCCTCTCCATGTAAAAATTAAAAAAGGAATAATTTATGACTGAAGAATTTTCTAAAATCAATCTTTATTTCATTTTATCGAAACATGGACAAAATAAATCAAACTAAAATGATATTTTTTTGTTGCAATTCGTAGAAGCCTACGCCATACAGACAAGACATATATCGAATCGGTAAGCGGGTGTAGCTCAGGGGTAGAGCACAACCTTGCCAAGGTTGGGGTCGTGGGTTCGAATCCCATCGCCCGCTCCATTGAATTTTGTATTTATTCGTTCTTGTGTGGAGTTATAGCTTGTCATCGGTTGTTGTAGCTGTATGTATGTAGCTTGCCAGCAGGTTTTGTATATTTTGCCACTAGGTTTTGTACCAATTTATTTTTTTCAAAGAGTTTTTAAGGGGTTCTCAAAGGGTCTTCAAAGACCTTTCAAAGATCATTTAAAGGTCTTTTATGTGTATTGTTTCTTTTTCTATATCGCAGTCGATGATGAAAAATCTCTCACGCTAATTGTAATTATTTTCAAACGAAATAACTGTTTTCACCTATTATTTAGAGTAAATTAAGTTTTTTGGATTTCTGGCACATCATTTGAAAGACAAAAGAAATGTTCCCTTGTACTTGTGCAAACAGCGTGGACATCATTTGATAATCCTCTTTCTTGAACAAATTCTTATCCAGAATAATCTTCAATACAAAAATAAATTAATAACTTGGTTTATAAAGATAATTTATAATTATTCATATTGAGCAAGCGTCTAAAATATCATAGGATTATCTCATTTCAAATCTCTATACATTAAAATCACTCACAATCATCTGCTCATGCATAACAGGAAAAATTGAGGCATCAATAAAATTCACTTGAAGAAAGGAATAAAAACTCTTCTTCTGAACACTCTGAAATACCAAAGATTATCGCAAAATTGGGAGCTAAAATAGTATAGGGGAGTACCCCTTTCACCTTGAAAACGTAAAAATGGGAAGCATAA
This sequence comes from Bartonella sp. TT119HLJHH, assembly GCF_042193385.1. Classification (NCBI taxonomy): domain Bacteria; kingdom Pseudomonadati; phylum Pseudomonadota; class Alphaproteobacteria; order Hyphomicrobiales; family Bartonellaceae; genus Bartonella; species Bartonella sp. TT119HLJHH. The sequence goes on along the minus strand of NZ_JBHILS010000001.1, from coordinate 268,241 downwards.
TAGCTTTATACACTTCATAGAGGCTTTAGACCATTCACGAACGTTATTATAAAATGGATATGACACACTTTGAGAGAAATCTCTTTAAAATAGACATGTGAATTAACAATATAAATGCATTCTATTTTACATGAGGAGCATAACTTCAAATCAAGGTAAGGTAACATAAAGTATTGAAACCGTCATAGCGCACAATAAAATCAGACCATTTTAAATGTTTAATGGTAACCTCTGCTAAACAACAGAATAAAAATTCAATTTTGAAAAGATTAAACCATATGCTACAGGTCTATTGAAACTCCGATTGTGCAATCGACTACCTTCTCGCTAAAACTTAATCACTATAAATATAAAAACCTTAAAGTCCGCTCTAAATTCGTAAAAGTTTTTAGATCTTGCTGTATTAAATGTTGAAACTCCTCATGGCTACTCATCTGAAACGCCAATAATTTCATAAAGCAGTTCCATAAAAAAGGATAATGACGTTGTAATATCCGAAAAAAATTTACCACATAACCTGAAAGATCATTGATAATTTCATCAGGAAGTATCAATTTCTATTTAGAAAACCCTATCCATGCCGACAAAAACTATATAAATGTTAGATATATAATAATTTTGATGACGATTTTGGCTCATCCTGTTTTGCCACCAATATAAGAAACAGCGAATATAGTGGATCCGCCAGCTTTAATATCGCCTTGTAAAAGGTCTTTCCCTCTACTCTTTTTGCTATCAAATCCTGATTTTACAATTCCTTGCTCTCTTTTTTATACTCAAAATTGCCTCTGAAACAGGATAGATTAATCGTAAAAAATATATAAAAGAAGCAAATTATAACATTTTTTCTTATCCTTCTTAATACAAAATAACTGTTAAGCTACAATACGCTAACATTTATCAGTCATAAGTCCAAAACATCATATAATGACGAAACAAATTCATAGAGTGAAGATTTTTCACAATCAATCGTTGTATTAATCTTTCCATAATGCATAAAAATGATGAAGCGGCCCTCGCCCTTTCCCTACTTTTAAAGCATCTGAGGCAGTTAAAGCGCCATGCAAATAATCTTTTGCTTGTTTAACAGCGCAATCCAAAGGTTGAGTAGGTAACAGAGCTGCAATGGCAGCAGAAATGGTACACCCTGTCCCATGATCATGAGTGGTTGAAAGACGAGAGGCTTCAAGTATAACAAGGTTTTCACAATCACAATAAAGATCTGGACTAGAACAATCGTAATTTTCTGTACTATTTTTGGTAAGCGTATTCAAATGTCCCCCTTTTAACAGAACGGCATGACACCCTAGCGCCAAAAGTTGCGGACCATATTGATACATAGCCTCTAAAGACCATTGCACTTCACATCCCAATAACAATGCAGCTTCAGGCAAATTTGGCGTGATCAAAGTTGACATCGGCACAAGAACATCACGCATAATTTCAATTGCATCAGGCTTTAAAAGAACATCACCACTTTTTGCAACCATAACCGGATCAAAAACAATGAGGCGTGCTTTATGATAAACAAGACGTTCTGCAATAGTCTGTGCAATCTGAGCATTTGCAACCATACCAATTTTAACGGCATCAACATGGATATCCTCAAAAACAGAATCAATTTGATCTGCAACAAAAGAAGCATCTAATGCCTGAAAAGAACGCACACCCTGAGTATTTTGTGCAACAACAGCTGTAACCACACTCATACCATAAGTTTTCATAGCTGAAAAAACCTTCAAATCCGCCTGCATTCCAGCGCCACCAGAAGGATCTGTTCCCGCAATAGATAAAATCCGTGGAATAAAAAGTTTATCTTTTTGTAATTCCATTAACCTCTTTCCTTCTGTTTTTAAATATCGGAAAATGAGTTACCGAAAAAATAGATGCTTGAGAAAACATAAAGAAGATGTTTTCTCATGTGAATTATATTATATATGAAGTCTTCATATAGATATAAAATGGAAAATGTAGTGCTTATCCTTCGTTCTATTCTTTTTACGTTCGCTTTTTATACAACAACTTTCATACAAATGATTCTTTACGCTCCCGTTTATTTTTTAATGCCCCGCAAAAAGGCATGGATTGTCCCTAAAACATGGGCACGCGTTACACTCTTTTTGCAAAAATACATCGCAGGCACAAGTTATGAGATTGAAGGTTTAGAAAATCTTCCCAAAGGACCCTATATCATTGCTCCAAAGCATCAATCGGCTTGGGAAACTTTCAGTCTTGTTCCTTATTTTGATGATCCCACTCTCATTTTAAAACGTGAATTGATGTGGATTCCATTGTTTGGCTGGTATATGGCAAAAACGCAAATTATCCCCATTAACCGCACAACACCCATCAAAGCCTTAAAAATGATTATACAAAAAGCAAAAGAGAAAGTAAAACAAGGGCGCCAAATCTTGATTTTTCCCGAAGGAACACGCCGACAACCCGGTCAAGAACCAGATTATAAGTCAGGAATTGTCGCGCTCTATAATGAATTAGGACTTCAAGTTGTCCCTATTGCACACAATGCGGGTTTATATTGGCCACGCGGTAATTTTCGCCGCTATCCCGGAACAATTCGTGTCCGTATTCTTCCCCCGATAGAAGCGGGTTTAAGCAAACGTGATTTTCTAGATCAACTTGTCCAAAAAACTGAAAAAGCGTGTGATGAACTGCTTCTCTTAGCAGCTCAAGATCCTACCCCTCCTCCTATGCCACCATACGCTGTTCACAAACTTCAAAAACTAAATCATCATGAAACAATGCACTGATTGATAAGAATAATGCATAACTTTGTATATTGAGCGGAGTATAGGGAACAAAAATATAAGAAAGATACTTCAAACTTTCTAATTTAAAATTGTAAAACACTTGTACATGATAAGAAATGATCAATGTGTAAATTTTTTTGAAAAAGAATTCTTCCTCTCTTTAAAATCATTTAAATAACATACATCTCATTGATTTATAAGGATATTTTATCGTTATTCAACTTGAATGAGAACCCTGAATACCGTAAGACTCTCTCATTTCAAATCTATTTTAGGTTGAATCAATTAGAATCATTTTCTTGCACATTACAAGCGGGGATATCTGTGTGAATAAAACGATACGAGAAAAGATTGAAATGCTTTTTACGAACCGTCTCAAGTGCCAAAGGCTATCCTAACAGGAAAGTAAGAAAAATGTATGATTATGCCGCTTCGTTTCTTCCTAAGAAACATCAATCCTCCCAAGAACCTGAAATCTTGTATAATCTTCATTATTTAAAAAGTATTTCTTGAGATACTTAAGTCATCAAACAAAATTCAAGGGGAAAATAAAAATGAGTGTTGGTTTTTATCCCACATACACAACGGATACAGCAATTAACCATCTTTTCTCCCTAACCTAGACTTAAAAGCTTTGTGTGCTACATTAAAACAATTCTAAATAACGAATAAGAGGGAACTAGATTTAAATTAATGCAACGTCTCTTCTATAATTTATTTTTTTCTGTGATTTTGAGTTTATCCAGCGCTGTTGCTCTAGCGCAGCCTTTTATTTCTGTTGATGTTACAACGGGGCATATCTTAAAACACAATCAAGCTTTTGAGCGTTGGTATCCTGCTTCCTTGACAAAATTAATGACTGCTTATGTTATTTTTCGTGCCATGAGCCGAGGGGAAATTTCACCAAAAAAACATATCACTATCAGCGAATACGCAGCAAAAGCTCCCTCATATCGTTCAGGCTATAAAGCTGGTTCTGTACTCACACTTGATACAGCCTTAAGTATTACCATGGTTAAATCTACTAATGACTTAGCCATTGCTATGAGTGAAGCCGTTGCTGGTTCACAAAAAGCTTTTGTACGTAAAATGAATAGCGAAGCTAAACGTTTAGGCATGTTTGGCACCCATTTTGCGAACGCAAGTGGTTTACCAGACCCTCAAAACTACTCTACGGCACGCGATATTGCTCTTTTAGCCGTTCAAATACGTCGAGAATTTCCACAATATGCTCATTATTTTTCTATTCCAGCCATTGATTTTGGTAATAATCGAAAAATCCAACATAACTCAAACAACCTCATTGGCCGTTTTTATGGGATAGACGGTATGAAAACAGGCTTTATTTGTGCCTCTGGTTTTAATCTTGTTGCCTCAGCCACCCGCAATAAACGTACAATTATTGCTGTCATTCTGGGTGCTAACAACATAAGTGAAAGAGAAGAAAAAGCTGCACAACTTCTTGAAATAGGATTTTTGCACCAAGGAAACCCCCAATTAACACTAGCAACATTAAAACCTTATGGGAGCAACATAACACAAGCCAACAATATGAGACAACAAACATGCACACCTGAAGCCATAAAAATGCATGCAAATTCATATGATGATCAAGGAAATATTATTCTCACCTCACCTTTTATCACTGCTCCACCTTCTTTTTCTCATCCTTTATCAGTACACCTCATTCGTACGCCACAAACACCTAAAATGACAGTAAAACCACTAAGAAAACCCTATATTCCGTATAAAAGGCACGCAAACCATTCTATAAAAAGCCATAAATCATAATCTACAATTAATTATAATACTTTGATTTATAATGATAACTAATTATTTTGTAGCTTATGTCAAAATCACAAGTATTGTAAGATTCTCTCATTTCAAATCTGTATTTGTTGAATCAATAAAAACTAGTCTCTTGCGCGCCACAAAGTGGATGAACATGTAGATAAAATAATTAAAACAAAAAATAAAAATCCTTCCTATAAGTCCTTTCAAGAACCACGAATTATCATAACATTGACGCTAAAAAGTGTATGATATACCCACCTACATCTACCTTTATAAGCGTAAAGATAGTGATACAATGGATTTCATGGGGGGTAACCATTATATCCCTCACGGACACCATTATAAATTGGTTAAACGTACTGAGATATATTTTTTAAAAACAAAACTATGATTGATGATTAACATGAAAATAAAGCGCATCCCCCTCACGCTTATTACAGGTTTTTTAGGCTCTGGCAAAACAACTTTGCTTAACCGTATGCTACAAGACCCTCTTTTAACAGAATGTGCTGTTATCATCAATGAATTCGGCGAAATCAGTATTGACCACCTTCTGGTTGAAAAGGCAACAGAAGGAATTATTGAGCTTGCCAATGGCTGCTTATGCTGCAATTTACGCAGTGATCTCATCGACACATTAATTGATTTAATAAATCGCGTTCAGACAGGACAGATCAAACAACTCCATCATATTATCATTGAAACCACAGGGATGGCTGATCCCGCCCCTATTTTACAAATACTTTTAAGCCACCCGTTATTTATTCAAACATTGTCCATAAATGCTGTTCTTGCAACATTTGATACATTAAGCCCACTTTCCATATGTGAGCGCTATCCTGAAATATATAAACAATTAATATTTGCTGATAAAATTATTCTCACCAAAACAGATCTTAGAGACCCACAAACGCTTTCAGATACACTCCTTAGCACACTTAAAACAATGAATCCTACAGCGCAAATCATTGACGCCCATTCTGAAGATTTCTGTTCAAATCTATTAATAAATAACTCATTATGGGATGAAAGAGTAGAAAATACAAAACTTAAACAAAATCTTACGACTACCCCGCATGATCATACGCCCCATAAAACCATTCGTACCTTTTCACTAAACTGTGAGGGTCCTGTTGATTACGCCACAATTGAAGCTTTTTTAGATCTCCTACAAGAGCGTTATGGTACAAAATTATTACGTATTAAAGCCATTATCGCATTGCGTGATGACCCTTATCGCCCACTTGTACTCCACGGCGTACAAACATTTTTTCACCCTCCCATAAGATTACCAGCATGGCCAAAAGGAATAAAACAAACACGTTTTGTCATCATTGCCGATGGTGTTGAAAAAGAAGCTATACAAAAACTCCTCAATGCTTTTTTTAATAAACCAGCAATAGATACTGCAGACAAAACAGCTCTCTTAGAAAATCCTCTGGTCATTCCAGGAATAAAATTTTAATTTTTTCTCCCCTTCAATGATATAACATTAAATTCATTGGCACCACCATCTTTATGCTTTTAAAGGAGCAAACGGGCACATCATTACACACTTTGCTAATTCCCGATGTTGAAACAAAAAGCTTTTGGCACTTGAAACGGTTTGTAAAAAGCATTTTAGTCTTTCTTGTACAATTTTACCCACGCGGCTATCCCTGCTTGTAACGTGCAAGCAAATGGTTTTAATTGATTCAACATGGAACAACTTTGAAATGAGAAAATCTTACGGTATTCAGGGTTCTAATTCAAATGGAATAATAAATTATCTTTATAATCAATATGTTATAAATTTATAAAAAACTTTCATAAATATTTCTATTCAAGTTTATTAACATAATGGAATAAAAAATAAGAAAATACACATTTTTAACAATGCTTTCTGCACAATAATGCCTCTCATAAAATTATTCGTACCTTTTCACTGAGCGGCAAAATCCCCATAGACTACCACAATTGAAACTTTTTAGCTCTCTTACAAAATCACATGCCGGAAAATGACTATCTATTAAAACACTCCAGCGCTAACATATTACCCTTATCTGTAAAATCGTCGCCCTCACACAAAATAGAATACCATTGTATCACGAATTCACGCACTCGTTTAAAAACACCGTCTCTCAATACGCATTATTCCTATTTCAAGACGCTACCCATAAATAATATAATACAAAATTCTCCATGAAATGTATAAGGCCCATTCTCCATCTTTACTCTATAAATATGTAAACTGATCGCCTCATACTTTTGCCAGTTAAAAATGTTTTGAAAAAACTTGGCACTTTAGAGTACTCATGAGAACTATCTGTACTCCTTTCTTTAAGAGTTTTATTCACATGCCAATCCAATTTTATGGCGTGCAAAAAGTGGTTTCGATTGATTCACCATAAACAAATTTTAAGATAAAAGGATCTTATGATATTTAGTCCCTAATTCAAACTGAAAAATTATAAACTATCATTATAAATCAAATTGTTATGATAAAAATTTTTAATATCCATCAATCTGTAAACAGATTGTTTTCTCTCTAAATGCGCTTCATCTGCAAACCACTTCATGTGATTCATTTCACAGACAGATTGGCCAAATTCTTGGTTCTAAAATATTCTGCTCAACTCTATATTTATTCAAGCTAATTGAAATCAAAATCCCTGTTAAGAAAAAAACCAAAATCAGACAGAGGCAATATCGCATTTTAAAATATGTGAATGTATCTTATATAACAGCACGACAAGACAATATTTTACAGCATAAAAGAATAAAACTCTTTGAAAGAAATAAAAAGAGAGGCACATTCCATGTTAACTTACTCTTCACTAAAAACGAAGATTGATACCAATACCGATGTGCAAACAATCCAACTTCTTTGAGAAAATTCCTCTTGGCTTCCCACTTCATCTGATTTACTTACATAAGGCTCTATGAAAAAACTCTGCGCTTTAAAATATTGACTACTCACTTAAACACCTTATGTGAAAAGTTTTTGCATATCCTGTATCGCCATTATTAAGTGATAGTGTTACAGTGCAATAGAATACAATAACACTCACGGCATTCGAGAAACTGAAGTTTTATCAATATCGCGATTAAAAACGTAACGTTTTCCATAAACCTCAACAGTTGGAGGTTGACGATTTTTTTCAAAAAAATCATAACCTTTCTTAAGCATAACCCAGAATTGATAATGAGGATCCTTGCTATGACGTGACATATTATCCTCGGTCATGCGGAAAGGAAAAGCCTGTAACTGAAACTCTCTTTGTCCTCCTTTAAAAGCATCCCGTGCAAACGCATAAATCTGAGCCATGTTCTTATCACTCATAGAATAACAACCTGCGGAAAAGCAAGAACCATGCACCATAAGATTGCTTCCTGTGCGACCATTTTCTTGATCATAAAGGTTAGGAAATCCTATATTAAAAGAAAGATAATATTTTGAATAAGGATTCATTTGGTTTGCGCTAATCGTATAAAAACCCTCTGGTGTCTGAAGATCCCCTTCTTTATATTTAGGTCCAAGCTTACCAGACCATTTGCAAATGCCATAGCGAGCAACCAAGATAAAAGGTCCTGAACGAGATTGTTTCCAAACTTCAGCAAGATTTTCTTCCTTGAAAAATCGCATTACAATTGGTGCATAAGGATCAATATCGTACAAAGCCATTCTATTCTGGATTTCTTGCGGCAACGGCTGCTCAACCTTAGCACGAATAGAAGCTGGTAATCTTCCTTCACATGCCGTCAATATTCCCATTACAAACAACATGCACACAGCAAGGAATCTGCTAAATGTCATCGAATAAAACTCCAATCCAACACCCCTCACAAAAATAACCTATGTTAGAGATCGACCAATTTGAAGATATTTTTCCCTTCGCTCTTGTTTAAGGGCTTCCCCATCTTTTCCAGCCATAGCTTTTAAAGCCTCTGAAATAACATCACCCGTTGCATCAATGGCAATCTCTTTGCCACGATGTGCTCCCCCTAAAGGTTCCGAAATAATGCCATCAATAATCTTTAAGCGATACAAATCTTGAGCGGTAATACGCATATTCATTGCAGCATCTTTCGCACGAGCTGGATCACGCCATAAGATAGAAGCTGCTCCTTCTGGTGAAATAACAGAGTAAATTGCGTGCTCCAACATATAAACTTTGTTGGCAGCCGCGATTGCTATCGCCCCTCCAGAACCGCCTTCTCCAATAACAACAGAAACGACAGGAACTTTCAAACGCAAAGTTGTAGCTGTTGATTGGGCAATTGCTTCTGCCTGCCCCCGTTCTTCAGCACTTACCCCAGGATAAGCGCCTGCCGTATCAACAAAAGTGAGAAGTGGCAAACCAAAACGATCAGCCATTTCCATAATACGTACAGCTTTACGATAGCCTTCTGGACGAGCAGAACCAAAATTATAGCGCAAACGTGTTTGCGTGTCATAACCTTTCTCTTGACCGATATAAGCAACAGCCTCACCTTTAAAGCGTGCAAACCCCGCTTGAATAGCTTCATCTTCAGCAAACTTACGATCTCCGGCCAAAGGCGTAACGTCACTCAATAAGCGTTTAGAATAGTCCATAAAATGGGGACGATCCGGATGACGAGCGACTTGTGTTTTTTGCCACGGCGATAATTTTTTATAAATATCGCGCAACGCTGTTTGGGAACGCGTTTCAAGACGAGCAATCTCATCGCTCATATCAAAACTGCCTTTTTCCTGAGAAATTTTTTTTAATTCAAGAATTTTCCCGTCAAGATCAGCAACTGGTTTTTCAAAATCAAGATAATTATACATTTGTGTCAACTCATTCAGTGTCACTTATACACTTATAATTTGCTTTATAAAGTCTTTTTCAAAAACATCACCTTTTCTTTAACGAGCCTTTTGCTCATCGGCAAGTGGGTGATGCTCATTGACTAAACGATAAAGTCCCTCTTCCAACACATGGGTATAAATTTGAGTGGTAGCAATATCAGAATGACCTAACAAATGTTGAACAGCACGCAAATCAGCACCATTTTGCAAAAGATGACTAGCAAAAGCATGACGCAACACATGGGGAGAAAAGCTATCACTTTCTATTCCTGCTCTTCTAGCGAGATTTTTCAACTCCCGCGCAACGACTTGACGAGCAATATATCCTGTCTCGGAATGCGCAGGAAAAAGATAAGAACTCGTAGCATCCTTTCCCTGATCACGCAAGTTTAACCACTGCGAAAGAACTTGGCATGCTTTTTTTGATAACAGCACCATTCGTTCTTTTTTGCCCTTACCACGAACCAAAACGCTGTACTCCTTCCTTCGAACAGACTGAACCGGCAGACTCACCAATTCACTGATGCGTAACCCCGTTGCATACAGCATTTCAATCAATAGCTGAAGACGCAGTGCACGGAAATACCCTTTGGACCCATAGTCTGCTTGATTGACTTCTAACTCCGCAAAATCAAGCAATTTTATCACTGCATCTTCACTCATGATTTTTGGCAAAGGACGCCCCTGACGAGGTGCGTCAATATCATGAGAGGGATCATCTGCTCTCAACCCTTCAGCATAAAGAAATTGATAAAACTGACGCAAAGTCGATAAACGGCGCGCTTGCGATGATGCCGCAAAACCAAAAGTATGCATAAGTGACAAAAGAGTAATTAAGTCTTCTTTTTGTGCTGAAAAAAGCGAGACAGAGTGTGAAGATAATTCGTCTTGTGCCCACTGTAAATCATGCTGATAAGCCGCAAGCGTATGAGGTGAAGCTCCTCTCTCCGCACTCATCATCTCAAGAAAATGATCTATCACAGCACCACTTTTCATTTCATTGATTCGCTTCCGTAGAAAGATTCCATGAATCCAAGGGAACATCGATGTACATATCCACAGTTACTGGTTCAACCCAAACTACAAGAGCACCCATTATAATAAAAAGGACAGAAAGCAAAATGAAAAGAATCATCAAAAATCTGGTCAATGTTGGCATAAGACAATAACCTATCCAAAAATATTCTATCTCGTATTATGCCTTACAAAGATTAACAGGAATTGACTTTAAGATGGATAAATGCCGAAATAAAGTTATGAAAAGCAATCGACCAAAACGCGTCCCCATAACACAAATAAAGAATCAGCTCTTATCGTCCCTTGATAAAAGAGCACTTGTCCTTGTTGGTCTTATGGGGGCAGGCAAATCAGTGATCGGAAAACGCGTCGCCACCATGCTCCGTTTACCTTTTTATGATTCTGACCAAGAAATTGAAAAAGCTGCACAAATGACAATCACGGAACTCTTTGAAATTTATGGTGAATCCGAATTTCGTTCTCTTGAACAGCGTGTTATTCTAAACCTCATGAAAAAAAGGCCCCTTGTTTTAGCAACAGGTGGTGGTGCCTACATAAATGAAAATATCCGAAAAGCCATTCACAAAAATGGTATATCCATATGGCTAAAAGTCGATCTTGATATCCTCATGCAACGTGTCTCAAAGCACCCAACACGTCCCCTGCTTCAAACAGCCAATCCTAAAGAAACCATGCAAAAACTCATGGAACAGCGTTATCCTATCTATGCAAAGGCAAACTTAACAATTAACAGTCATAAAGAAAGCCGTCATACCGTAGCACAAAATGTTATACGATCCGTACAGCACTACCTATACACAGAAATTAACAATAGGGATAACCAGCATGCAAACCAAAACCGTCACTGTTAAACTGGACAAACACTGTTACGATATCATCATTGGTCCGGGTCTTATTACACAAGCTGCTTCACAAATTAAACATGCTCTTAACAAAAAAGATCCTCATCAAACGCGCTTGGCACTTGTTACAGATACAAATGTTGCTTCCCTTCATTTGGAGATATTGCAAGCAGAATTAACAAAAAATAAAATTCATACTGTCCCTATTATTGTAGAAGCAGGAGAACAATCAAAATCATTTTCAACCCTGCAAGTTGTCATCGATCAAATTCTTGCTGCGCGTTTAGAAAGAGGCGACTGTGTTATTGCTTTTGGCGGTGGTGTCATTGGTGATCTAGCAGGATTTGCGGCAAGTATAATCCGCCGTGGCATGAACTTCATTCAAATGCCCACAACGCTTCTTGCACAAATTGATTCTTCTGTTGGTGGAAAAACGGGAATCAATAGCCAATATGGCAAAAATCTTATTGGTGCCTTTTATCAACCACAATGCGTTATTGCTGACACGTGTCTTCTTGATACCCTGCCACCGCGCGAATTTCGCGCTGGCTACGCAGAAATAGTAAAATACGGTCTCATTAACCAACCTGACTTTTTTGAGTGGCTTGAAAAAAATGGGCAAAAAATTTTCTCTAATGGCCCAATACGAACAGAAGCCATTGTTCGCTCATGCCAATTTAAAGCTGCCATTGTAGCACGTGACGAACATGAGAAAGGAGAGCGCGCACTCTTAAATCTCGGCCATACATTTGGACACATGCTTGAAACAGCAACCACTTATGACTCCAACCGTTTAATCCATGGCGAAAGTGTAGCAATTGGGATGATTCTAGCTCATCAATTCTCTGCTCAATTAAATTTAATAAGCCCCACGCTTACACAACGCATTGAAGCGCACCTTAAAGCAATAGGATTACCTACACAATTAAAGGATATCCCAGGGTGTCTACCAGATGCTGAAACTTTAATGACTCTCATTGCCCAAGATAAAAAAGTTTCGCAAAACAATTTGACTTTCATCTTAACACGCGGACTTGGCCAATCATTTATTGCAAAAAATGTTTCACCAGATGCAGTTTTATCCTTTTTGGAACAAAAATTAACAGAAATTCGTTAATTCATATTGAATATAATTGATTCGTTTTTATACTTCTATTAAAGATTAACATGATGATGTCTGCGTAGCTCAGTAGGATAGAGCACAGGATTCCTAAAGAAATTGGGCACTTTGAGAAGAAATCCTCAAAGTGAATCTGCTCAAATTCGGGGAAAGCTTCATGGGCGACTATATGCCAATCCCGAGCCAAGTCTCTCTTCAAATGAGAGAAAGGTGTAGAGACTGAACGGGCAGCACCTAAAGAGCAAAAGCTTCAAGGTGAAGAGACAGTCCAGACCACAAACAGCCGATAAGGCTGGCGGTGAAAATCGAAGTGGTATGAATCCTGGGGTCGCAGGTTCGAATCCTGCCGTAGACACCATCGTATCAGTCAAATTATTCTTTGTGCACAATATTAGGAATATAGGGAAGCATCATGAAAAAAACTTTGCACATTTTAGGATTTTTCACCGCTTTAAGTTTATCACTCTTCAGCTCAAACAATAGCTTAGCTGGTTCTTTAATCATTGAAGTACCAGACAATCCAGAGCCCAAAACAGAGACCATTACCTATCAGTGTGAAACTGGAGCAGGTAAAGAGCGCGTTGAGGCAGTCTATCTTAATGCTGACAATATTTCGTTGGTTGATTTCAAATGGAATGGTGATCGTGTCATTGCTGCTAATGTCATCGCTGCGACAGGAGCAAAATTTGCAGGAGCTCAGTATATCTGGTGGGAGAAGAACAAAGAAGTCACGCTTTATGACTTGGCTAAGGATCCAGAAGAAAAAAAACCTATCCTCTGTAAAGATGAGTCAACATTATTATTTTAAATAACACGGGAAATATTATGAAAAAAATTTCTTTTACTAAACAATTTTTCATTACTTTAAGTGTGCTCCTCCTCGGTTCAATTAATGCATTAGCAAGTTCTTTAGTCATTGAAGTACCAGATGATCCAGAACCAACAACAGAGACCGTCTCCTATCAATGCGATATGGGAACAAGCAAAGAGTATGTTGAAGCAACTTATTATAATGCTGGCAATATTGCGCTTGTTGATTTAAAATGGAACGGTAAGCGCATCGTTGGTTCTAATGTAATTTCCGCTTCTGGAGGAAAATATGTGGGTGGACAATACATTTGGTGGATAACTAAAAATGAAGCCATATTTTACGATCTTATTAATGATCCAAAAGAAGAAAAGCCCATCCACTGTGTAGAAGAAAAAAGCACAGAATAAGGAAGATTCTTACATTTCAAGAACCGCGCTGGCTCTCATCTCTTGATGTTCCTTCTGACGTGGGTAGTTTTTCCTCCGTCTGGTGTAATAAAAGAGCCAGCGGTTTTTCTGATTGTTTTTCTGAATGATGCCGATAAGCTGCTGTATGTGAAAGCAACATAGAAGCTACCGGTGCTGTTAAAAACAAAAAAAACATCAGCAACACTTCATGAAAAACAAAATAATGGTCCACAAATATTGAATAAAGAAATGAAGAAATAAGAATACTACCAACGCCCCAACTCGTACAGACTGAAAGCATATGCAAACGCTTATAAAAATTAGAAAAACGCACCAAACCTATCGTTGCGATCAATGTCAATCCAGACCCTAATATTAAGAAAACTGTGATAGCAATAGCAACCACAAGCGATACATCATCTTTCATTCAATAATCTCCCCTCGCATGAGAAATTTCGCCAAAGCAATACTCGAGACAGAACCCAACAACCCAATAATGAGAGCTGCGACAAAATAAGTGGTTGTTCCTGAACGAATATCGAATGTAAGAAACAAAAGAATAGTGCTTATATAAAGGGCATCCAAACCCACAATCCGGTCCTGCGCCCGTGGACCACGAATCAACCGAAACAGCGCGAAAATCACCGCTAAACTTAAAAAAAACTGTGAAAAGAAAAGCCCCCAATAAAGAATCACCATACTCATAAAAAAATCTCCAAAAGCAATTGCTCATACCGTTGTTTGATCAACTGTTTGTAATCATATCCATTTTTTAAATTTAAGACATGAAGCAAAAGTTCACCCTTTTTACTATTATAGGCAACCCAAGCAGTTCCAGGGGTTGCTGAAAGGATGCATGCTAAAATAGCCAAAGCAGTGCGATTATGAAGCAGAAGAGGTACTACAATAAAACCAGATTTCTGCTCTCGAGACCTTTTTGTTAAAACAAACCAAGCCACCGAAACATTCGAGAATATAGAATCTATAAATACTCGAAAAACGAGACGAAAAACCGCACTCCAGCTTTTAATAACAACCTTCTCCGGCTCCAGAAGCCGTATCATCCAACCACAAAACAAAGCGGTTAAAATCCCTAAAAGCAATTGCCCTAAACTAAAACCATTTAAAATAAGCCACATAAGGACAATGACACCACTGAAAAAAGGGGAAGGACAAAAACGATTCATTTACTTATCTCCCTATTTTCGAGAGAAAAATCCGTTAAAACGCTCCCAATATAGTTTTGAGGTTCATACAAAGTCTTAGCAGTTTCAGACATATAATGACTAACAGGACTAGCTACAATTGTTATAAGAAAACACAAAGCAAGGAGAACGGCAATAGGCGCAAATTCTATCACTTGTACACGGGGAATACGCCCTTCAAGAGAAACCCAAAAAGTCCGGATACCCGTTCGTGTTAATGCAATCAAAGCCGCAAAACCAGAGAGGGTGACAAAAACTACAAAAAGCCAATCTTGGTAAACCGGAAGAGAAGCAGAAAAATCCTCTCTACTGTGGTTTAAAATTGCCATGAACATCATAAATTTAGCAACAAAACCAGAAAAAGGCGGCAATCCAATAATCAAAATGGCACAGATACCAAAACAAGCTCCAAGAATTGCCAAGGTTACCGGAAAATAGATGCCAACTTCATCTTCTTCCTCCTCTTCATCGTCACCATACACCTCCATTGTGACAGCAAGAACATTAGCAGCCACATCTTGACAGCGTTCAACCAACTCTACCAAAAGAAAAAAAGCTCCCAGTGCTAAAGTTGAAGAAACAATATAAAAAAGTGCGCCTGCTGTCAGTGCTGCATTGCCTATCCCTATCGCAGCCAACAATGTACCAGAAGAGACAAGGACACTATAAGCTGCCAAACGCACCAAAACCTGGCTCGCCAATACCCCAATAAAACCAACAATCATAGTGGCAAGCCCACCATAAAACAAAACCGTATGACCAAAATGGTTAAAGTATTCACTTTCAGGACCAAACCATAGCAACGTTAAACGTAAAATAATATAAATACCAACCTTGCTCAAAAGTGCAAAAGAAGCTCCAACGGGCGCTGCTGCTGCACTGTAAGTTGGCACCAACCAAAAATTAAGCGGCCACATACCCGCTTTAAGCAAAAAAGCAATACCTAAAAATGCAATACCTATTTCGAACAAAACAATATCTGTAGAAGATATATATTTTATTTTAACAGCCAAATCGGCCATATTAAGAGTACCAACGACTCCATAAATGAGCGCTATACCCACTAAAAAAAATAATGAAGCAACAAGATTAACCACGACATAATGCAACCCTGCGCGCACGCGTGTCTGACCAGAACCATGCAAAGCAAGCCCATAGGAAGCCGTTAACATAACTTCAAAAAACACAAATAAATTAAATAAATCGCCTGTCAAAAAAGCACCATTTATCCCCACCATAAAAAATTGCATTAGTGACTGAAAATGAGAACCAGCTTTGTACCAATGAGCCCGCGCAAAAACCAACACGCTAGTCACCAACAAGCTGGAAAGTAAAAGCATCATAGCGCTTAAGCGATCAAGGACTAAAACAATTCCAAAAGAAGACGGCCAATTACCAAGTCGATAAACATCGCAAGCCGGTGCTATTTCAAGAGTACGTATAATCAATAAAATGGCAGTAACGACCAACAGTCCCGCAGAAGAAAGACTGATGAATGATTTAAGTCTTGCACGACGTTCATCATAAAAAAGAAGAAGTGCTCCAGTGATTAACGGCAAAAGAATAGGCAAAATAAGGAGATGATGCACTCCTATTTCCATTATTGCACCTCACGTCCATCAACGTGATCAGAACCCGTTAAACCACGTGAAACCAACAAGATAACTAAAAATAAAGCTGTTGTTGCAAAACCAATCACAATCGCAGTTAAAACCAAGGCTTGTGGGAGAGGATCGACATAATTAGCTGGATTAATAACAGTGGTAGGATCAACAATTGGAGCAGCATTACTACGCGGTCTACTCATTGAAAATATAAAAAGATTAACACCATAGGAGATCAAGGACAAACCAAGAATGACTTGAAAAGTACGTGGACGCAAAACAAGCCAAATACCTGATCCGACAAAAACACCGATACCCAAAGAAAGAACAATTTCCATTAATTTTCCTTCTCTTTTAAAATAGGTTTCTTACCGATTCGGTAACTCCTAATTGACTGGTGTGCAAGTGCAATTAAAATGAGAACAGTTGCTCCTAACACAAGAGAAAGCACACCAAAATCAAACAAAAAAGCAGATGCCATGGGAACTTTCCCAATTAACGGAAGATGAATATATCGAAAAAAGGATGTTAAAAAAGGATATCCAAAAAACCAAGAGCCCATCCCCGTTACGACTGACAATAATAAACCAAAGCCTATCCAACGCAAAGGTAAAACTCTCAAATGCGTTTCCACCCACCGAATATCGCGTGCAAGATATTGTAAAATAAACCCTATCGCCAAAGTAATACCACCGACAAATCCACCTCCTGGCAGATCATGCCCTCGCATGAATAAATAAATAGCAAAAGCGATAATAATCGGAAAGAGCCAACCCATAATAACAGCAGGAACAGCTAAATAATTCAATACTGTATCTCCCACATTTCGATTAGGCTGTGCTATATCAAAGGCTTTCTGGATACGTTGTTGAAAAGGCGCATCAATACTCTCAGGCGCAGGACGAAAACGTCGTAAGAGGGCAAAAACAGTAAGGGAAACAACACCCAAAACCACAATTTCTCCCATGGTATCAAAACCACGGAAATCAACCAATAACACATTCACAACATTGCGACCACCAGCATCTGAGTAAGCATGTGTTAGAAAAAAATCAGAAATCGTTGTGCCTTGAGGACGTGTCATCACTGCAAAAGAAAGCCATGCTACACCAGCACCTCCTACAAGGGATATGATGAAATCACGGAAACGACGCAAGCGAACCCAAAAATGAACAGCAGCTGGCCCAGGGTCATGCAAACGTTTAGGCAACCACCGTAAACCAAGCAATAATAAAACGACTGTAACAACCTCAACAACCAATTGTGTTATTGCTAAATCAGGAGCAGAAAGCCATAAAAAGGTTGCACAAGTCATCAAACCAGCTCCCCCTAAAAGCATAAGTGAAGCAAGACGATGAAACTTTGCTCTCCAAGCAACTAAAAGCGCACATAATCCGCCAACCAGCCAAAGAGCGAGAAAAGGAATATCAAGTGGAAAAAGCGGTAATGTCCCCACTGGAATGAAACCATCGCACCAAAGTAAAAGACCAACAAAGGCAAAACAGACCCAAAAAATCCAATGCAATTGGATCTGCAAACGGCGTGTTGACAAAGCAGATTCCACCGCACGGGCCCATTTCCAAGAAATAATTACGAGAATGCGTTCAAAAATACGCGGTCCTTTTAAGTGACGGAAAAAAGGAGCTCCATCATCACAGGATAAAAAATAACGATGCCCAACAGCATAGAGCAATCCGCCCCCTAATAATGCAACAAAGCTCATCACTAATGGAGTGTTAAACCCATGCCAAACAGCCAAACTATAAGGAATTGTCATTGGTCCTAAAACAGACACGACCGCATTATCTAAAATAGGTCCTATTGTTAAATTAGGGAAAATACCAACCGCTAAACAAATAAACACCAAAAGCTCCATTGGTAAACGCATAAAATGCGGTGGTTCATGGGGAGTCTTGGGTAAATTGTCAGGCTTTGGTCCTAAAAAAACACCGTGAATAAAGCGTATAGAATAGGTCACACTAAACAGACTAGCTAGCGTTGCCACATAAGGCGCAATCCAATCGAGCCATGATTCCATATGCGTTTCAACAGCTTCAGCAAAAAACATCTCTTTCGATAAAAAACCATTCAACAAAGGAACCCCAGCCATCGCTGCACTCGCAACTAAAGCAAGAGTCGCTGTAATAGGCATAGAACGATAAAGCCCTGACAGTTTACGCATATCACGTGTTCCCGTCTCGTGATCAATAATGCCAGCAGCCATAAATAAAGAAGCTTTAAAAGTAGCATGATTGGCCATATGAAAGATCGCCGCAACACATGCAAGTGGACTACCAAGACTTAAAAGTGTTGTAATTAATCCAAGATGACTAATAGTCGAGTAAGCAAGCAGTCCTTTCAAGTCTTGCTGAAACATGGAAAAATAGGCACCTAGAAGAAGAGTTGAGAGACCTGAAAAGCCAACCAGCCAAAACCAAGATTCTGTTCCAGAAAGCACAGGCCATAAACGAACAAGCAAAAACAATCCCGCTTTTACCATTGTTGCCGAATGCAAATAAGCCGATACGGGAGTTGGAGCAGCCATCGCGTTAGGTAGCCAAAAATGAAAGGGAAATTGCGCGCTTTTTGTTAACCCTCCCAATAAAATACAAATAAGGATAGGACTATAAAGAGAACTTGACCGGATCATATCTCCAGACTGCAGCACCTTATCCAAATCAAAACTGCCAACAGTATACCCAATCAATAAAACTCCAATAAAAAGGGCAAAGCCGCCAAAACCTGTGATCGTTAGAGCCATACGCGCACCCTCACGCGCACTTGCATTATGGTACCAATAGCCGATTAACAAAAAAGAAAAAATACTGGTGAGTTCCCAGAAAACAACCAAAAAGACGAGATTACCTGATAAAACTATTCCTATCATTGATCCCATAAAGGCCAAAAAAAAGGAAAAAAAACGAGGTACAGAATCCGCTGGATCCATGTAATAACGTGAATAAATGACAACAAGCAGCCCAATCCCTGTAATGAGCAAGCAAAAAAGCCACGACAAACCATCTATACGAAGAATCAAATCGCTTCCCCATTCTGGAAGCCAAGAAATATCTAAACGCACTATGTGGTTTCCGCGAACTTCCGGATAAAGCATTATTGTAAAAATAAGACAGAAAAGCGCGACAATCCCAGCAAACCAGGCTTCATTATTTTTTGCTGTCGAACGAAAAAAGCCAATGACAGCACTTCCACCAAAGGGAAGCAAAACGAGCAATACCAACATTGCTTCCCGTGTTGTCATTCTTTAAACTCCATTTTGCCTTAATATTTTGTCATCGACAAAACAAAAACTTATATTCTCACCCCCCATTCCACACTTAATGATAATAAGATTTAATAAAACTTAAAAGCATTTAAAATTTTAAAAAAAACAATGCTGGCATGAAAATACTGCGCACCACACAAGTCTTCTCTTTATTGTAAGAACAATAACGCCCACGACAAGAAGCAATTAAAATTTTATTTAATTTCTATCCTTTAAAAAAGCGTGATAAACACTGTTTACGAGGTCCATGAAAAGGCTGGAAACTATTATCTTTTTTATTATAAGAGCGATAACGCGCGCGGCAAGATTCAATATGCTGGAAAAACATCCATGGCTCTTTTTTTTCCAATTTTTCTGAAGAAGAAGCTAAAAACTCTCTTTTGGTATCTGATACAACTTTTAATGATGCGCCTTTTGTGCTTAAGTGCGAAGATGTAACAAATGCCGCTTCAGGATACCACCAGTTATCACTGTATTTACGATAACCACGCCGATAATGACGATAACCTTTGAAACCATTAAGTTCTCTACGCCCCGTAAAAATCAAAGGCACCGAACTATCTTGAACAGAAGTCTGCATAACCAGTTTTGCTTTAGCATCACTTCTATTTTGCCCCCAATTAACAAGAGTGGTTGTTATAATGAAAAAACTGCTAACAAATACAAAAGCTAAAGCATAAGATATTTTTTTTTTCATACTCATAACAAAAAACTCAACATAATAAACAATAGTAATTACAGAAAGCCTTTCTCTTGCTAGACAGAAAAAGATTCTTTTCTTAAGACTCTTTTTTCTTGAGACATTCTGTTACTCTTTGTACTAAACGTTGATCTTGGCAATAAGATCCTTCAAAAAAGAATGAATAAATGATGATAAAAACCCCCTATTATCTTATAGACAAATCGAAACTCATCAAAAACATGCAAACGATTTCTCGTTTACGGGAAATGTCCGGAGCTAAAATTTTACTTGCTTTGAAATGTTTTGCCACATGGAGTGTTTTTGATTTAATGTCTGAGTTCATGGATGGAACCACATCATCATCCCTTTATGAACTGCGTTTAGGAAGAGAAAAATTTGG
Source organism: Bartonella sp. TT119HLJHH (assembly GCF_042193385.1). Classification (NCBI taxonomy): domain Bacteria; kingdom Pseudomonadati; phylum Pseudomonadota; class Alphaproteobacteria; order Hyphomicrobiales; family Bartonellaceae; genus Bartonella; species Bartonella sp. TT119HLJHH. The sequence continues at coordinate 247,474 of NZ_JBHILS010000001.1, read as the reverse complement.
CAAAGAAACCCATGCTTATTCAGTGGCTTGGGCAGATGATGAAATTGATGAAGCCTGTGGTTATGCAGATAAAATCATCTTTAATTCCATCCAACAGCTTCAACGCTTTTCTGATGCAACAAAAACCATTCAAAGAGGTTTAAGGTTAAATCCAGGAATCAGCGCATCAAATTTTGATCTTGCTAACCCCTCTCGCCCTTTTAGCCGCTTAGGAGAAACAAACCAAAGCGCTATCAAAGAAGTTCTGCCTCTTATCAACGGATTGATGATCCATAACAATTGTGAAAATGCTGACTTTAATCTTTTTAACCAAATGCTTGGGTATATGGAAGAAAAATTTGCAGAACTTTTTTCTGCTGTTGACTGGATAAGCCTTGGCGGCGGAATCCATTTTACGGCTGAGAATTATCCTCTAGAAGCTTTCGCAAAACGCTTAAAACAATTTTCTAAAACTCATAGTGTCACTCTTTTTCTAGAACCAGGAGAAGCTGCTATTACTAAAAGCACCACATTAGAAGTCAGTGTTCTTGACACATTGTATAATGAAAAGAATCTAGCCATCGTTGATAGCTCAATTGAAGCACATATGCTTGATCTTCTCATTTATCGTGAAAGTGCTAAATTAGAACCCAATCAAGGACCACACGAAATTATGATTTGTGGAAAATCTTGTCTTGCCGGCGATATTTTTGGAACATTTCAATTTCAAAAACCTCTTAAAATAGGCGATAGACTGTCTTTTCAGGATGCAGCAGGTTATACAATGGTCAAGAAAAACTGGTTTAATGGCGTTACAATGCCTGCTATTGTTCTCAAAGAGTGCGATGGTACATTAATACTTCAACGCCAATTCAGCTATAACGACTATCAGGAAAGCCTTTCATAAAGATCAACCATAAAAACGTCATACAACAGTATTAAAAAGGAGATGAACCTACAATGAAAAAAAATGTTCTCATTATTGGTGCTGGAGGTGTTGCACAAGTTGTTGCACACAAATGTGCTCAAAACAATGATATTTTTGGTGAAATTCATATTGCTTCACGAACACTCAAAAAATGTGAAGCCATCATTGCTTCTATTAAAGAAAAAAACACAATGAAAGAGCAAGGTGTTCTCAAAAGCCATTCGCTCAATGCCATGAATGTAGAAGAAACTATAAAGCTCATCCAAAAGACCAAATGTGAAATTGTCATTAATGTTGGTTCTGCCTTTCTTAATATGTCTGTTCTTTCAGCTTGTATTGAAACCAAATGCGCTTATATCGATACCGCAATTCATGAAGACCCATTGAAAATTTGTGAAACACCTCCTTGGTATAGCAATTATGAATGGCCTCGGCGTCAAGAATGTGAAAAAGCTGGTATAACCGCTATTTTAGGAGCAGGTTTTGACCCAGGTGTAGTGAATGCTTATGCGGCATTAGCGCGCGATGATTATTTTGATAAAATCACAGATATTGATATTATCGATATTAATGCCGGAAATCATGGACGTTGGTTTGCTACAAATTTTGATCCAGAAATTAACTTCCGTGAATTTACAGGACAAGTATGGTCATGGCAAAATAAAAAATGGACTTCCAATAAAATGTTTGAAATCAGCCATGAATGGGATCTTCCCGTTGTGGGAAAACAAAAAGCCTATATGACAGGACATGATGAAATTCATTCATTATCCAAAAATCTTGATGTAGAGAATGTCCGTTTCTGGATGGGATTTAGTGATCGTTATATCACTGTTTTTACGGTTCTAAAAAATCTCGGACTCTTATCCGAACAACCAATTAAAACGGCAGAAGGTCAAGAAGTTGTACCCTTGAAAGTCGTAAAGGCCGTCTTACCTGATCCTTCCTCTCTTGCCCAAGACTACACAGGAAAAACCTGTATTGGGGATCTTATTAAAGGCGAAAAAGATGGAAACCCGAGAGAAATTTTTATCTATAACATAGCCGATCACAAACAAGCTTTTCATGAAACTGGAGCACAAGGCATTTCCTATACAGCTGGCGTACCAGCAGCCGCAACAGCCCTTCTTATTGCCACAGGCGAATGGGATGTTAAAACTATGGTCAATGTAGAGGAATTACCACCCCACCCTTTCCTTAAATATCTTGATCATATGGGGCTTCCCACTTTTATAAGAGAACAACAAGAGGATAAAAAATTACAATTTTAATACTTATAGAAAGCATATGCTTAATTTTTTAAGTTATCACAAAACTGCTCAATGAAAACAAACTTAATATTCTCGTGTAATTATGGTTTTCAAAAAAATTTTAGCTATTCGTTATATTTTGGCAACATTGCGATTTCTTAACAACCTTAAAGAAGAGACATATCATCTTTTTAAGACATAGCAAGCAATGATCAAGATAAACAGAGAAGCAAAAACTAATTTAATTACACTGTATGACTTGTCTTATCATAAAAAAGATAGTGTCATAAACAAAAGATATAAAAATACTGCTCTTTTAAATAAGAGCGGTATTTTTTAGAATATTCAATCCCTCCCCTCTTCATCTTAAATGACAAAGATCCTTAACCCACATCAATCATTAAACAATTCAATTTCTTTGGGTGAATTCCTTTTGACTTCCCTCTTCATATATAACGTTTTGATTTATAATAATAAATCATCATTTTTAATTTGATTCATAACGCTGAATACTATAAGATTTTCTTAATCACAAACTCTCTCACATTGAAGCAATTAAAATCTTTTGTCTGCACATCACAAACAAAGCAAGCGTATGAGTAAAAAATGACAAATTTCTCTTATGAAAACGCTCAAATAATAAAGAGCTTTAGCAATATTGAAAACTGAAAAAGTGTATTATAATGTCAGTGTGTACTTTTACTAAACATAAAGATGATGGTGCACAATAGGTCTTGTAACAGTTTGAATGAATTTCATATATTTCAAGAGGAACTTTACAGTTATACCATTCACGAGCCACCATCGCGAAGTAGATTTGAGCATTTTGAGAGATGTTTGCTTAACACAAAACACGCAGATAAGCTCGGAATCCTATCTTAAATATTTTATAACAGTATAAAAACTACCCCATATATAAAACTTTACATAGACTAAACACCACTGCTCTAAACGATAGTGCACAACAGGATAATCAATCAAAACTGCACAACAGATATCTAAAAAAGTAATTATCGAAAAGCATACAACAAATGGAACATTCCAATACTATTGGTTATATTCCTTTTTTTGTTGCATGCTTCACTAATATTTTCTGCCCCCCGTGCCTTTTAAAATGTGCTTTTTAAAAGCTTTTTAAATATGAAGTGGTTTAGCAAATGTTGCCAAAGCTGCCTCACGCACAGCTTCTGATAAGGTAGGATGTGCATGGCAACAACGTCCCAGATCTTCTGATGAACCACCAAATTCCATTAAAACTGCAATTTCATGGATCATTTCACCAGCACCAAATCCAAGAATATGTCCTCCTAATACCCTATCTGTTTTTTTATCAGAAAGGATTTTAACGAACCCATCACTCTTTTGCATTGCACGTGCACGACCATTGGCCATAAAAGGAAATTTGCCAACATTATATTCAATACCAGCAGTTTTTAGCTCTTCTTCTGTTCTTCCTACACTCGCAATTTCCGGCTGTGTATAAACAACACTAGGAATAACATCAAAATTAACATGTCCTTTTTGACCTGCCAAAATCTCTGCCACAGCAATGCCTTCTTCCTCTGCTTTATGTGCTAACATTGGCCCTTTTACGACATCACCAATTGCATAAATTCCTGGAACATTCGTCTGCCAATGGGCATCAATTGCAATAAATCCGCGTTCATCTAACTGAACACCAGCCTCTTGTAAGCCAAGCCCCTCTGTATAAGGAGAACGTCCAGTAGCAATAAGCACAACATCAGCCTCTAAAGTTTCAGCCTCACCACCTTTGACAGATTCAAAGCTCACCTGAGCAGTTGAGCCAGATTGTGTAACAGCTGTCACCTTTGCACCCGTTTTATATTCAATCCCCTGTTTTTCCATTAATTTCTGAAATTGCCGTGAAACTTCACCATCCATTGAGCCCAAAACTTTATTAAGATACTCAATAATGGTCACTTTAGCACCCAAACGGCTCCAAACTGATCCAAGTTCTGAACCAATGACACCAGCACCCACTACAATCATATGCGCTGGTACTTTTTCAAGTGAAAGAGCTCCCGTAGAAGAAACAATAGTCTTTTCATCAATTTCAACATTCACCCCTGGAATTCCTGAACTCTCTGAACCGGTAGCAATAATAATATTTTTTGTTTCAATTGTTTGTTTATTACCATCTCTGGCAACAACTTCCACATGACCCGCACTCAAAATTTTGGCTGTCCCAAAAAAAGTATCAACTTTATTTTTTTTCATCAAAAAAGAAACACCACTGGTATTGGCTGTCACCACAGCTTTCTTATGAACCATCATTTGTTCAAGATTAAGCTTAGATTTACCAATAGAAATACCAAGCGTTTCAAAACCATGCTGGGTTTCAGAAAACACTTCTGAAGCATGCAACAACGCTTTAGAAGGAATACAACCAACGTTGAGACATGTTCCTCCTAATGTTGTACGCTTTTCAATAATTGCTACTTTAAGTCCCAGTTGCGCCGCCTTTATTGCTGCTACATAACCACCTGGACCCGCTCCGATCACAGCCACATCATAAGACATCCGTTTCTCCTTTCATCCTGAAAACTGTATTTTACAAATCAAGAACAAGGCGTTCCGGATCTTCTAAGCTTTCCTTAACACGCACAAGGAAAGTTACAGCCTCTTGCCCATCCACAATACGGTGATCATAAGAAAGCGCTAAATACATCATGGGGCGGATCACAACTTGGCCCTCAACAACCATTGCTCGCTCTTTAATCGCGTGCATTCCCAAAATACCAGATTGTGGTGCATTCAAAATCGGTGTTGACATCAACGATCCATACACACCACCATTGGTAATGGTAAAAGTTCCACCTTGCATATCAGAAACGGCTAATTTTCCATCACGCGCAAGACGCCCCAAACGACCAATCTCTTTTTCAATCTCTGCCAATGACATTTGATCTGCATCTCGCACCACTGGAACAACAAGCCCTTTATCCGTTCCAACAGCAATTCCAACATTGACATAGTTTTTGTAAACAATATCTGTCCCATCAATCTCGGCATTAACAGCAGGAAGTTCTTTTAATGCATGACAAACAGCCTTGGTAAAAAAACCCATAAAACCAAGCTTAACACCATGTTTCTTTTCAAAAAGATCCTTATAACGCTTGCGCAAATCCATCACCGCTGACATATCAACCTCATTAAATGTGGTTAACATTGCTGCTACATTTTGTGCATCTTTAAGACGGCGAGCAATTGTTTGACGCAATTTCGTCATACGAACCCGCTCTTCACGTGTTTCTTGGACAGGAGTTGTCGAAGAACTCGTCGCAGAAGAAGAGGGTGTAGGGGCATTTGTACTTTGTTTTAATCCACCAAGAACATCTTCTTTAAGAATTTGTCCACGTTTTCCAGAACCTGAAATATCGCTTTTTGCAACATTATTTTCAGCCATCAATTTTGCTGCTGAAGGAGAAGGAGGCATTGCACTGCTCAAAGCAGGTTTCTCCGATTCAGATGAAGGCGCTGGAACAAGTGTAGCAGAAGGTGAAAATGATTGGGAGACACCAGCTTCTCCAGCTTTCACCACTCCTAAAAGAGCATTTACTTCAACCGTATCGCCTTCTTTTGCAATGATTTCAGATAATTTTCCAGCAACAGGAGAAGGAACTTCAACGGTTACCTTATCAGTTTCTAATTCAACCAAAGGCTCATCCATAGCGACAGCTTCGCCAAGTTTTTTAAACCATTTACCAACCGTTGCTTCGGTAACCGATTCGCCCAAAGTAGGAACACGAATTTCAGTAGTCATAATATTTTTCCATACATTCAGAGTAGTAATAAATTAAGAACCTAACGCGTCTTTAAGAAACGCAGCCAGTTGTTCAAGGTGTTTCACCATTAACCCAGAGGCCGGTGACGCACTCGCAGGACGACCTGCATAACGAGCACGTGAATATTGCGCATTAATATGCGTCAAAACCCATTCCAAATAAGGCTCAATAAATGACCAAGCCCCCATGTTTTTTGGTTCCTCTTGGCACCAAAAAACTTCTGCCTGCAAAAAGCGCGACAACACATTCACCAAAACTTTTGCAGGGAAAGGATAAAGCTGTTCAATACGAAGGAGGTAAACATCATCGATACCCTTTTTTTCACGTTCTTCATAAAGGTCGTAATAAACCTTACCAGTACAAAGAACGACACGGCGAATTTTATTATCTTTTTGCAACTTAATGACAGAATCTTTGAGACATTCTGCATCATCAAGCAACACACGACAGAAATTTGTTTCTGGCCCCATTTCATTGAGAAGAGAAACCGCTCGCTTATGACGTAAAAGTGATTTCGGTGTCATCAAAATCAATGGCTTACGGAAATCACGCTTAATTTGTCGACGCAAAATATGAAAATAATTTGCAGGGGTTGTACAATTAGCAACCTGCATATTATCTTCCGCACAAAGTTGAAGAAACCGTTCTAAACGTGCAGAAGAATGCTCCGGCCCTTGCCCTTCAAAACCATGAGGCAATAAACACACAAGACCAGACATACGAAGCCACTTACGCTCTGCGGATGAAATAAATTGATCAAAAATGACCTGTGCACCATTAGAGAAATCACCAAATTGTGCTTCCCAAAGTGTTAACCCTCGTGGTTCAGCAAGAGAATATCCATATTCAAAACCAAGAACAGCTTCTTCAGAAAGCATAGAATTAACAACGTCATAAAGCGCTTGCCCTTTTTGTAAATGATTCAAAGGAATATAACGCGCTTCATTCTCTTGATCATAAAGAACTGAATGACGTTGTGAAAAAGTTCCACGTTCAACATCTTCACCTGAAAGACGAACCGGCGCTCCTTCCAAACAAAGTGAACCAAAAGCTAAAGCTTCAGCGGTTGCCCAATCAACCCCCTCACCGGTTTCAAAAATTTTAGCACGATTATTTAAAAAACGTTGAATGGTTTTGTGAACGTGAAAATCTGCTGGAATTTCGACAAGTTTCTGACCAATTTCCTTTAAAGTTTTTAATTCAACACCGGTTGTTCTAGAATGCTGCTCATCAGAACTACTAAAAGCTTTGAGTCCCGTCCAGCTCCCATCAAGCCAATCAGCCTTATTAGGTTTATAAGAAGCACTTGCTTCAAGTTCACCTTCAAGTTTATCGCGCCATAATTTTTTTTGTTGCTCAATCTCTTCCGAAGTAATCATTCCTTCTGCTACCAATTGATCACTATAGAGTTGAAGAGTTGTTTTATGATTACGAATTGCTTTATACATAAGCGGCTGTGTAAAGGAAGGTTCATCACCTTCATTATGTCCATAACGGCGATAACAAAACATATCAATAACCACCGGTTTATGGAAAATTTGACGAAACTCTGTTGCTATTTTGGCAACAAAAACAACAGCCTCAGGATCATCACCATTCACATGGAAAATTGGTGCATCAATCATTTTTGCAACATCTGATGGATAAGGCGAAGAACGTGAAAAATGTGGAGATGTTGTAAACCCAATCTGATTATTGATAATAACATGAAGTGAACCTGCAACACGATAACCTTTAAGACCTGAAAGACCAAAAGTTTCTTGGATAACACCTTGTCCTGCAAAAGCAGCATCACCATGAATAAGCAATGGCAACACTTTTGAACGCTCACTTAAAGGGAGTGAATCAGTATGCGTAGGTCTTACAAGTTGATCTTGTTTAGCACGTGCTTTCCCCATAACAACCGGATCAACAATCTCAAGATGAGATGGATTAGCCAACAGCGATAAGTGAACTTTTTTACCATCAAAGTTCAGATCAGCGGTAGTTCCCAAATGATATTTAACATCACCGGATCCCTCCACATCATCAGGCTTATAAGATCCCCCTTTGAATTCATGAAAAATAGCTCTATGCGGTTTGGCAAGAACTTGTGAAAGAACATTTAAACGACCACGATGTGCCATTCCTAAAATAACTTCTTGCACCCCTAAAGTACTACCACATTTAATAATTTGTTCAAGAGCAGGAATCAGCGCTTCACCACCATCGAGTCCAAAACGCTTCGTACCTTTATATTTAGTGTCTAAAAACTGTTCGAATCCTTCTGCCTGAATAAGCTTATTCAGGATAGCTTTCTTATCTTGTTGTGTGAAAGCCATTTTCTTATCTCGCCCCTCAATGCGTTCTTGAAGCCATGCTTTCTGAACCGGATCAGAAACATGCATATATTCCACACCGATTGTTGAACAATAGGTACGATTGAGAATCTCAAGCATTTGCGGAATAGTTGCATATTCCAACCCTAAAATATTATCAATAAAAATGGGACGCTCATAATCAGCTGGAGTAAAACCATAAGCTTCTGGAGAAAGTTCCTTATAATCCTCTAATTTTTCTGCCAATTTAAGAGGATCAAGCTGCGCATGGAGATGCCCCCGTGCTCGAAACGCACGAATCATCATAATTGCATGAACAGAATCACGTGTTGCACGAATAATATCTTGTTCACCGGAAATTCTTCCCTTTTGAGCAGCACCCGTTACTGCTTTTTCTTTTAATTTATCACCAAGATATTTTTCGAGAGAAGACCAATCACCATCAAGAGCAGAAACCAACTCGCCATCCGCCTTTAATGGCCAATGATCATGTTGCCATGTTGCTCCTTCAGCATTTTTGAGAACATCTTCTTTGTTATCATGAAGGCCTGCAAAAAAAGCACGCCACTGTGAATCAACACTGGTAGGATCTTTTTCATACTGGGCATAAAGTTGATCTATATAATCCGCATTCCCACCATAAAGAAATGACGTCTGTGCAAAAAGACTATTTATCTCGTCCTGCCTTGCCATATACCTCTCCGGAACATTTATTCCGTCTCCTCATATCTCTTTTCGACCTTTAAATGCTTACAAAGCAAGTGAGGGTTCGAACATTCAAAAAAGCTTTACCTTTTTATATTCAAATTTTTTTCACCTGAATATAAGAACATATTCTTATTCAGGTGAAATTTTCTTTTAGCCTTTTAAAACTGACATCAAAGTCTTACCTATCTGTGATGGTGAAGGAGAAACCCGAATTCCGGCGGATTCCATTGCCGCAATTTTATCTTCTGCCCCACCTTTACCACCAGAAATAACAGCGCCAGCATGTCCCATTGTACGTCCTGGAGGAGCCGTACGGCCAGCAATAAAGCCAACAACTGGCTTTTTACGACCTTTTCTTGCTTCATCTTGCAAAAACTGTGCTGCTTCTTCTTCAGCAGAACCACCAATCTCACCAATCATAACAATAGACTGGGTTTCATCATCTGCTAAAAACATTTCCAACACATCAATAAATTCAGTACCCTTAACAGGATCACCACCAATCCCTATCGCAGTTGTTTGTCCGAGACCTTCCTGACTCGTTTGAAAAACGGCTTCATAAGTTAAAGTTCCCGACCTCGAGACAACTCCAACAGAACCTTTTCTAAAAATAGAACCAGGCATAATACCAATTTTACATTCATTGGGTGTGAGAATACCGGGGCAATTAGGACCAATAAGACGAGACTTTGAGTTTTCTAATCGCGCCTTCACTTTAACCATATCCATAACGGGAATACCTTCCGTAATACAGATAATTAAACGAACTTCAGCTTCAATAGCCTCTATAATAGCTGCCGCAGCCCCTGCAGGAGGAACATAAATAACGGAAGCATCCGCGCCTGTTTTTTCTTTTGCTTCTGCAACATTAGCAAAGATAGGAAGAGTTTCGCCCTTTGAACCTTCCCATGTTTCTCCACCCTTTTTAGGATTAACGCCACCAACCATTTGTGTACCATGATAAGCAAGCGCCTGTTCTGTATGAAATGTTCCTGTTTTTCCTGTAAGCCCTTGAACGAGAACTTTTGTCTTTTTATTCACAAGAATTGACATAGCTTAAGCTCCCTTCACAGCTGCAACAATTTTTTGGGCAGCATCATCTAAATCATCAGCAGGAATAACATTCAAACCACTCTCATTGATAATTTCTTTACCCTTATCAACATTAGTGCCTTCAAGACGAACAACCAAGGGAACTTTTAAACCAACCTCACGAACAGCAGCAACCACACCTTCAGCAATAACATCACAACGCATAATACCACCAAAAATGTTAACCAAAATGCCCTTAACATTTGGATCGGCCGTAATAATCTTAAAAGCTGCTGTCACCTTTTCTTTTGATGCCCCACCACCAACATCCAAAAAATTTGCCGGCTCAGCTCCATAAAGCTTAATGATATCCATTGTTGCCATAGCAAGCCCAGCACCATTAACCATGCAACCAATCGTACCCTCAAGAGCAACATAAGCAAGATCATGCTTTGATGCTTCTATTTCCTTTGGATCTTCTTCTGAAAGATCGCGCAATTCTAAAATATCTGGATGACGAAACAAAGCATTATTGTCAAAAGACACTTTCGCATCAAGAACACGCAAGTGACCATCTTTCATCACAATAAGCGGATTGATTTCTAAAAGGCTCATATCTTTTTCACAAAATGCCTTATAGAGAATTGGAAAAAGCTTTTCACCATCTTCTCGCGCACTACTTTGTAGTTTTAACGCATCACAAAGTCTTGCACAATCAGCAGAAGTAACACCCTCTACAGCATCAATGGGAAGTGTGAATATTTTTTCTGGTGTTTCTTCAGCAACCGTTTCAATATCCATTCCACCTTCTGTTGAAACAACAAAAGCAATTCGACCAACGCTACGATCAACCAAAAGTGAAAGATAAAGCTCCCGTTCAATATCGGCACCGTCTTCAATATAAAGGCGGTTGACCTGCTTACCTTCTGGACCAGTTTGTTTAGTTACCAAAGTCTTTCCAAGCATTTCTTGAACATTTGCAACAACTTCTTCAACAGATTGTGCAAGCCGAACACCACCCTTTGCATCAGGACCAAGTTCTTTAAACTTACCCTTACCACGACCACCAGCGTGTATCTGACTTTTAACCACATAGAGAGGTCCGGGCAATTTTTCCGCCCATGTTTCAGCTTGCTCTACAGAATAAACAGCGACACCATTTGCAATTGGTGCTCCATATTCATGAAGCAGACGTTTGGCCTGATACTCATGGATATTCATGCATTTGTCCTTTTCTTTTATGGATCATTATTAATCCTAAAGTTTTAATATTCTAAATACTTATTTAATGAATTAAATCTTGTTCAATTTACTTGAGACTAGGCACAAGAGCAATACAAGCTTCACAAAGCTTTTTAACCGCATTTACTGAATGATCAAAAGCACCTCTTTCTTCTTTATCAAGATCAATTTCAATGACCCTTTCAACACCACCTGCACCAAGTACAACAGGAACACCAACGTAGGTATCATTAACCCCATATTCCCCTGAAAGATAAGCTGCAACAGGCACAACACGCTTAGTGTCCTTTAGATAAGCCTCAGCCATAGAAACAGCAGAAGCTGCTGGTGCATAATAAGCAGAACCTGTTTTTAACAAACCAATAATTTCTGCACCGCCATCACGGGTACGCTGGATAATTTGATCAATTCTTTCCTGTGTTGTCCAGCCCATCTTTACAAGATCCGGCAAAGAAATACCACCAACCGTTGAATAACGCACGAGAGGAACCATTGTATCACCGTGACCCCCTAAAACAAACGCTGTCACATCTTTAATAGAGACCTTAAATTCCTCAGATAAGAAATGACGAAAACGCGCTGAATCAAGAACACCAGCCATACCAACCACTTTATGTGTAGGAAGACCTGAAAATTTCTGCAATGCCCACACCATCGCATCAAGGGGATTGGTAATACAAATAACAAACGCCGAAGAAGCGTATTTTTTAATTCCAGCTCCAACTTGTTCCATAACCTTTAAATTAATACCCAAAAGTTCATCACGGCTCATACCAGGTTTTCGCGCAACGCCTGCTGTTACAATAACAACATCAGCACCTTCAATTGCTTCATAAGCATTAGCACCTTTTAGACTAATATCAAAACCGTCAACAGGTGAGGATTCGGCGATATCTAGAGCTTTACCTTGAGGTACACCTTCTGCAATATCAAATAAGATAACATCAGCAAGCTCTTTAAGCCCAATAATATGTGCTAAAGTACCACCAATCATACCTGAACCAATGAGAGCTATTTTTTTTCGTGCCATTTTATTTTTTCCTAACTTTTAGATAATTCAGCGCACACCCATCAGCGTCCGTATACTGAATATTTTTGACTTCAACCATATTCAAACAATATCATAAAAAGGAGTAAAGAAATGAAATTTACAAATTTATCTCCTTACAGAAACAACAACCCTCCGCTGAAACAACTATTAGAAAATTATCACGATGTATCGATAAAGTGAATTTAAAAAAAATACAACAGAATTATTATATTTCTTTAATTTCAAAAAGTTATTGTTTTTACAGTTTACGTAAAGGTAAAAGTATAATCAATGCTTCTTCTTCAAAAGAAAATGTTCTTCCCAAAGTTTTAAATAATCGTAGCTTTGCATTTCGAAAAGACGTGATTGTGTTCTTTGAAATTCAAATGTTTCCGTAATCTGCGCATGCCCTTTATACAAATCTCCTATCCCTGCCGCCGCCGACATAAACAACCGTATGTGGCGCTCATAAAGAATATCAATAAGCAAAATAAACCGTTTTGTTTCATTGCGACATGTATCATCCATGACCGGTACATTATCAATAAAAATCGTATGATAACGCTCCCCTAATAACAAATATTCAGCTGCGGCCAAAGGCTTTGCACATAAATCCCCATAATCAAAACGTGCACATCCTGCACCAAAGCGCGGAATAGGAATAAAGCGCCCTTTTATAGAAAGCTCATCAGATCTCTCCTTATGTCCTTGTAATACAAGTGACCATGCTTGATCCATATATTCATTTGCTTTAACCCCCAACGGCGACACATACACCTGTTGTAGATTTGATTTTTCAAGGCGATAATCTGTTTTTGCATCAAGATTAACAACGCGAACATATGCTTTTAAAACCTGAATAAAAGGTAAAAAGAGTTCACGATTTAAACCGTTACAATAAAGGTTATCCGGCGCCACGTTTGAGGTGGCAATAAAGAAAATTCCTTTGTCAAACAATGCAGAAATAAGCCGCCCCAACACCATAGCATCAGCAATATCTGTTACACTAAACTCATCAAAACAAAGTACCTTTGCTTCTCGTGCTAGATCCTCAGCAACAGCTAAAATAGGATTATCCTGTTTAAATTTTGCACACCCAGATGATTGACGATAAAAATTAATACGCTCATGCACATCAGCCATAAAATCATTAAAATGGGCACGCTTTTTATGACCTTTCGGCAAACAAGAAAAGAACAAATCCATCAGCATGGTTTTGCCCCGTCCTACTTCACCATAAATATACAATCCCTGAAAAAAACCTGTTTCATCTCCTTGTTTTACAACACAAGAAATATTTCGTTTTTTCCTTTTAAATATTCTATTAAAGAAAGAACAAAATATAGAAGGCCAAGGACGAGAGATATTTTGTTCCGCAATTTTTTTTAATAAATGATCAAAATTTTCTGTTATAGCTAATTGAGCGGTATCGAAACAAACCTCTCCTTTATCGACAAGCTCCTTATAACGTGTTGAAACGAGAATCATCCAAAAAACCTTTTTCAAACCGATCTCAATGAAAAATACAAATACTTTTCACGAATCTGTCCGTCTAGTTTATTTTGTCATAAACGATCAAAAATGATTAACGACTTAAAATAACGGGATGATCATCAAGTGTACGTCCCTCAAAATGATCAACTTTTGAAGAATAAAGAGCAAGGATAACACGTCCAGATTTATTATAAAAATATAATCTTTTTCCTTTAACAGCCCACGACCTCACTTGGGAAGCAATTCCTGGACAGTGTAAAGGACCAGCACGGTACCCTTGTCCAAACTTTGTTTGTGGCGTTGCAATCCGGCAAACTTTTCCTTCCATAGAAAGATTCCATACCCCAGCAATACTTGCAGGAAATAAATCAGTGGCATTGCTTGGCAATTCGAGACTAGCTATTCGTCCATCGCTCTGTGAATCTCCTTTTTCATACATCGAAGCGTTTGCATCTTCAGATATAGGCGAAGAAGTAGACGAGAGATCAGACGCTTCCAATATTGTCATTTGTTGAGATGGATAAAAAACTTCTAATGCGTTACCATCGTCATTACCGTCAAACCGTGTTGTTGAACATCCCCCTAAAAACATTACAGTTGATAGTGCAACGAAAAACGAAATTTTTGAAAACGCCATATCTATACTCTCTCCTATGACAATAAATAAGTTCACAAAAAAAATAAGTGAATATTTGTTATGGTTACAAAGATAAATTAACAAATTAAAAAAAACAGGTTAAAATTACTTATTTTAAACGAAATAATTTATGTACCCATTTTTATATTGATTAAACACTAGAAATTTATAATATTTTCAGTCATATATTTTTTTATAAGTAATCATTAGAAATAGAGAAGTTTCATGAAAACGCCATTTAGCAAAATGGACGGTCTTGGAAATCAAATTATTGTTGTTGATATGCGTGAAAGCACTCATGCTCTTACACCACAAGCAATCCTTGCTTTATCAGCAGATCCTGAAATGCATTTTGATCAAATCATGGCTATCCACACACCAACCCAAAAAAAAGCCGACTTCCGCATAGAAATATGGAATGCCGACGGGTCAATGGCTAAAGCTTGTGGCAATGGTACCCGCTGTGTCATTGCATGGCTTAAAGATCACAATTTTGGTGAAAAATTTCATTTAGAAACTCCCGCTGGAATTATTAAAGGGAAATACCAAACCGATAATCTCATTTCTGTTGATATGGGATGCCCAAACTTCAATGCAAAAGAGATGCCTGTTTCACGTGAAATAGTTGATACCAATCACGTAGAAATTACGGCTGGTCCCCTAAAAGATGCTTGTCTCATATCCATTGGCAATCTCCATGCTATCTTTTTTGTTGAAAATGATATTGAACATATTCCATTAGAAAAATATGGGCCCAAACTTGAACATGATCCCCTGTTTCCTGAACGGTGCAATATTTCCATTGCTTGCATAACGTCAAAGAAAAGTCTAAATTTACGCACATGGGAGAGAGGAGCTGGATTAACACAAGCATGTGGGAGCGCTGCTTGTGCAAGTGCAGTAGCTGCTTATCGACGTGGTCTTACAGAGCGCCATATCGATGTAAACTTACCAAGGGGAACACTTAATATTTTTTACCGAGAAGACGATCACATTATTATGACAGGACCAATAAAATATCAATTTAGTGGTTTTTTAAGCCCTTTAACAGGGGACTACAAAAAGGATCACTCCTGATGGCAATAGAAATTGTAACTTTTGGTTGTCGACTCAATAGCTACGAATCGGAAATCATTCGCAAAGAAAGTACTTCTTCAGGGTTAGAGCAGCTCAAAGATGGTGCGATTATTTTTAATACCTGCGCTGTCACTGCCGAAGCTGTACGACAAGCAAAACAAGCTATCCGCAAAGCACGACGTGAAAATCCCCGTGCACGTATCATTGTAACAGGGTGTGCAGCCCAAACAGAAGCACAAAATTTTGCCTCAATGACAGAAGTGGATCTCGTTTTAGGAAACGAAGATAAACTTCACGCCCATTCTTATCGTCAACTTCCTGATTTTGGTATTAATCATTCTGAAAAGGTGCGTATCAATGACATTATGGAAGTACAAAAAATTGCTCCACATATGGTCAATGCAATGCAAGAGCGCACCCGCGCTTTTGTACAAGTACAAAACGGATGTGATCATCGCTGTACATTTTGCATTATTCCTTATGGACGAGGACCATCTCGTTCAGTTCCCATGGGTGCTGTCATAGAACAAATTAAAAAGCTTATAGGTGGGGGTATCCAAGAGGTGGTCCTTACAGGTGTTGACCTTACAAGTTATGGCCACGATCTTCCTGGAAAAGCTACTCTAGGAAAATTAACTTCAGCAATTTTGCATCATGTCCCTGACTTAACACGTTTACGCCTCTCATCTATTGACTCTATTGAAGCAGACGAAGAACTCATCAATCTTTTAGCTTATGAAAAAAGAATCATGCCCCATTTGCATTTATCTTTGCAAGCAGGTGATAATATGATTTTAAAACGGATGAAACGGCGTCATCTGCGCGAACATGCCATTCAATTTTGCCAAGAATTGCGTGCCAAACGTCCTACAATGGTTTATGGTGCTGACTTAATTGCTGGTTTTCCTACAGAAACAGAAGAAATGTTTCAAAACAGTCTTGTTTTAATCAAAGATTGTAATTTAACCCATCTCCATGTCTTCCCCTTTAGTCCAAGAGAAGGAACACCTGCCGCACGTATGCCACAAATAAACCGTAAAATAGTTAAGATGCGTGCTGAAAAATTGCGTAAAGCAGGTGAAATGGCTTACCAAAAGCATCTTGCTCATTTACAAAACAGTCTACAAACAATTCTCGTTGAAAAAGATGAAATCGGACGAACAGAAGATTATACTCTTGTACAAGTTAAAGGTGCAAAAGCAGGAACAATTGTTCAAGCCCTTATAGTTGATCATGATGGCGATAAATTGATTGCTGTCCCTCCAAAGTTAAACGCTGCTTGAGCAGGAAAATTCTTATGACGAAATCTTTTATAAAAAAAATATTCTCTTTTAACAAATCTCAAGAGCAAGAAATTGAACAACAGATTTCTATTCCTGATAAAAGCGATATAATAGAAGAAAATAAAGACAAAAATGAAAAGACAAAAAATAACCAAGTTTCTATAGACACAGAAAAAGAAGAACAAACAAAAAATCCAGAGTCAATACTTACAAAATATGATGAAAAATCCTCATCTTTAGAAGCCCATTCTGATAAAATTCCCCTTTCTGGTAAAATTATTGTCACAGACAACATCCGTGAAAAAAAGAATGAAGAAATTTTATATGAACCTTCTGTTGAACAAAAAAAGGTAGCGTGGTTTGGGCGCCTAAAAAAAGGTCTATCCCTTTCTTCACAACGCTTAAGCGGATCAATTGGCGATCTCTTTGTTAAAAGAAAACTTGATGAAGATACATTGCAAGAGCTCGAAGATATTCTTATCCAAGCTGACATAGGTGTAGAGACGGCAACACGCATCACAAATACTTTATCTTCCAGCCGTTATGGAAAAGACCTCTCTCCAAATGACATTCATACTATTGTAGCTGATGAGATAAAAAAAGTTCTAGAACCTGTTGCAATACCATTAGAACTTGATCTTAGCCATAAGCCTCATGTTATTTTGCTGGTAGGTGTAAATGGCACTGGAAAAACGACAACTATTGGAAAACTTGCAGCCAAATTAACAGCAGGGGGATTAAAAGTTATGCTTGCAGCTGGTGATACTTTCCGAGCCGCTGCTATTGAGCAACTGCATATTTGGGGTGAGCGCACCGGTTCTCCTGTCATTTCGACAAAATTGGGTGCAGATGCCGCAAGTTTAGCTTTTGATGCTTTTGAGAAAGCAAAAAAAGCAAACAGTGATATATTAATTATTGATACAGCAGGACGTTTACAAAATAAATCTGAATTAATGGATGAGTTGGCAAAAATTATTCGTGTTTTAAAAAAACACACCCCCCAAGCACCCCATACAATCCTTCAAACGCTTGATGCAACAACCGGACAAAATGCACTCAACCAAGTGGATATTTTCCGCGATATTGCTGGTGTTAATGGTTTAGTCATGACAAAGCTAGATGGGACTGCACGAGGAGGAATTCTTGTCGCTATCGCAGCAAAATATAAATTACCCGTTTATTTTATCGGCATAGGAGAAGATATTGAAGATCTTCAACCCTTTTCTGCTTCTGACTTTGCCGAAACTATCGCAGGAAAACACGCATGAAACAGCCTTTGTCTAATCCTAATTCACACAATAATTCTGAAAAAAATATGAATAATAATAAGAAAGTTTCTCTCTCACCCAAATTTAAGTTTTTCTTGGAAATGGGTCCATTAGTTGCCTTCTTTTTTGCCAATTACAAAGGAGAATGGTTAATAAAAAACATTGGATTTTTTCAAAATTTTAACAAACCTATTTTCCCTGCAACAGCTATTTTCATGGGAGCGATTATTATTTCTCTAAGCTTATCATGGATACTTGTAAGACAAATTCCTATTATGCCTCTTATTTCGGGAATATTTGTTTTAGTTTTTGGCTTTTTAACTCTCTGGCTTCATAATGAAACTTTCATAAAAATGAAACCAACAATCATTAATATCTTATTTGCTTTTATACTTTTTGGTGGGATGTTTTTTAAAAAACCACTTTTACGTTATGCTTTTGATTCTACCTTAAAACTTGATGATTTAGGTTGGCAAAAACTGACCTATCGTTGGGCGTTTTTTTTCGTTTTTCTTGCTATTTTGAATGAAATCATTTGGCGCAATTTTAGCGATAATTTCTGGACTAATTTCAAAGTATTTGGTGTCATGCCTATAACAGTCCTTTTCATGCTTACCCAAATGCCTATCATTATAAAACATTCAGAAGGACTTTTTACAGAAGAGGACAAATCTGATTCTTAAAAAATTCACCACTACCGATTATTTTATAGATTCATCGCTAAACACTGTTCAGGAGAAAAAATATGTTGATTGAACAGTTTATCTGTCGAAAAGATAATTTCGGTGTACTCGTTCATGATGAAAAAAGTGGTATGACAGCTGCAATAGATGCTCCTGAAAGTAAAGCGATTCACAATGCTTTAAAGCGCCACAATTGGACACTTAACACTATTTTTGTAACCCATCATCATCACGACCATGTAGAAGCCCTATCAGAATTAAAACAAGTTTACAACGCTACGGTTATCGGGCCAGAAGCAGAAAAAGAAAAAATCAATCATCTTGATCAAACACTTCAGCCTGATGAAAGTTTTTTCTTTGGCACACACCTGCTTTTAGCTCTTTCAACACCTGGTCATACTTTAGGCGCATTATCTTACTATTTTCCTGAAAAGAGTTTACTCTTTGCTGGAGATACACTTTTTTCATTGGGCTGTGGACGTCTTTTCGAAGGAACACCAGCACAAATGCTGAATTCTTTAAAAAAACTTCGTAAACTTCCTGATAAAACACTTCTCTATTGTGGACATGAATATACAAAAAATAATGCTCTTTTCGCACTAACAATTGACCCACATAATAAAAAACTCCACCAAAGAATAGAGGAAGTTTTTTTGCTACGTGCAAAAAACGCTATGACTTTACCTGTTACTTTAGGGCAAGAAAAATCCACCAATCCCTTTCTCCGCTGGGATGATAGTGTGTTGCGAAGAAACCTTGGAATGGAAGAAGAAACAGATGAAGAAGTTTTTGCTGAAGTTCGAAGAAGAAAGGATAATTTTTAACCATGCTTAAGTTCGTATTACGTTTGTTCCTCCTTTTTCTTTTCGTGATACATATTCAACAAACAAAGGCAGAGGAAAATGAAACAGATAATTCTTCTCTTATACCATCTCTCATTGCAAATTATCCCTTAACAGAAGATTTTCTTTTAAAGCTGGAAAAAATTGAAAAAGAATGTAAAAATTTACTCCCAGAAACAAAAAATCATCTTATCACTTATGATTCTAGTATCCACTCTAGTATTGAAAACTACACTACCTATATTTCTAGTAAACCAAAACTTGTGAATATTTTAAAAGAAAATAATATCACACCGAAAGATTTTGCTGCTGGAACCTTAGCACTTAAAGAAATATCAACGCTTCTTATATTTGTACCTGAAAAGGAATATTCTACTGAGAAAAATACTATATTTCTAAACAATCTTGAATTTGTTAAAAAACATTTTTACAAAGCTACAATTCTTTTAGAGAGCTGTGAAGAACTCATTTTGAGAAACTAATCAGTTATGAGACGTTAGAAAATATCATCCCATTAATCTAATAAAAAAGTCCGTGCATTAAAAAATCACCGTGTTTTTATCATTCCTAATAATTGTTTTTATTTCGATTATATTTACAAATGTTTTTCTAACAATAAGGAATAATAGACGAGAAAATATTTATTGAAATCCAAAAAAGAAAGGATAATTTTTAGTCATGTTTAAAATTCTATTGTGCTTTTTCTGCATTTTTCCTTTTGTATCATACGCTCAAGAAAAAAAACAAGAAATAGATGATCTTTCTTTTATACCGCCTTTCATTGCAAATTATCCCTTAACAGAAGATCTTCTTTTAAAGCTGGAAAAAATCAAAGCAGAATGTAAAAATTTATCTTCAGAACCAGAACAAACAAATACAAAAAGTGATCTCAATACTTATAATGATAATATTGAAAAATACACTGCCTATATTTCTAGTAAACCAAAACTTGTAAATATTTTAACAGAAAATAATATAACACCGAAAGAATTTGTTGTGGCTCACTTCGCACTTCAAGCGACATTATATATACTTACTGATAAAGAAAATCCTACTTATGAAAAAAACTTTTTACCTTCAAGTAATATAGAATTTGCTAAAGAGCATATGTATAGAATAATAAAAATTTTAAAAGATAACTGTTAAAAAAATCTTTTTAGAACAATTGGTTAACTTTGTAAACGTCGACAAATTTCATCTAATTGTTCTAATGAAGAGTAATGTATTTTTAAATCGCCACCTTTTTTACCATGTCTAATAATAACTTTCATTCCAATCACATCTGCAAGTAATTTTTCTAAAGATTTTGTTTCAGCATCTTTCTCCATATTGGTACGTTTTTTAGTTTTAGGATTAGCTTGCTCATATGCAAGTATTTCTGTTTGACGTACAGAAAGCCCTTCACGAATAATTTTCTCAGCTAAATCTTGTGGATTATCAACGGTTATAAGACAACGTGCATGACCTGCGGAAAGTTGCCCATCAGTTAAGAATTGTTGTACCTTTTCTGGAAGTTTTAACAAACGAAGTGTATTTGCAACATGACTACGACTTTTTCCTATAACTTGTGCTAAATCTACTTGCGTATAACCGTGTTCATTTATAAGCATCTCATATCCCTTTGCTTCTTCGATAGGATTAAGATCTGCACGCTGAACATTTTCAATAATAGCCAATTCCAAAGCAGTTTTATCATCTACATCACGAACAATAACAGGTAATTGACTTAAATTTGCACGTTGTGCAGCACGCCAACGCCGTTCACCAGCGATCAATTCAAACCGATGAGGATAATCTCTTAAAGGTCTGACAATAACAGGTTGAACCACACCGTGCTGACGAATTGATTGTGCCAAATTATCAAGTTCTGTTTCAGTAAAATGACGCCGTGGATTATGAGGATTACATGAAATAGATTCAAGAGGGATAAACTGTTCAGAAATGCTACCGGATTCGGTTAATTTATCAAAACTTGGTGAACGTGCAAAATTGTTGTTTAAATTGATATCTCCAATCAATGCTGCTAATCCACGGCCTAGTCTTTTTTTTGATAGATCATCATTCATAATTTTGCTCTTTGAATTTTTAGATTATTTTTTATATTTCTAAGCAGCAGCGCGTGCTTGTTTTTCACGTTGAATCATTTCAGATGCTAGACGTAAATAAGCTTGGCTACCAGCACATTTGAGATCGTAAAGCAATACAGGTTTACCAAAAGAAGGCGCTTCTGATACTCTTACATTTCGTGGAATAACAGTACGATAAACTTTATCTCCCATAAAAGAGCGTACATCTTCAACAACTTGATTTGAAAGATTATTACGTCCATCATACATTGTTAGAACGATACCTTGAATTTCTAAAGAGGGATTAAGTACGGATCGCACTTGTTTTACTGTTTCAAGTAATTGACTTAAACCTTCAAGTGCTAAAAATTCACATTGCATAGGCACTAAAACAGAATCTGCAGCTCCCATAGCATTAAGAGTAAGAAGATTAAGCGATGGTGGACAATCAATTAAAATATAATTGAATTTTTTTTCCATTTCCGGATCATCATAGAGAGCTTTACGTAAGCGTTGTATGCGATCTTTTGATGAAGAAATTTCCATTTCCACACCTAAGAGATCAAGTGTAGAGGGAACTATATAAAGATTGGGTACGGCTGTTTTTAAAGCGGCTTGTGTAATTGAAACACCTGAAACCAAAACATCATAAGAAGATAAAGGACGGTTATTACGATCAATCCCTAAACCTGTACTAGCATTACCTTGTGGATCAACATCCATAATAAGGACATTTTCACCAATAGCCGCTAAAGCTGTAGCAAGATTAATAGCTGTGGTTGTTTTTCCGACTCCACCCTTTTGGTTTGCAATAGCGATAATTCGTGTTTCGCTCATTTTGCTCTACCCTCTATATGATCGAATATGAGAAATTTCCAAAATAACAGAATTTTCATCAACTTTACTTTTATGTTTTAACAGATCAAAGTGCCAATTGGCAGAGGCATTTTTTATTTCTGTAGCGTAATCCCGACCTTTTTGCAAAAGAGCTACGGTTTTTTCTGTTGATAAAGGAAAAATAAGTTGTAAAAGAACATTGAGTGGCGCTAATCCTCGTGCCGTTATAATATCAGATATAGGAATTTTTTGATATATATCTTCAATCCTAGCGTGATAAACTGTTGCTGGAAGATTAAGTTGAGCAATAACTGTTCGCAAAAAAGCAACTTTTTTTCCATTACTCTCAACAAGATGAATATGCCCTGCTTTTTTTTCTTTCAGAAAAATAGCAATCACAATTGCAGGAAAACCTCCTCCTGATCCTAAATCACACCAATGTAAAGAATGAGCATACAAAGGAAAAATTTGTGCTGAATCTAAAATATGTCGTGTCCATAGATCTGGTATTGTCGCAGCAGATATTAAATTAATATGCGCATTCCATTGAATGATTAAAGACTCAAACTGAATCAAATTTTCCATCGTTTCACGTGAAACAGAAGGAATAATATTTAATAGTTGTTGATATTTTTGTTCTGTAGAAAAATCCATTAAGCTGTTTTAGCCTTTTCACGTCGTTGACGTTGAATATATGTAATAATAAGTGACAAAGCAGCGGGTGTCATACCATCAATTTTTTGTGCATCAGCAATTGAACGCGGCGATATTTCTTGAATTTTTGATTTAAGTTCATTTGAAAGACCTGAAATTGCCTGAATATCAAGAGAAGAAGGAATTTCTAAACGTTCATCTCTCTGAAGAGAGGCAATATCTTGTGCTTGTTTATCTAAATAAACCGCATATTGCGCTTCAATTTCTAAAGATTCTGCTGTTTTAGAATCAATTGTTTGTAATTGTGGCCAAAAATCTGCAAGACGCTCTAAAGTCATATGAGGATAAGCAAGAAAATCATAAGCTGAACGACGAATCCCATCATGATTAACATGTAATCCACGAGCAGAAGCTTCATTAGGTGTTAAAAAGAGATTTTGACACATTGATCGTGCTTGATCAAGTCGCTGTTGTTTTTCCCGATAACAATCCCAACGTACTTTACTCACAATACCCCATTCTTGTGCCAAAGGTGTTAAACGCGTATCAGCATTATCAGATCGTAAAGATAAACGAAATTCAGCACGTGATGTAAACATTCTATAAGGTTCACAAACACCACGTGAAACCAAATCATCAACCATAACACCAATATAAGCCGTAGAACGACTTATAAGTATTTCATCTAATTTACCTACTTTACGCGCAGCATTCAATCCAGCCAAAAGACCTTGTGCAGCTGCTTCTTCATATCCTGTTGTGCCATTTATTTGTCCCGCTAAAAACAAACCCGATAAAGAACGTAATTCTAAGCTTCTTGTTAATTGTTGTGGATTAACAAAATCATATTCAATAGCATAACCAGGTTGCAAAACTTTAGCATTTTCTAATCCTTCAATGGTTTTCAATAGAGAAATTTGCACATCTTCAGGAAGAGAAGTAGAAAGACCATTCGGATAAACGGTATCATCATTTAATCCTTCTGGTTCTAAAAAAATCTGATGTCCATCACGTTCCCCAAATTTAACAATTTTATCTTCAACAGAAGGACAATAACGTGGTCCTAATCCTTCAATATTTCCAGAATATAAAGCAGAACGATAAATATTATCGCGAATAATTTGATGTGTTTTCTCATTTGTACGTGTTATTGCACATTCAATTTGTGGTTGTTCAATTTTCTCTGTTAAAAGAGAAAAGGGTATGGGATTTTCATCTGCTTGTTGTTTTTGGAGAGCTTCCCAAGCAATTGTTTTTTTACTCAAACGAGCAGGGGTTCCTGTTTTTAATCGTCCAAGTTTTATATGATATTTTTTCAAATGTTCAGCAAGTTTTACACTTGACTGATCTCCCATACGACCAGCGGCCCATGTTTTATTACCAATATGAATAAAGCCATTTAAAAACGTACCTGTTGTTAAAACAACAGCACTAGAAAAAATTGTTCCTTGTTTTTTTAAAATAACACCAGATACACAATTATCTTTAACAATCAAATCAAGTACTTCATCTTCAATAAGAGTAAGACTTTCTTGTTCTTTTAAGAGTTTTTGAATTGCTTCCTTATAGAGTTGTCTATCTGCCTGTGTCCGTGGTCCTCTTACTGCCGGTCCTTTACGTCTATTAAGGAGTCTAAACTGAATTCCAGCAGCATCTGCTGCCCTTCCCATGAGACCATCCAACGCATCTATTTCACGAACCAGATGCCCTTTTCCAAGACCACCAATAGCAGGATTACATGACATTGTTCCCAATGCGGATATTTTATGTGTAACAAGCGCTGTTTTTGCTCCTACACGTGCTGAAGCTGAAGCCGCTTCACAGCCAGCATGACCACCACCAACAATAACAACATCATATGATTGCATTTAATTCATTCCGTAGAAAATATTCTAAGGTTTCACGTGAAACAAGATATAAATTACATAATCTTTATAATCTGTCTATGAAATAATCAATGTTTCACGTGAATCATTATTTACCAACACAAAATTCTGAAAAAATAATATCAAGCAAATCTTCAACATCAATATCTCCCGTAATTTTTCCAAGAAAATCACTTGCACGTCGGAGATGTTCTGCACGTAAACTGAGATCAAGAGAATGATAATTGAGAGAATGTTCAATCTCTTTAACAGCTTCCTTTAGTAGTTGAAGTTGCCTTTTACGTGCTGGAACAAGATTTCCAACTTCAGAAGCACGATGATGGCAAAATGATTCAAGTTCTTTGATAAAACAATCAAAATTTAAACCAGTTAATGCAGAAAATTGTATAGACCAACGTTGATCATTTTTTTCATAAAGATCAAGTTTATTGCCAACACACCATATTTCAGCCGATGTTTCTGGTAAATCAACTTTCTCAGGATTTCCTATATCATAAACCAAAATAACCAAATCAGCTTCCCTAACATGCTGCTTAGCAACTTCTATTCCCATCTGTTCTATTTTATTTTCTGTTTTTCTAAAACCAGCAGTATCGGTTAAAAAAACAGGTAAACCACCAAGAATAAGTCTCATTTCTAAAGCATCACGGGTTGTTCCTGCTTCTTCTGTTACAATAGCAACAGATCTTCCTGAAAGACGATTCATAATGCTTGATTTTCCAGAATTAGGAGCACCAGCAATAACAATTTTTAATCCATCACGTAAAATACTCGCACGCTCTCCTTCAATAATATGTTCTCGAAGAGAAGTACAAAGATCTTTAACATCTTTCCAAACTTTATCAGATATTGCGTTTGGAACATCTGCTTCATCCACAAAATCAAGTTCTGCTTCAATAAAAGCACGAACCTTCATAAGTTTATGGCGCCAATCACGATAAAGCGTCGTTAAATGTCCACTTGTACCCATAACAGCTAAACGACGCTGGCTTTCCGTTTCCGCTTCTATTAAATCAGCAAGACCTTCTGCCTGAACAAGATCTAATTTTCCCTCCATAAAAGCACGGCGTGAAAATTCTCCTGCCTCTGCAATACGGCATCCAGAAAATGTCGACAATTCATCGAAAAAACGATTAACAACAGCTTTTCCTCCATGCAAATGGAATTCTGCACAATCTTCTCCCGTAAAACTATGAGGAGCAGGAAAGAAAACAGTTAAAGCAGAATCTAAAAAACTACCATCACGAGCAGTAAGGTTTCCATAATGCATAAAGCGTGCTTTAGGTAAACAACCACAAAGCGTTTTAACTATATCCACAACATGAGGACCAGAAAGCCGAATGACTGCAACCCCTGAAGGTAACAATCCACTCGAAACAGCAAAGATTGTATCCACAGGTTTTATCCTAATAAAAACTTTAATGTCTCTACGTATTCATTGAATCAAAAAACTCACTATTATTTTTTGTTTGCTTCAATTTATCAATCAAAAATTCAATTGCATCTGTTACATTCATAGGTGCTAAAATACGACGAAGAACAAAAATTTTATGCAAATCTTGTCGTGCTACCAAAAGCTCTTCCTTACGTGTTCCTGACTTTAAAATGTCCATAGCAGGGAAAATACGCTTATCAGCAACCTTACGATCAAGAACAATTTCTGAGTTACCTGTTCCTTTAAATTCTTCAAAAATAACCTCATCCATACGGCTTCCTGTATCAATCAAAGCCGTTGCTATAATGGTTAAAGATCCGCCTTCCTCAATATTACGTGCTGCACCAAAAAAACGTTTTGGGCGTTGGAGAGCATTAGCATCCACACCACCTGTCAAGACTTTACCTGAAGAAGGAACAACCGTATTATATGCACGCCCAAGACGTGTAATAGAATCGAGAAGAATAACAACATCTCGTCCATATTCAACAAGACGTTTGGCTTTTTCAATGACCATTTCTGCCACTTGTACGTGACGTATTGCAGGCTCATCAAAAGTAGAAGAAACCACTTCTCCTTTTACTGAACGCTGCATATCAGTAACTTCTTCTGGTCGTTCATCGATTAAAAGAACAATGAGATAACATTCAGGATGATTAGTGGTAATAGAATGAGCAATATTTTGAAGTAAAACTGTTTTTCCTGTCCGAGGTGGCGCAACGATTAATCCTCTTTGTCCTTTTCCCAATGGAGATATCAAATCAATCACGCGTGATGACATATCTTTCTCTGTAGGATCTTGTATTTCCATTTGGAAACGTTCATTTGAATAAAGAGGAGTAAGATTATCAAAGTGGATTTTATAACGAATCTTTTCAGGTTTTTCGAAATTAATTGTATTAATTTTAAGGAGAGCAAAATAACGTTCTCCCTCTTTTGGACTGCGTATAGGACCTTCAATTGTATCGCCTGTCTTTAAAGAAAACGACTGTATTTGTGCAGGTGAAAGATAAATATCATCAGGACCAGGAAGATAATTAGCATCAGCAGATCTCAAAAATCCAAATCCATCTTGTAAAACTTCAACAACACCTTCTCCTATAATTTCAACGTCTTGTAGAGCAAGTTTTTTCAAGATAGCAAACATTAATTCTTGTTTGCGCATAAGGGAGGCATTTTCAACTTCTAATGTTTCAGCAAAAGAAACAAG
This sequence comes from Bartonella sp. TT119HLJHH, assembly GCF_042193385.1. NCBI lineage: Bacteria > Pseudomonadati > Pseudomonadota > Alphaproteobacteria > Hyphomicrobiales > Bartonellaceae > Bartonella > Bartonella sp. TT119HLJHH. The sequence continues at coordinate 219,809 of NZ_JBHILS010000001.1, read as the reverse complement.
CTCAACGGGATTTTTGCTTTTAAGTTCTTGTAGTTTCATTTTTTGCATGAAATATGCTCTTTGTAATTAAGGAGAAGATTGTTTTAAAGAATTTATGGAAATTTATGAGTGAAATATTATTAAGAAAAAATATCCTACACTCAATTTTTTTAATCTGCAAGTACCATTTATATGAAATTTGTTCCTGTAATATTAAGTAATTGTATGAAAAACTTGAAAAAATATAAAATCCAAATAGTATTTAATTATTTTAATAACAAAAATGTAAGTTAAAGTTATAGCATTAATGAAATGCTATTCAAAAGTATTTTTTACAGAAATTTATATTAATAAATTTATATTAAAGAAAGGATTCTTCTTATTTATAACTGTGTTTAGTGTGGATTATTATTTATGCTCAATTTTATCCACAAAAGGAAATGAAAAAAGGATAAAAATAACACTATCTTAAAGATATTATCCCCTCTTTTTTTATAAGAGGGATAAATTATCACAAGCATTTAATTTGTGCATAAAAAAGAAAAAAATTTTCTAAATTTTAGTTTTATAAAAAATGGTGAAGATATATGCACATGTCTTAACAAGGAGTTAAAATTTTTGTGACAAAAGAAAAAAAATTCTTTCATTTACACATGCTTTCTGATGCAACGGGAGAAACATTAATCTCTGTTGGAAGAGCTGTAGCATCCCAGTATGCAATGAGTCAGGCAACAGAGCATATCTATCCTATGATTCGTAATAGAATACAGTTACAAAAAGCTCTTGATGAAATACAACAAGAGCCAGGTATTGTTCTTTACACAATGATTGATGAAGAACTTAAACTTCTTCTTCAAAAAAGATGCAAAAAAATAAAAGTTCCCTGTATTGATATATTGCATCCTGTTTTAAATGCTTTTCAGTCTTACCTCGGAATGCCAACTCATTTACGTGTTAGTGCACAACATGATCTTAATGCAGATTACTTTCGTCGTATTGAGGCACTGGATTTTACAATAGAACATGATGATGGACAGTCTTCCAGTAGCTTATCTGAAGCAGATGTGATTCTTGTAGGAATTTCAAGAACCTCTAAAACGCCAACAAGTATCTATTTAGCAAATCGCGGAATAAAAACGGCTAATATTCCTCTTATTCCTAATATTGATTTGCCAGAATCTCTTTTAGAGGCAAAAAATTCTTTAATTATTGGCTTAATCGCTTCAGCAGAAAGAATCTCACATATTCGCCAAAATAGAGATTTGGGAGAAGGTTTTGCTCTTGATAATTATACAAATCGTATCAATATAGCTGAAGAATTAATCTATGCAAAACGCATTTGTGAACGTTTTGGTTGGCCTATTATTGATGTCACAAGACGTTCTATTGAAGAAACTGCTGCTGCAATATTTGAACTGTTATCACGATTTCGTGAAGGAAATGAGAGAAAATTCTCATGAACGCAGATACTTTAATATTAGCATCTCTTAGTTTTTATCGTGCAAAATTATTGAAAAAGGCAGGTTTAAATTTTTCCATTGAAGGAGCTTCTTTTGATGAAAGAGAAGTAGAAAAAACAGCAAAAGAAAAAACACCTAAAGAACTCTGTTGTTTTCTCGCGAGTGCAAAAGCAAAAAATGTTTCAGACCGTTTTCCTGATTCTTTCGTTATTGGTTGTGATCAAGTGCTTGATTTGGAAGGTCAAGTTTTTCATAAAGCAACAAATATTAAAGAAGCACATCAACGTTTATGTGAGTTATCAGGAAAAACCCATTCTCTTCATAGTGCGGTAGCTTTATTTAAAAATGGTCAAAAAATTTGGGTTGAAGCTTTTAGTGCACATATGTCCGTCCGCTTGCTCTCGTCAGAATTTATTGAACGTTATTTAGCACGCGTAGGAAAAGATGTTCTAAACAGCGTGGGAGTATATCAAATTGAAGGGGAAGGGATTCATCTCTTTGAAAAAATTGATGGAGATTTTTTTACCATTGTTGGTTTACCTTTACTGCCTCTACTCATAAAACTGCGCCACTTAGGAATTATTGATGGTTGACTTAACAATAAAAAAAACAAATTATCCGCGTGCTTTTGTTGTTGGTTCTCCAATTCATCATTCAAAATCGCCAAAAATTCACAATTTTTGGCTTAAACAATATGGTTTACAAGGAGAATATCTTGCACAAGAAGTAACATCTGGACAGTTCAGTCATTTTATTGCTTCTTTACAAAAAATAGGCTTTTGTGGAGGAAATGTTACTTTACCTTATAAACAGGAAGCTTTTCGTTTAGCATCTTATAAAGATGAGATAGCAACAATGATTGGTGCTGTTAATACACTTTGGTATGAAGGAGATAAGCTTTGTGCCACGAATAGCGATGCCTATGGTTTTAGCGCTAATCTTGATGATTTTGCATCTGATTGGGGAGGGGAAACAGCTCTTGTTTTTGGAGCAGGTGGTGCCGCGCGCGCTATCTTATATGCCTTAAAAAAACGCGGATTTGAACAGATTTATTTAATTAACCGTACAAAACAACGCGCTGATAATTTAGCTCAGCATTTTGGAAAAATCATTAAAGTTTACGATTGGCATAAAATCCATGAAATACTTCATCAAGCTGATTTGATTGTTAATACAACCTCTATTGGCATAAAAAATTCGGAAGAAAAAAGTGATTCTTTTTTTTGTGATTTTCATAAAGCAAAAAAAACGGCGTTAGTAACAGATATTGTTTATACACCATTGATAACTCCTTTTTTACAACAGGCAAAAGCTTGTGATCTCAAGACGGTTGATGGACTTGGAATGCTTCTACATCAGGCTGTTATAGGATTTGAACAGTGGTTTGGAATAAGACCACAGGTAACAAAAGCGTTAAGGACAGCTATTTTAGAGGATATGAGTGAAAAAAGAGAATGAAGATCATAGGATTAACGGGATCAATTGCTATGGGAAAATCAACAGTTGCTGATTTTTTCAAGCAAGCGGGTATTTCTGTTTTTAGTGCTGATGAAGCAGTACAACAGCTTTATAAAAGTGAGCCAGCTTTGTCACTCATAGAGCGTATTTTTCCTGGTGTTGTTGAAAACGGTGAAGTTAATCGTTTGAAACTTTCTGAAATTTTGATTGATGATAAGGAAAAATTACAAACATTAGAAAAAATAGTTCATCCTTTGGTGCAAGAAAAAGAAAGGGAATTTATTGATATAGCGCGTGAACAAGGGAAAAAATTAGTTATTCTTGATATTCCACTTCTTTTTGAAAAAAATGGTGAAAGTCGTGTAGATAGCGTTATTGTTGTTTCAGCTCCACCAGAAATACAAAAAGAACGTGTTATGATTCGCCAAGGTATGAATGAGAAAAAATTTGCCTTTATCAATGCTCAACAAATGCCAGATGAAAAAAAACGAGAACGTGCTGATTTTGTTATTGATACAGGAAAAGATTTAGAGAATACACGTCAACAGGTTTTAAATGTGCTAAAAAATTTGCTAAAGAATTGAAGTTATGCGGGAAATTATTTTTGATACAGAAACAACAGGTTTAGATAAAGAGAAAGATCGCATAATCGAAATTGGTTGTGTAGAAATGGTTGATCGTTATCTCACAGGACGCCAATTTCATGTTTATTTAAACCCTGAAGGCGTTATTATTCCTGATGAAGTTGTAGCAATTCACGGATTAACCAATGAACGCTTGAAAAACGAGAAAAGTTTTAGTGATATTGTTGATGAATTTTTGGAATTTATCAAAGACGCGACAATGATTGCGCATAATGCGAGTTTTGATATTGGTTTTATTAATGCAGAATTAAAACGCGTCAACAAACCGCTTATCAGTGTTGATAATATTCTTGATACACTGGCTATGGCACGGCGTAAATTTCCTATGGGTCCTAATTCTCTTGATATTTTATGCAAACGTTTTGGAATTGATAACAGCCATCGTGTTCTTCATGGTGCTTTGCTTGATGCAGAGATTCTAGCCGATGTTTATATTGAGCTCATCGGTGGAAAGCAAGGTGTATTGGGTTTTGATAACAGAAGGGGTATTGATGAATATATCCAGAATGATAAAGATACATCTTATACCGTTAAAATTCGCCCGCAGGCTTTACCTTCAAGATTGAGTATGCAAGAAAAAAAGTTGCACGCTGATTTTATCAACAAGATGGGTGAAAAAGCTCTGTGGAATAACTTCAAAATTCATGAATAACATCATCTTTTATCTAAAAGAGTCACGATTGAAATTAAAGAATATCGATGTCAAAAAAACGGTCGTTGTGGGGAGGGGAACACCACAACGACCCTGTCGCTACATCGTACCTCAGCTATCATAGGAGGAGCAAAATGAAAGCTATTAATCCTGTAACAGCAAAGAAAAGCTCTAGGTACTTAATATAAAGTGCAACGACTTCATGTCTTATGAAAAGAAAAAATGGCTTTTTAGAGGCAAAATGAAAAAATATATAAGGGTAATTTGTTTTTTTAGCTGAAATGGAGAAAAAATTGTCATGAAAGCAACAGATCATCTTTTTTTGGTTGACGGATCAGGCTATGTTTTTCGTGCTTATTATGCTTTGCCGCCTTTAAAACGTAAAAAAGATGGACTTCCTGTAGGAGCGGTAGCTGGTTTTTGTAATATGTTATGGAAATTACTTTGTGATGCTCGAAATACAGCTACGGGTGTTGTTCCAACACATTTTGCTGTTATTTTTGATTATTCATCTAATACTTTTCGGAAGCAAATTTATCCTGAATATAAAGCGAATCGCGCTGAACCTCCTGAAGATCTAATTCCTCAGTTTGCGCTCATACGCCAAGCAACGAAGGCTTTTAATTTGCCTTGTATTGAAAAGGAAGGCTTTGAAGCGGATGATTTAATTGCTACCTATGCAAAATTGGCAACAAAGGTTGGGGCAAAAACAACCATTATCTCTTCTGATAAGGATCTTATGCAACTCGTAAATACGCATGTATCCTTGTATGATGGAATGAAAGACAAGCATATAGGTATCTCAGAAGTTATAGAAAAATGGGGTGTTGCACCTGAAAAAATGATTGATTTACAAGCTTTGATTGGAGATTCAACGGATAATATACCAGGTATTCCAGGCATTGGTCCCAAAACTGCAGCTCAGTTGTTAAATGAATTTGGTTCTCTTGATCTTTTATTGCAACGCGTAACAGAAATTAAACAAACAAAACGGCGTGAAAACATTCAAGCTTATAGAGAACAAGTTAAAATTTCTCGTGAACTTGTTAGGCTTAAAACAGATGTTCCTATAGATAGTGATTTAGATGATTTTATTTTGGAACCACAAGATGGTCCACGTTTAATTGCTTTTTTGAAAGCGATGGAGTTTTCAACATTAACGCGTCGCGTAGCAGAGGCAACGACATGCGATGCCGCTATTATTGATGCACTTGATATAAATGTTGAATGGGAAAAAACAAGCGATGGGCATGATTCTGATATAAAAAACATTGAACACATATCACGTCATAATTTTTCTGAAAACTCTCCACAAGTTTTTGCACAAAAGCGTAAAGATCAAGCACTGATTCAAAAAATTACAAGAGATACTTACACAACAATTCTTGATGAAGAAGTTTTAAAAGAGTGGTTATCACAAGCACAAGAGCAGGGTTTTTTTGCTTTTGATACTGAAACAACGTCTCTTGATCCGATGCAAGCAAAGCTTGTTGGTTTTTCACTTGCATTACAGCCGGGAAAGGCAGCCTATATACCTCTTGAACATTTTGAGGAAAAAGAAGATCTTTTGAGGGGCGGGCGCATTACCTCGCAAATTGAGACCCAAAAAGCTTTAGCACTTTTAAAACCGCTATTAGAGGATTCAGCACTGTTAAAAATTGGTCATAATATAAAATATGATTGGTTAGTGATGAAGCAATACGACATTATGATAAGCTCTTTTGACGACACCATGCTTTTGTCATATGCTCTAGATGCTGGAATGTTAACTCATAATATGGATGATTTGTCTGAACGTTGGCTTGAGCATAAACCAATTGCCTATAAGGATTTAACGCATAAAGGAAAAAAAATTACTTCTTTTGCACAAGTAGATTTAAAACAAGCAACCCTTTATGCGGCGGAAGATGCCGATATAACCCTACGCCTTTGGCAAATTTTGAAACCGCAACTTGTCGCTCAAGGAATGGTAAAAATTTATGAGCGCCTTGATCGACCACTTATAGAAGTTCTTGCAAGAATGGAAGAGCGAGGGATTCTTGTTGATCGGCAGATTTTGTTGCGTCTTTCAGGAGAGTTAGCGCAAGCCGCTTTGATTCTAGAAGAGGAAATTTACAAACAAGCTGATGAAAAGTTTAATCTTGCTTCGCCAAAGCAATTAGGTGATATCCTTTTTGGCAAAATGGGATTGCTCGGAGGTGCTAAGACCAAGGGTGGTCAATGGTCAACTTCTGCACAAACCTTAGAAGAGTTGGCTGCTGAAGGTCATATTTTACCGCGTAAAATTATTGAGTGGCGTCAACTTGCAAAGCTAAAATCTACCTATACAGACGCTTTGCCTTCTTATATTTTTCCAAAAACAGGGCGTGTTCATACGAATTATTCTTTGGCAATAACATCAACAGGTCGGTTATCATCATCAGAGCCAAATTTGCAAAATATTCCAGTGCGAACTGCTGAAGGACGTAAAATTCGAACAGCTTTTATTGCTCCCAAAGGACATGTGTTACTTTCTGCTGATTATAGTCAGATTGAATTGCGCATTCTTGCACATATTGCGGATATAAAAGCATTAAAAGAAGCTTTTGCTAAAGGGCATGATATTCACGCTATAACGGCATCACAAATGTTTGGCGTTGCAATAGAGGGAATGCATTCAGATATACGACGGCGTGCAAAAGCGATTAATTTTGGTATTATTTATGGTATTTCAGCTTTTGGATTAGCCAATCAATTGGGAATTTCACGCCAAGAAGCGGGTCGTTATATTCAACTGTATTTTGAAAGATTTCCAGGAATTAAAGATTATATGGAGAAAACCAAAATCTTTGCACGTGAAAATGGTTATGTAGAAACAATTTTTGGACGTCGTATCCATTATCCAGAAATAAAAGCAAAGAATGTAAAAATTCGTTCTCTTAATGAGCGAGCAGCTATCAATGCTCCAATTCAAGGTTCTGCGGCCGATATCATTCGCCGCGCTATGATACATATGGAAGATGCTTTAAAAGAAGAAAAACTATCAGCAAAAATGTTGCTGCAAGTTCATGATGAACTGATTTTTGAAGTACCAGAAGAAGAAAGTAAAAAAACCATGACTGTTGTTAAAAATGTTATGGAAAATGCTACAATACCGGTTCTATCTTTATCTGTCCCGCTTGAAGTGAAAGTCATGACGGCTCAAAATTGGGATGAGGCACATTAATTTTTTCATTTATTTTTAAGAATGTTGATTGAGTTAGAAAGATTAAGATAGGCTTTGATAGGCAAATGATCTGAAGCAATGCGTGCAAGCGGTGAATGATGATTTTCAATACTTGTTACCAATTGGTGGGGAAAAGCAAAAACGCGATCAAGGGCTAAAAAAGGAAAGCGAGAGGGGAAGCTTGGTACAACTTCAAAAGTGCTATCAAAATAGGGAGAAAAATGATTTAAAGATGAGCCTTTTCCCATCCGCCATTCATTAAAATCTCCAATGAGGAGTGTAGGCATAAGGGGGCGTTTTTGGAAAATTTCAAGGAGCATTTTTGTTTGTTGTTTACGAGAGTAACGTAATAAGCCAAAATGAGCCGCAATAATACGAATAGGGCCTGCTTCCATTTCCAATTCTACAACTACAGCCCCACGTGGCTCAATACTAGGAAGAGTGACTTGTAAAGTATCACGTACATATCCCTTTCGCAAAAAAAGAGCATTCCCATGCCAACCATGGCCATGAGGTGACATAGTATTAAGAGGTACAGGAATCAAACCGGTTTCAGCTTTTAATAGCTGAAGATTAATCAAACCAATGCGTTCTCCAAAACGTTTATCTGCTTCTTGAAGAGCAAGGATATCAACTTGTAATTCAGTAATAACACGGACAATTCTTGTAGGATTAAAAATTTTATCAACACCTACACATTTATGCACATTATAGGAAGCGACGGTCAGATCATAATTACTATTTTGATTGATGATGTTTGATTGATGATGAGAGCGGCTGTGAATTGCCTTAAAAAGGGAGCTGTGGAGTTTTTGTTGGATAAAACTGGTAAACCAAGGGAATTTTTGCTTATAAGGTATTTTTGTCATTTTACGAAAAGAATAGTCCCTAAGAGGCCAAGGGTAAAGACTTACACTAAAAACAAAAGAACCTTGTCTCTTTTAGAAACAAGGTTCTTTAATTAAGTTATGATTTTTGCAATCAATCACGGTTTGAGCCAAGAAACTGTAGCAAGAAGACAAACATATTGATGAAATCAAGATAAAGATTCAATGCGCCCATAATAACTTTACGTCCTTTGGTGTCGCTCTCATCTCCTTCATAATACATCAACTTAATGCTCTGGGTATCGTAGGCTGTTAAACCAGCAAAGATAAAAACACCAATCACAGAGATAGCAAACTGCAAAGCGCTTGATCCAAGAAAAATGTTCACAATCATGGAAAGCAACAAGCCGATCAATCCGATGAATAAGAATGAACCGATTGCTGTGAGGTCACGCTTTGTTGTGTATCCATAAAGTGAAAGAGCTCCAAAAGTTGCGGCGGAAATGACAAAGGTTTGCACAACACTTTCTGTCGTATAGCGCAAAACGATTGAAGACAGTGAAAGACCAACCAGAGCAGCATAACCAAAAAAGAGACTACGAGCAGCATTTGTGCTCAATGTATTAATTTTAAAACTGAGAAATAAGACTGCTATGAGTGGTGCAAACATAACAATATAAGAGAATGGCGATGTATAAAATGTTACTCCAAATGGTGTTAGATAAACACTGCTATTGATTTGAGCTGCTGCTTGGCTCATATCTGTTGTCGTTGCTAATGATACAATTGCATAAGCGGCAGCAGCTGTAATAAGCAAACCAATGGCCATTGCATTGTAGACACCCAACATATAGTCGCGTAATCCCTGATCAATTGATGCATCGGCATGAGAAGCAGGTGCCGAACGTAAATTTTTAAAATTAGCCATAATATAAAATCCTTTAGCATATGTTCTGTCAGGTATAGGGCTTTAAAGGTGTCTCTGTCATTACACAGATAAGTTTGGTATAAGCCTTAATTGGGCAAATACAAAAACCCTTAAGAATCACTGACAGAATTCCAGCATATATGCTCTTATTATGGAGATTTATTTAAAAATTACAAGAGATTTATATGAAGAAGGAACCTTACAAATTGGTAAGGAAATAGTTCATTTTAATAAAAAATATTTCCATTTTTTGCCATATTTTTGCAAGATAAAAAGACTATACTTAAAGGCTTTTCTATTTTCACAGAAACTATGTAATACAATCCCTTATAAGATATCCACTATTTTTGCGCTTATGAGAAGAGCGGCAAGTATCATCGCACTATTTTTCAACTTCCAATATTGCATCTGTTTTGTACGGTTATAAGAGCTATTGAATTGGATTTTTATAATAATTTAATTGATATATAATAATAAACTATCTTTTTGAGTACTAAATGATACTCTGAATATTGCAAGATTCTCTGGTTTCAAATCTGTTTATATTAATCAATATTATTAACTTGCTTGTGTCTTGCAAGAGACATGGTTTTTATGGATTCAACATGAACAGATTCCAAATAAAAGAGATTTAGGCTGTTAAGGGCTTTTATTCAATATGAAAAAAGGTAATTTCTATTTGAATCCATTTCTTTTGCATTGAGCAAGTGTAGAAATGTAAAGTTGAAAAGACAGTAAGATCGTATAGTCCCATGAAGAGAAACACGTAAAATCACGAGCAATAAGAATTGATTAAGAGGAATCAATTTGTAATCAGGCTTGTGATGATCAAGAATCCCTTGTTTTTAAGGTGATGAGAATATCAATGAGAAGATGTGCGGTTAGAATGACGTTTTGTTTTCATCCAAGTATGCAATTCTTCAATAAGGATGGTAATAACACCAAGAGTGATAAAACTATCTGCAAGGTTGAAAATAGCAAAATGAAAGATATCATCAATATGAAAAAGGATATAATCAGTGACATGATGAAAGCGAATACGATCAATAAGATTGCCTATTGCTCCCCCAATAATAAGGATAAGACCAAAGCGCATAAAAGATTTATTATATTCAGTATTTTTCCATAACCATAAAAGGAAGATAATCACAATGATTGTGATGGTAATGATTCCCCAGTGAGAAAAGGAAGAAAAGAACGAAAATGCAATGCCAGAATTTCGTACATGATAAAGTGAAAGGAAAGGAAAGAAGGGGATTTCTGTTCCTAAAGGCATATTGTGCATAACCCAGTACTTGACAGCTTGGTCAAGTCCTATTGTAAAAACTAAGCCAAGGAGAAGAAAAGGGAGTGATTTACGGATCATATTTTTTCCTCGCATGGTTCTAGTGTTAAATAAGGGCGACGTATTTCATAAAGCATAACAGCTGTTGCTACTGCTAGATTAAGCGAGTCAGCACGTCCACTTTGTGGAATACGCGCAAGTTTATCACACCGACTTGTAAGAATATCTGATAATCCCTGTTTTTCATTTCCCATTAAAAGGATAACAGGACCATTTTTGAAATCAAGAGTCCGATAATCCAGAGATCCTTTGAGGTGTGTTCCAACAATCATACCTTTAAAGTGAGAAGACCAGTTTAAAAAGGCATTTTCATCAAAACGATAAAGTGGTACAGAGAAAATTGACCCCATGGTTGCACGGACCGTTTCAGGCGAGAAAGGGTCTGTTGTTTCACCAATTAAAATAACACCTTTAGCACCTACAGCATCAGCGGTTCGAATAATGGTACCAAGGTTTCCAGGATCACGCACACGATCAAGCGCGATGTAAACATCTTTAATCTGCCCTTTTATCATTTCAAAAGAGTGCCATTTTTGCTTGAAAATACCAATAACTGTTTGTGGATTATCGCGTCTGGTAAGTGATTCCATAACCTTTTGTGAGGCTTTAATCACAAAACCACCGTTGGCTACAGCACGTGCGGCAGTATTTTCGATAGTAGCATTACCGATTTCACTTTTAGAAAAAATAAGCGTCTGTATTGTCCAGCCAAGATTGAGAGCATCAATGACCAATTTCAATCCTTCTGCCATGAAAAGACCTTCTCTATTACGGTTTTTCTTTTGGCTAAGTGCTCTAAGATCTTTTATGATGGGGTTGCTAAGAGAGGTAATTTCTTTCACTCTACCAGTTTTTGGTCTACACATATTCAAGCAATCCAACGGCTAAAAAGAGAAGTAGAAAGAGCTCGTCCTGCAACTTCTTCACGCAAAATGAGTTCTCCTGATTCGACTGTACCACCAAGATTTACAAATGCATCACGCATTAAAGCATGAAGTGCAAAGAAGGAAGCACGAATAGAATAAGCTGTAAGGACAACAGAGAGCGGTTTATCAGAGAGAAGTTTACGACAATTTGTGATCATGGCGGGTAAATGATCAAACAGTTGCCAAATTTCACCATGGGGTCCACGCCCATAAGCAGGGGGATCAAGAAGGATCATATCATAGCTTTTCTTACGACGCAGTTCACGCTCGACAAATTTCATAGCATCATCGCAAATCCAGCGAATAGAATGATCTGGTAATCCTGCTCTTTCTTGATTAGCTTTTGCCCACGCAATGGCTTTTTTAGAAGCATCAACATGGGTAACATTCGCCCCCGCTCGTGCTCCAATCAAAGAGGCAATACCTGTATAGCCAAAAAGATTCAACAATTTTATAGGGCGTTCGGCTTGAACAATTTGTTCTTCCATAGAGCGCCAATGGGCATCTTGTTCAGGAAAAACTCCTACATGACGAAAGGAAGTAAAACGGCCTAGAAAAGACAATCCATTCCAAGCAAGAGCCCATGTTTCATCAAGTGGCTTTTTAGGAAAATGCCAACGGCCAACCCCTTCTTCATCAAGATTTCCTGTGAAAATAGCATCAACATCAGCCCATTGTTTTTGTGGTAAAGCGGGTTTCCATAGTGCTTGACCTTCTGGTCGAATAATACGGTAAGCTCCATAACGTTCTAATTTTTGTCCATGACCAGAGTCAATGAGAGCATAGTTTTCGCTTACACCCGTTTCTAAAATAAGGGGCAATTTTTCCTGCGGATATCTATTGTTATGGGAGGATTGAAAGCATTGTGCGGGCATGTTTTGTATCATGGTATATGAGGTATAAAAATATATTATAAAGCTCTTAAATGTTTCGTAAAAGTGCAAAAAAGCTAAAGTCAATTAAAACATGTATAAAAAAGAAAAAGAGCACTTTTAACTCTGTACTGAATATAAAATACTAAAGATAAAAGATTTCATTTAAATACCATTACACAAGATTTGTGATAGATGTTTTCAATTTTTCAATCTCAGCTTCACTTTTTTTGAGAGCTTTTTTGTATTTGTGATAGGAAAACCAACTGATCAGATTTCCTAATAAAACACCAAAACCAAAGAAAATAAAGAGCCATATAAAGAGGGGAGCATGATAAGTAAAACTTTCAGGATTTGCTCGAAAAGGATCAAGGGTTAACGGGACCATTTGACGATTAGCCACGATAAAAACAATCAAAACCGCTGCGAGAATCACACTGATACTTGTTAGAAGAATACGTTTAATTATCATAAGTTTCTCACTGATTAAGACGGTCGCGTAAATCCTTGCCAGTTTTAAAAAAAGGAATCCACTTTTCTTCAACAGAAACGGCTTCACCTGTTCGTGGATTACGTCCATTACGGGCTGAGCGGCTTTTTACAGAAAAAGCTCCAAATCCACGAAGTTCAACGCGATTGCCATTTGCAAGTGCTGTTGCAATTTCCTCAAAAATAGCGTTTACAATATTCTCCACATCCCGTTGAAAAAGATGCGGGTTATGACGAGCAATAATTTGCACAAGCTCTGATTTTACCACAATAGCCTCACTTTCACACAAAAAAATTTTTGTAATTGTGCACTCCATGCATATTACAATATATAAACGGATAAAAGCAAAATAAAATCAAGAAAAAACAAATTGCAAGAAACAAAATTTGAAAATACCTTCTATAAAGGGTATACAGATTAAAAATGCGGAGGATTTAAGAGATCAGGAGAGTATGTCCGTACACAATCATTATAAAGCCTTTTCAACGCAATCATCTTTTGGAGATGTTTTAAAAAAAGCATCCCGTCATTCGCGTCGCATTAGCATATTAAAAATTTTTTTACCTCTTTTAGCGTTGATTTCAGCGCTGGTTTTTTGCTGGTTTACGTTTTTCTTAGTTCCCGTTACTTCTGATTCTATGCCTTTGAATAATGGAGAAAGTGGCGTGATGAATTTGACGATGCTTAATCCAAAATTAGAAGGGTATACGCGTGCTCATGAACCTTATTGGCTTAAAGCAGAAAAGGCATTTCAAGACCATACACACGCTGGAATGATTGGGTTGCAAAACATTACAGCTAGAGCATTTATGGGCCAACAAAGACAGATTTTTCTCGCAGCACAAGGGGGGGTTTACGATAACATTAATGGTTTTTTACAGTTGGACAAGCCATTCACCATTACGACGAATGATGGGATGATGGTACAATTTATGTCAGCTAGTATTAACTTATCTGAGGGACAGTTAAAAACAGATCAACGTGTTAATATTCAGCAAGCCGGTTTTCATCTTGCCGCAAACGCCTTACAAATTCGAGAAAAAGGAAAAAACATGTATTTCCATGGTGGTGTGCATTTAGTGCTTCAAAAGCAATAACGCAATATCAATACAAATCTTTAAAGGATATTTATAAAGTATGCGTATATACAAACAAAAGAATTGAAATAATGAAATCGTACAAAAGATGGATAGGTGTGATGTTGGCTTTTAGCATGGGAATGTTAGGAGGAGGAGCAGTTTTAGGATATGCTGAAGTGGCCCATTTTGGAATAAGTCTATCTAGCGATAAAGAACCGGTAGAACTTCATGCAGATTCTTTGGAAATACGTGATAAAGAAGGGATAGCGCTTTTTAAGGGTGATGTTTCAGTGGTGCAAGGTGAACGTCTTTTAAGAACGGCAGAATTAGTTGTTTACTACGATAAAGCATATAAAGAAATTGATAAAAACAAGGAAGATACAAAGGCATCATCTGTTTCTTTATTTGGTTCGTCGAGTATACAAAAAATGGAAGCTTTAGGAAAAGTTTATATAAAAATTGCTACGCAAGTTGCTACGGGTGATAAAGGCGTTTTTGATGGAAAGTCAAAAATGATGAGTTTGACAGGGAATCATGTTGTGTTAACTGATGGTGACAATGTGGCAACGGGGTGCAAACTAACGGCAAATATGGAAAGCGGAAAGGCTTTTTTAGAAGGCTGTGAGACGCCTAAGAAAAAAGGTCGTGTTTCTATTATTTTAAAACAAAATCAAAAGAATGGCCATTAAGATTTCATGTTTGGAATCAAAAGAGAAAAACAGACCGATAGATATAATCTTGAAAGTGAATCTTCAAAAAATCCCTTAAAAGGGACTTTGATTGCCAGTAATTTGATTAAAGTTTATCGAGGAAGACGAACTGTTAATGGTGTTTCTTTTGGTATTCGTACGGGAGAAGCCGTTGGCATTTTAGGGCCCAATGGGGCAGGTAAAACAACTTGTTTTTATATGGTTACGGGGCTCATAAAATCTGATGGAGGATCCATTACAATTGATGGATTTGATATTACGCATCTTCCGATGTATCGACGTGCGCGTTTAGGTATTGGATATCTTCCACAGGAAGCGTCTATTTTTCGTGGTCTTTCAGTAGAAAATAACATTAAAGCTGTTTTAGAGGTCGTTGAAAAAGATCGCCTTAAACAGCGTGAAGAGTTAGATAGCCTTTTACATGAATTTAAAATTGATCATTTACGTAAAATGTCTGCACTTTCGTTATCTGGAGGTGAACGTCGGCGACTTGAAATTGCGCGTGCTTTAGCTTCTCGTCCCCATTTTATGTTACTTGATGAACCATTTGCAGGAATTGATCCTATCGCTATTTTCGATATTCAACAACTTATTCGTCATTTAACGAAGCGTGGCATTGGTGTTTTAATAACAGATCATAATGTGCGTGAGACATTAGGGCTTGTCGATCGCGCTTATATTATTCATACAGGGCGGGTGTTAGTTCACGGTTGTCCTAATGATATTATCAACAACGTTGATGTACGCAGAATTTATTTAGGAAATCAGTTTTCTCTTTGATTTTACAGCTTTCACGAGTTTCCATTTAAGTTTAACCAAACATTATTACTGAAAATCTCCTTATTTATGCCAAAACTTCTTTTATGACTATAACCTTAGAATGTTTTTATTGAGTGGTGAAAAAAGCTTCATCATTAAAGAGTTAGTTTGTTTTTTATAAGTTTAGCTTACTCATGATCGTATCATAGAAAATATATCACTAGATTAACGTGATAATGAGTGATAAACGAAACTCTCAATAAGTGCGTGTGTTATTGAAAGGTAAGAGGTATTTATCATATTTTTCTCTGTCGAATCAAATAATATATCGATGATGCTGTTTTAGGTATTTTAATAGGATCACCGGTTATATATTGCGGTTATTCAATAGGAGTTGTCGTATTTTATTGGTTTATATAGCCCTATTTAAAAATAGGAGCTTGGCTACAGATATCAGGCTAAATCTATAAATCTTTTAAAATAACCATTAAATCTCTAAAAACCTTTATATTCTTGTTATAAGGCGGTATTCAAGCTATACAGTAATTTCCAAAATAAAGGTCCATTTTGCTCAGTATGCTTTTCATCTTAATTTAAGGGATCATTTTTAAAGAAAGAAAAACTCTGATGGCGAATTATACATCAATTCTTATGACAAGTTTAATAAATTTATGAATAATGACCTTTGTCTAGAGTCGTAAGGAAATTAACTTTATGAGCAACTTCATTTCTTTGTTTTCTCATGCCGTTAATGAGAAGCTAAATACCATTTATCGTTGTGTTAAAAGTGATATGACATGTATTGAGTTATCATCCGTTCTAAATTGAAAAATAACAGCATATGCGATGTTGCGAAAAGTGAAAGAACATTAAATATCTATACCGTTTATAGGTTTATTGATGAGCATTTGAGCGTGTAAGAGGAAAATTAAAGTATGAATTTGAGTGAGTTAATAGCACCGGAAGCGATCATTCCGGCTCTTAAGGCTAATTCGAAAAAACAAGTTCTACAAATTTTAGCCGAAAAAGCGTCACAGCTGACAGGTCTTAGTGAGCATGTAATTTTTGATGTTGTTTTGCAACGCGAGAAGCTTGGTTCAACGGGTTTGGGTGGTGGTATTGCGATTCCTCATGGGAAATTACCTGATATTGATCGGATTGTTGGTATATTTGCGCGTCTTGAAAGTCCTGTTGATTTTGAAGCTCTCGATGACGAACCTATAGATCTCGTTTTTCTCCTTTTGGCACCTGAAAATGCTGGTGCAGATCACTTAAAAGCTTTATCACAGATTGCACGTGTTTTGCGTCATGCTGATGTTGTACAAAAGTTGCGCAATACGCATAATGCCAATGCGCTTTATGCTTTATTGATTCAGACTTCAGAATCAAATGCGGCTTAAAAGGTATTATGAGCGTATAAATTGCGATGTATGCACCACAGAGCATAGGAAATAATATAATTTGCATCTTAAGACTAATAACAAAAGGTTACGTCATGAGATTTTAAAAGTCATTTCTAAGTGAATCTTCTTTTTAAAGAGCGAGCAACAAAAACGAAGGGCTTGTTCTTTCTTATTCTTGTATATTAAAGCATCCAATTATTATGGTCATGAATTTTTTTATCCTATTATACTGTAAAAACATTAGCATTTGAGGTGTGGTGAGATAAAACCTGTAAGTCTTCTTAATATATTAAGTGCTTTTAGAGTGCGTGGTAAATATTCTTAAGCAGGACTTATTTGTAGAGCCTTTAGTTAAGTGAATCACATTAGAGGGAAGGCAAGAGGAACTCGGCTCAACAAGAATCCAAACTTTTTATACACCAGATTGGGTTAAGAATCTTCGCTCTTTGAGGGTGGGAAAGACATCAATAGAAAAGTTTATTCGTGCATTGAATTTTTTTGTAAATTAATTTTAAGTATTTAGGGATAATATTATTAAGATTCAGGTAGAAAATAAGGGATACTGTATCCTGTGTGTATCAATATCTTGATTTATAAAGATAATTCACATATTTTACATGTTGAATGAGAGCCCCGAATATCATAAGATTCCCTCATGCCGAACCTATTTATGTTGAATCAATCAAAACCATTCACTTACACGATTACAATCGAGGAAAGCCGTGTGGATAAGACTGTATGAGAAATGAGTAAAAATGCTTCTTATGAACAGTCTCAAGTGCCAAGGGCTATAGCAATATTGGAAGCTGGCAAAGTGTGATTAAGTATGATTTAGATGTCAGCTGTTATATAGAGCTCATACTAAAAAATAATTTTGTACGGTAAGAATGAAAACTATACCTTTAGGTTGGATGAAAGAGTTTTTGTGCATAAGAAGATTTATTCAAGTGTCATTAATTGATTAAAATGTTGTTAAAAAAACGCTAATGTTAGAACTGCTATAGAAAAAAGTTTATATTTCTTTTTATGAATTACTTAGAAATAAGATAAGGGGACTTGTCAAAAAATTCTTAAAACGTTTTTGGTAACAGAAAGAAAGGAATTGTCTAATACATTCAAAATAATATGTTTAAGCTATTATAAGCGACTAGAATCACTTTAGAACTTAAAAATTGGAGATGAAATATATAGGAAGAATTAATAGGAGCAAAAGAAACAAAGTGACATGTAGTTGTTGAGACAGAATCTAAGTACTTTATGTTTCATGACCAATGTAGTGATAATAGTCTATTATTTTTTTAAGATATTTTGAAGATTATGAAAAGGCGATATGGGGACGATGTTGAATACGAAGTATGAATACACTATAATGGGTAAAAGGTGAGGTATTTACGAACATAAATGCATTAAATATGTGAAGTCGAGAAGTGATATTCGCAAGGCTGTGAAATTTTTGGGGAGTGCAGGGTGTGTTTGCAAAATTTTGCAGCAGATTTCTTGTGATATTAAAGAGTATAGTTTATTTCTTAACGGAGTGGTGGTGTATTTTCATCTCGTTTTGGAGTCCTATTGCTTAAAGAAATCGTTTTTTACAAAAACGAAATGAGTAGCATAAAGTGAAAATGTTATTTTTTAATGGGGTTATTGAATAAGAAGTTTATATTTTGGTAACACCTAAAAGGTCACAATGAAACGTAGAGATCTATTTTGATTGGTGTGAAGGTATTTTGCTTATTGGAGGAATTAGAACAGTGATACATGAGTATCGAGAAATTTTTGTTGAACTTTTCCAGTGAAGAAAATCTTGTTAGAGACTAAAGAAGAGAGCTAAATAAAGATGTTTGAAAAGACTGTTATTGCTGCATCTGTAATGGTTCTGGTTACAGCTGGGGCCGCATATGCACAAACGCCAAATCGTTTAAATCAATTTGAAGCATGGGGGGCCTATTCTTATAAATCGCCCAAAAATACGATTTGCTATGTGTTATCGGTACCTTTGAAGGCTCTTCCAACGACGGTTAATCATGGTGATAACTTTTTCTTAATTACCAAGCGTTCTCATTCACCTGTTTTGTTTGAACCGCAGTTCATGGCTGGTTATACGCTTCAAGAAGGGTCGAGAGTGACAGTGACCATTGGAAATAAGGACTTTGATTTTTTCACGAAGGATTCCTCAGCTTGGTTGGCGTCATCAGAGCTAGAAAAGCAGCTTGTTTCTGCTATGCGTGCTGGAAACAATATGACAGTGCAAGCGATATCAAAAAGAGGAACGCATACCACCTATACTTATTCCTTAAAAGGGGTCACTGCTGCATTAAATGCAGCTCAAAAGTGCCATTAAGGTTTTGATAACTTCTAAAATAGTGATGTGAATTGGAAAGCAATGGCCATTTCTTATGACCTTAGACCAGTTGGTTCATGTTTTGCACGAAAAACAGATAATGTGGTCGTGAAGGAGAGTTCTAAGCTCTCTTTAATTGGTTTGTCGCAAGATGAAATGGCGCAAGCTTTAAAGACAGTTGGTGTACCAGAGCATCAAACGCGTATGCGTGTCCGTCAACTTTGGCATTGGCTTTATGTACGTGGCGTTTCAAATTTTGATGAGATGCTGAATATTTCTAAAGCAATGCAAGAAACACTTAAGTGCCATTTTTCCATTGCGCGCCCAGAAATTGTTGGAGAACAAATATCAAAAGACGGTACACGTAAATGGCTTTTACGTTTTCCTGCACGTGGAGCTGGAAGACCTGTTGAAATTGAAACAGTTTATATCCCTGAAGAAGGGCGTGGTACTTTATGTCTTTCATCGCAAGTAGGGTGTACGTTAACCTGCTCTTTTTGCCATACAGGAACGCAGGTGCTTGTTCGTAATCTGACCGCAGAAGAGATTTTGGCACAACTACTGGTTGCACGTGATTGTTTGGGTGATTTTCCTGATAAGAATACCCCTGATGGGGCAATTGTTCCTGTTGAAGGGCGCAAAATTACCAATATTGTTATGATGGGAATGGGGGAACCTCTTTATAATTTTGAAGCTGTAAAAAAAGCTTTATTAATTGCTTCTGATGGCGATGGGCTTTCTTTATCAAAACGTCGGATTACGCTTTCGACCAGTGGAGTGGTTCCTGGAATTATCCGAACTGGGGAAGAAATTGGTGTTATGTTAGCAATTTCACTCCACGCAGTACACGATACACTAAGGGATATGCTTGTTCCCATTAATAAAAAATATCCGCTTGCTTTACTAATGGATGCTTGCCGTAATTATCCTGGTCTTTCCAATGCAAAACGAATCACATTTGAATATGTTATGCTAAAAGATATCAATGATAGTTTAGATGATGCTAAGCGATTGATTCAGTTATTGAAAGGGATTCCTGCTAAGATTAATTTAATCCCTTTTAATCCGTGGCCAGGGAGTAATTATCAGTGTTCTGATTGGGAGCAAATCGAGCGTTTTGCCGATGTCGTTAATCAAGCGGGCTATGCTTCTCCTATTCGGATACCGCGTGGACGCGATATTTTAGCGGCATGTGGACAGCTTAAATCGGCTTCAGAGCGCTTACGGAAATCTGAACGTTTGCGATTTGAAGATGCCGTTGGTCATTAGTTAACGCTATTTTCAGTGATATAGTGATATAAAGCCTGTGCTTTTTTATTTGTAATTTAATATCCAAACCTCATGCGATGGGATATGTGAGATAGAGATTAAGATGGATAAGTACTAGACGAACAGTTCCAGCTTTTATATGTTAAATAGGGGGAAAGATATTCTTTACAGTCTGTTTTGTAATCTCTGAAAAAAGGAGAAAGCCTAATTTAGAGGGAACATAAAGTCTTAAGGATCGTAACTAATTATCATACTCTTTAATTCGGTTTTATGATTTTTAAAAACATCTACGATAATATTTTTTAAGAGTGGAAATTGCACATTGCCTCATACTTTTGTTTATGACGTTCTTTAATAAGATCACGCTTCATATGCAAAACAGAGGATCTAAAATATAAATACCATTGAGTTGTCCATTGATATGTTTTTTAAGTATCTCTTAGTGCACTCCTCATATCACGATAATGCCTGAGGAATATAACATAAAAGCTTCTGTGACAATGTATATGCTATCCCATCTTTACGTTTAATAAAAGCGTAAGTTAGTAGCACCATTCTATTTTTCAGCTCCCAATATTGTAACAGTTTTTGGCACTTAAGATGGTTCATAAGAGGTATTTTTATTCTTTTCTTAGATAGTTTTTATCCATACGAAAATTCCAGCTTTGCTTGTGATTACTAAGGGGAAAGGTGTTGTTTAATTCAACATAAACAGTTCCAGAATGAGAGAATCTTACAATATTTGATGTTTTATTTAAATTAAAAGCGATACATTACACGTATAAATCAATGTTTTGTAACTATAAGGAGATGGAGGGCAAAGCTGGTAAAAATACCAGCGATAAGCCAGTCGAGAATACGAATATAAAGAGGTTTTTTTTTGAGAATTTTGGTAAGTTTATGCGCTGTAAAAACAATTGAAATTGTAATGGGGAAAGAAATAGGGATATAGGAGAGTCCTAAGAAGAGTAACTTTTGTGTTGCCATAGGATCATTCGCATTGATAAATTGTGGTAAGAATGTCGCGTTAAAGAGTATAACTTTAGGATTGAGAAGATTAATTCCAATACCAGCAAGATAGTTACGTTTAGAGCTTTGAGATTTAGAAGATGTTGGTTCAAAGGAAAATGTCGGATTTCTCCGTAACGTTTGAAAGGAAAACCATAAAAGGTAAAAGGCGCCAACAATTTTCAGAAGAACAAAAGTATGTGGCGTAGTAAAGATAAGTGCTGATAAGCCAAGTGCTACGGCGGTAACCTGAATAGCAAACCCTGTTGCACTTCCCAAGGCGCACATAATTCCAGCTTTTTTGCTTTGCGTAATGGTTCGTCCTACAGAAAGCATCATATCAGGTCCTGGAATAAGTGCTAAAATCAACGATGCTAAAGCAAATTGTACAACAATAGACCACTCCGGTAGAAATGACACGTAAATCTCCTCTTATTTTTAAGCAGTGTTCACTATTTATACTTTGAGGCACCTTTATTTACGCTTTTTGCGTCTTTTTAATGTTGCTTAAAAAGAATTTATTTTTATATTTCTTGCATCGTTTTGATTTTTGGGTAGAAATACAAAAAGTAGCTCATATAGAACGTTAAAATGAAAAAGTGGCAAAATATTAGAAAAGTTGTTTTGGCTTATTCAGGTGGATTGGATACGTCAATTATTCTCAAATGGTTACAAAGTGCGCTAGGTGTTGAAGTTGTAACTTTTACAGCAGATTTGGGGCAGGGGGAAGAGCTAGAACTTGCTCGTCGTAAAGCTGAAATGCTAGGTGTTAAAGAAATCTACATTGAAGATTTGCGCGAAGAATTTGTGCGTGATTTTGTGTTTCCGATGTTTCGAGCCAATACCGTTTATGAAGGGACTTATCTTTTAGGAACATCAATTGCACGTCCACTTATTTCAAAACGTCTTATTGAAATTGCTAAGGAAACAGGGGCAGATGCAATTGCTCATGGAGCAACGGGCAAAGGCAATGATCAGGTACGCTTTGAGCTTTCCGCTTATGCGCTTAATCCTGATATAAAGATTATTGCTCCATGGCGTGATTGGGATTTTAAGAGTCGGACAGATCTGTTTGAATTTGCGCGTATGCATCAAATTCCTATAGAAAAGGATAAGCAAGGCGAAGCACCTTTTTCAGTGGATGCAAATTTATTACATTCTTCATCAGAAGGAAAGATTTTAGAAGATCCGGCATTTCCTGCTCCTGAATATGTCCATATGCGTACTCTTTCGCCGGAAGATGCTCCAGATCAAGCGACCATCATCACTCTTGGCTTTAAAAAAGGCGATGCTGTCTCAATCAATGGAAAAAATTTATCTCCTGCAACTTTACTTGCAGAATTGAATCATTATGGGCGGGATAATGGTATTGGTCGGTTGGATTTGGTAGAAAATCGTTTTGTAGGTATGAAATCGCGGGGTATTTATGAAACACCAGGGGGGACCATTCTTTTGACGGCTCACAGAGCTATAGAATCTTTAACGCTAGATCGGGGTGCCGCTCATTTGAAAGATGAATTGATGCCGCGTTATGCAGAACTCATTTATTATGGCTTTTGGTTTTCTCCCGAACGTAAGATGTTACAGGCAGCGATTGATTTATCTCAAGAACATGTTGAAGGTGAAGTCACGTTAAAGCTCTATAAGGGGAACGTGATTGTTGAAGGGCGCCAAAGTAAAAAATCACTTTATTCGAGTGAATTGGTAACTTTTGAGGATGATCAAGGTGTTTATGATCAAAGAGATGCAACTGGTTTTATTAAATTAAATGCCCTACGTTTACGTACATTAGCAAAGCGTCATCAAGGTGATAAAGAAAAGAAATAAAAAATACTTTGATAAGTATCATGTGGGGCAATGCTTTTGTATGAAATGCCTAGTTTAAGCATTTTTTCTGTTGGTTTTTACAGTTCTTTCGTTCAATACTAGAAGCTTATCTTTTGCGCTAATAAATATAATAAGCAAAACCCATGATAATCATAGCAATGAAGGCTTCGATAATCAAAACAAGTCAATTTTGCTTTATAATATTGAATGTTTTTGATTTTTATCAGAACAAAATATGTTTATAACGAAGGCGGTTTTTGTATTGTGACTTAAGAGTATAAAGAAATTTTCATCTTTTTGCTTGCTATTATTGACGAATAAATTCAAGAACCATACACCCTACTTTGAAAGATTATAATTTTTAGGATAAATAATGATGCGTAATCAGTGTGATGCCCTTAGCCTTACGCCTGAATTAAAGGATGCGGCTGCTCAATCGAGAACTTGGCCATTTGAAGAAGCACGTAAGATTATCAAACGGTATGAAAAGACGGGTTATCCAGACAGTGTAATATTTGAGACCGGTTATGGACCTTCTGGTTTACCGCATATTGGAACTTTTGGAGAAGTTGCACGTACGACCATGGTGCGTCATGCATTTCATATTCTCACGGAGAATAAAGTAAAAACAAAATTGCTTTGTTTTTCTGATGATATGGATGGTTTGCGCAAGGTTCCTGAAAATGTACCAGATCGCAAAAAGATGGAACATTATCTTGGTCAACCTTTGAGCCGTGTACCTGATCCTTTTGGAGATGATTATCCTTCTTTTGGGGCGGCAAATAATGCACGTTTACGGGCTTTTCTTGATCGTTTTTGTTTTGATTATGAATTTGCAAGTGCTACGGATTATTACAGTTCCGGTCGTTTTGATGAAACACTTTTAAAAATCCTTGCTTGTTATGACAAGGTGATGGCAATTATTTTACCAACATTGGGTGAAGAGCGACAGGCGACCTATTCTCTCTTTTTACCGATTTCCCCTTTTTCTGGAAAAGTATTACAGGTGCCGATGATTGCGCGGAATGTTGAAAAAGGTACAGTCACTTATATTGAACCTGAAACAGGAGAAACTATAGAAACAGAGGTTACGGGGGGAAAAGTTAAGTGTCAGTGGAAGGTTGATTGGGCAATGCGCTGGACAGCGCTTGGCATTGATTATGAAATGGCAGGAAAAGATCTTATCGATTCCACAAATCTTTCTTCTAAAATTTGTAAAGTACTAGGTGGAAAGCCTCCAGAAGGATTTAATTATGAGCTCTTTTTAGATGAGAAAGGGCAGAAAATTTCCAAATCCAAGGGAAATGGCTTAACCATTGATGAATGGCTTACTTATGCCCCAACAGAGAGTTTAGGGCTTTATATGTTTTCAAAACCCAAAACAGCAAAAAGGCTTTATTTTGATGTTATTCCCAAAGCTGTGGATGAATATTATGCGCATCTTTCTGCTTATGGTCGTCAAAGTTGGCAAGAACGGCTCAATAATCCTGTATGGCATATTCATAATGGTTGTCCACCGCAGGTTGATTTGCCTGTATCCTTTGCGATGCTTTTAAATTTGGTAAGTGCTTCAAATGCGGAGAATGCAGAAGTTCTTTGGGGTTTTATTTCTCGTTACGCTAAAGGAGCAAATGCACAAACGTATCCAGAACTTGATCAATTGGTGAAGTTTGCCATTAAGTATTTTGATGTTTTTGTTAAACCAAACAAAAAATTTCGTATACCAGATGACAGCGAACGAGCAACATTAGCACAAATTGATGAAAAATTAGCTCATTTACCTGAAACTGTTGATGGCAACATATTACAAAATATGCTTCTTGATGTTGCACGGTTAACGGAACGCTATCAAGATCATAGCAAAAAAAGCCCTGAAGGTGGGCCTGGTGTTTCCAATGTTTTTTTTCAAATGTTGTATGAAGTCCTTCTTGGACAAGAGCGAGGTCCACGATGGGGATCATTTATAGCGCTTTATGGGATTAATGAAATGCGTGCACTGATTGCTGAAACACTTGCACGACCTATGGAGGAATAATGGAACGAAGAGTGCAGGAAGTAAAGCGACGCCGTACATTTGCAATTATTGCTCACCCAGATGCTGGGAAAACAACATTGACGGAAAAGCTTTTATTGTTTGGTGGTGCTATTCAACTTGCAGGAGAAGTAAAAGCCAAAAAAGATCGTATTCAAACCCGTTCTGACTGGATGAATATTGAGCGTGATCGTGGTATTTCTGTTGTGACTTCTGTGATGACGTTTGAATATGAAAATCATATTTTTAATCTCCTAGATACCCCAGGCCATGAAGATTTTGCAGACGATACTTATCGCACGCTTACAGCTGTTGATAGTGCTATCATGGTATTGGATGGGGCCCGCGGGATTGAGCCTAGAACACTAAAACTGTTTGAAGTGTGTCGGATGCGGGATATTCCTATTGTTACTTTTATCAATAAAATGGATCGTGAGGCACGTGATCCTATAGAGCTTTTAGATGAAATTGAAGAAAAGCTTGCTCTTGATACCGCCCCCATAACATGGCCCATTGGGTCGGGTAAAGATTTTGTCGGGACCTATGACCTTCATCATAATCGGTTTCGTCAAAAAGATGATGAGATAACACAGAAAATAGTTTCAAATCCCAGAGAGGTTGTCCATTTACTCCCTGAATATCAACGTTCCACTTTTATTGAAGGGGTAGAACTTGCTCAAAGTGTTTGCAAGAATTTTGATCTTCAAGCTTTCCGTGAAGGTCATATGACACCGGTTTATTTTGGTTCAGCTTTACGAAATTTTGGTGTTCGTGATTTGATCAATGCGCTTATAGATTTTGGTCAAAGTCCTCGTGATCAAAGTGCAGATCAGCGCAATGTCATAGCAACTGAACCTAAAATGACGGGATTTGTTTTTAAAATTCAAGCGAATATGGATCCTAATCATCGTGATCGTATTGCATTTTTTCGGGTATGTTCGGGAACACTTGAACGTGGTATGAAAACAAAGTTGGTCCGAACAGGAAAACCGATGACACTTTCGGCTCCACAATTTTTCTTTGCGCGTTCGCGCCAAATTGCTGATCAAGCCTATGCTGGTGATATCGTAGGGATTCCTAATCATGGAACATTGCGTATTGGCGATACTTTGACTGAAGGAGAAGATATCCTCTTTAAGGGGGTACCCAATTTTGCACCAGAGATTTTGCGTCGTGTTTGTTTGGGCGATCCAATGAAAGCAAAAAAGCTCAAAGAAGCTTTGCAACAAATGGCTGAAGAAGGGGTTGTGCAATTGTTTATTCCTGATGATGGGTCGCCTTCTCTCATTGGTGTTATTGGTGCTTTGCAAATTGATGTTTTAAAAGAGCGATTAAAAATAGAATATTCTTTGCCAGTGAATTTTGAGTCTGCACGCTTTAATTTATGCCGTTGGATTTCAGCGCAGAGCAAAGATGAGTTGCAAAAGTTTCTCAGCAATCACCGCTCTGCTATTGCGTATGATTTAGAAGGTGATCCAGTTTTTTTAGCGGAGAACCATTTTTCATTAAATTATGAAGCAGAAAGAGCTCCTAAGATAAAATTTTCTACTTTTAAAGATTATCAAGTAAGCTTTTAATGTAAAGAAGAATTTTTTATGTAACAATTTGGTTGATAATGATTTTTCATATTGAGTTGGGGATCTGAATATTGTTATTTTTTCTGAAAACAAAAGGAGTCTGTAAAGAACACTTTCAGATTGCACTGTATAAAGAATACGGTAAATTTATTTATAATATTCAATAATTTATAATATATTTGTAATTGTAACGTCTTTTAAAATTTTGATATATTTTTTCACAATAGCTTAAGACAAGGTCATATATTTCAGTATTTTGAATGTCAGCTAAAAATCTCCTGTATAAATAGAGCTTTTCAGTTTTTTCTTGTATGAAAATTGTATACAGTCAAAATAATACAAATAATCAATAAGCTAAAATTTGTTATTCCCAATATGAGATCATATGACGTATAAACCACGTGTCTTTTCTATATCTTCTGGAATGGCTTTTTTGCCTCACTTTGTTGAGGCACTGCTCTCCGGTACCCTTATTGATAATTTCGCTACCAATGGAGATATTCAAACTGCTCTTGCCGATAGCCTTATTTATGTTCCGACACGTCGTGCTGCTCGCGCTTTACGTTTAGCCTTTGTTGAAAGAAGCGATACACAATCAACTTTCTTACCAACCATTCGTGCTCTAGGAGATGTCGATGAAGACAGTTTCCTTTTTGTTGAAAATCATACCAGCACTCTGAATCCACCCATTGGAAAAAGTGAACGCTTACTGCTTTTAGCGCGCCTTATTCGCCCATGGCGTGAAAATTTACCTGCGCATCTGCGTGCCATGTTTGGTACAGAAGATGTGCTTATTCCGGCTCATAGTGCTGATGCAATTTGGCTTGCTCAAGATTTAGCACATTTGATGGATGAAATTGAAACAGAAGGAGCAGATTGGTCGAAGCTTAAAGATATTGCACCTGACATGGTCGCTGAATGGTGGCAAATAACGCTCGACTTTCTGACTATTGTTACGCAAAATTGGCCACAAATCTTGACCGAAAGGCAACGAAGCAATCCCGCTGAATGGCGTAATCAAGTACTCACAATGCATGCAGAGACTTTGCGATGCATGCAGCCTGATAAACCTATCATTGCTGCTGGTGTGTCAGGTTCTATGCCCGCAGTTTCTCATCTTTTAAAGGTTATAGCTTCTCTGCCCAAAGGGGCTGTTGTTCTTCCTGGTCTTGATCTTCATATGGATGAAGAACAATGGAATGCATTAAGCACAAGCAATAAAGAAAAAACAGCTTGCGATTTTTTTGATCCTGCAGAAAATGTTTTTAGCCATCCTCAATATCATTTAAAAAAACTTCTTTCTCTCATGGAGTGTCAACGTCATCATGTTTGCGAAATTGGCCAACAGAGTAGCACAAAGAAAAGACGCATGGCTCTTTTATCAGAAGCACTCCGACCAGCTTCTACAACAGATAAATGGGTACAAATTGTCCGTGATGATTATGAGACTCTTTGTGCAGACTGGTCATTTATTGAAGCTATAAACGAACGTGAAGAAGCTCTTGCTATTGCTGTTGCTTTACGCAAAGCTATTGAAGAACCCAAAAAAACTGCAGCCCTTATTACAAATGACCGTAATTTAGCACGCCGTGTTTCTGCGGAATTACAACGATTTGGAATTGAAGCAAATGATTCAGGTGGTATACCACTTGCACAAACATTGCCTGTAACGCTTTTGCGGCTTATCTTAGAAAATGTATTGCAACCTGATGATCCTATTGCTTTTCTTTCTCTTCTTAAACATCCCCTTACAACACTTCAACAAAACCGTCATCGTTTACGAGAAATGGCAGAAAATTTTGAACTTTTTGTTCTTCGAGGGAATACAGGGCGTATTAATCTTTGCGAATGTGATCAATTTCTTGAAAAATGGATTGAAACATCTTTTCATAATAGTTCTGAAAATAACACCCTTGATCAGCAGAAATGTGAAGAAGCACGTCTCTTTTGTCATCTTTTAAAAAAAGCTGTTGAGCCTTTAACGTCTCTTATGAAACAAGAGAAAGAATGCACCATCAATGAGGCTGCAATAGCAACTGTTGAGGTTTTTGAAAATTTTGGTCGCAATGAGGATAATTCTCTTGCACATCTTTATCAACATGAAGCTGGACAAGCCCTATCAAATTTTTTGCGTGAATTGGTCAGTGATCAATCAGGATTAACATTTCATCTTTGCGAATGGCCTGCTATGTTTTCTGCCATAATAGCAACCCGTTCCGTCGCACCTTCGCCTGGAGGACATCCACGTTTATTCATCTGGGGTACTTTGGAATCGCGTTTGCAAACGGTTGATACAGTGGTCATTGGTGGTCTTAATGAAGGATCATGGCCGATATCAACCCGAAATGATGCTTTTTTATCGCGACCGATGAAAATGATGTTAACTCTGGAACCACCAGAACAGCGTATTGGTCTTTCCGCGCATGATTTTCAATGGGCGATGGGAATGGATAAAGTGGTGATGAGCCGAGCACTACGAGTTGATCATGTTCCTTCTCTCCCTTCACGCTGGCTACAACGCTTAGAAACTGTCGTAGGACAACAAGTTTGGAAACAAATCCGTGCACGAGGTGAAAAGATACGCCATTGGGCAAAGATGCTTGACAATACGGACATGTCTGCTTGTGCAACACGCCCTTGCCCTGTGCCACCCATTGCAGTGCGTCCACGTCATTTTTCCATCACCGAAATAACAACGTTACGCCATGACCCTTATGCCATTTATGCTAAAAAAATCTTAAGGCTCAAACCACTTAAAGCCCTTATTCATGACCTTGGTGCTTCTGAACGCGGAACACTTTATCACGCTATTCTTGCAGATTTTTGCACACAAA
The DNA here is from genome assembly GCF_042193385.1 of Bartonella sp. TT119HLJHH. Classification (NCBI taxonomy): domain Bacteria; kingdom Pseudomonadati; phylum Pseudomonadota; class Alphaproteobacteria; order Hyphomicrobiales; family Bartonellaceae; genus Bartonella; species Bartonella sp. TT119HLJHH. The sequence continues at coordinate 190,184 of NZ_JBHILS010000001.1, read as the reverse complement.
TAAAAAATCTAAATGCTGCAAATGCATTAGATGTGTTGCTCGCTATTGGACGTAAAGAATTTGATAAGTTTAATTTGCCTGCTGATGTTGAAACAATCTGGTGGAATACATTTGAAAATCTTGCTCCCTTTATTTTGCAATGGGAACAAAGTCTAGAACCCCGAATACGACATTCGGAAGTGGAATCGCAAAAAATACCCATAGGTACAACAGGGGTAACTCTTTCAGGACGTGCTGATCGTATTGATATATTGCCAAACAAAACGGTTGAAATACTTGATTTTAAAACGAGTACACCCCCTTCATCAAAACAGGTTCGCGAATTATTATTTCCACAATTAGCATTGGAAACCGCTCTATTAATGAGAGGAGCTTTTACAGATTTTCAAAATCTGTCCCCCTCAAAACTATTTTATATTCCTCTTAATGGAAAAGGTAAGATTACTCCTCAATTAATTCTTTCAGAAAAAGCGGAAAAAGATCACCAAAATGTTATTAATCTTGGTGAAAGGGCGTGGGAACATCTTATCGCGTTAATGGAGTATTATCAAAATCCACAACAAGGCTATCTTTCACACGCAGTCCCTATGTTAAAACAATATGAAAGTGACTATGATCATCTGGCACGCTTATGGGAATGGTCAAATGGATTTCATAAAGGAGATCAATCATGACTCTTTTTTCTATTCCTGAAGCAGCCCTTGATGCACAAGCAACAGCAACACATCCAAAAACACATGTATGGGTTTCTGCAAATGCAGGATCTGGAAAAACCCATGTTCTAACCGAACGCGTTATTCGTTTGCTTTTAAACGGTACTTCTCCAGCACGTATTTTATGCCTTACTTACACGAGAGCCGCCGCCGCTGTTATGCAATCGCGGATTTTTCGCACACTCTCCAGCTGGAATGAACTCGATGATGCACAGCTTAAAGAAATCTTATCGAAGTTTGAAAACAAACCTATCAGTGCAACAAAAATAACCTATGCGCGCCAACTCTTTGCTCGTGCTTTAGAAACACCTGGTGGTTTGAAAATACAGACTATTCACGCATTTTGCGAATCTCTCTTGCATCAATTTATGCTAGAAGCCAATATTGCTGGACATTTTGAACTCATAGATGATATCAACCGCAAGAAATTACTACAAGAAGCCCGCTGCCAACTTTTAAAGCATCATGATATACAACCCGCTCTAAAACAGCTGCTTAAGGTTATCAGTGAACATACTTTTAACCAATTGCTGTATGAAGCAGCTGAAAAGCAACATAAACTGTCTGATTTTTTGTCTTCTCTTCTGTCTGAAAATGGAGAAGAGAAATTGCGGGCGCTGTTTAATTTAGCACCTGATGATACAAATCAGCAATTACTAGAAAAAATTCAACAGACTGCTCGTCTTCCTCTTTATGCTCTTAACCATTGTGAAACCCATGGGAATAAAAACACTAAGAGTATCATTGAAAAACTTCCTCAATTAGAAACTGCTTGTGATGAAGAAACTATCATTGATATTGTTTCAAATATTTATTTTACAACAGAAGGTAAACCTCGTAATTTTGCACTTATATCGTCTAAAAAATCAGATGAAATTTGGCCTTTTATTCAACAATTGATTAAAGATAAACAAAGCAAGCTTTCTGTTCTTTTAGAAAAATATCACTGTGCAAAAGTTGCCACCCTCAATATGGCTGCTTTTCAGCTTTGTGCCCTTTATCTCAAAATTTATGCAAATTTAAAAAAAGCCAATGGTTTTTTAAACTTTGATGATCTCATTGAGCGCACACTCCATTTGTTACAGCGCAAAGGTGCAAGCCAATGGGTGCACTATAAACTTGATAAGGGTCTTGATCATATTTTGCTTGATGAAGCACAAGATACGAACCCTGATCAATGGAAAATTATTCAACTTTTAGCGCAAGAATTTTTTACAGGTCATAGTCAACGTGACAATATACGTACTCTTTTCGCTGTTGGAGATGAAAAACAGTCTATTTATTCCTTTCAGGGCGCTGCACCAGAAAATTTTGCTGCAAATGGCAAAATTATTCAAAAAAAAGCACAACAAGCAAAGCAGAAATTTGAAAAAATACAATTGAATTACTCTTTTCGCTCCACAGCCGATGTTCTTAAAAGTGTGGATCTTGTCTTTGAAACACCAGAGAATTATAAAGGGCTTTCAGCAGAAAATACAAAAACCATACACGAAGCTATCCGTACTCACAGTCCAGGTGAAGTTATTTTATGGGATGCCATTTCTAAAGAAAAAGACGAATTTCCTGATGATTGGCATGTAACTGTTGATCATTTAGATATACCAGCAGTACGTTTGGCAGAAAAAGTTGCTGAAACGATTGCAGGCTGGTTACACAAAGGAGAAATGCTTCCAGCAAAAGGGCGGTTATTGCGTGCTAGTGATATTATGGTTTTGGTTCGTAAGCGTGATCAATTTGCCCTAGCGCTTTCTCGTGCCCTTAAACAACGCAATATACCCGTCGCTGGTGCAGACCGTTTACAGCTTATAAAACATATGAGTGTGCGTGATTTAATGGCACTCGGACGTTTTGTTTTGCAACCACAAGACGATTTGTCTCTTGCTTGTGTTTTAAAAAGTCCACTCTTTGCGCTTAGCGAAGAGGAACTTTATCAACTTGCCGCTCACCGTACAGGCTCTCTTTGGAAAAGCCTTTGTGAACAGGCATCGTCGCATATTCCTTTTAAAGATACTTTTGAAAGCTTGAGTCAATATCGTACTTTAGTGGATAAAATACCAGTCTTCGAATTCTATAGTCATATCTTAAATGATGATAAGGGACGACAAAAAATTTTAGCGCGCTTAGGCTCGGAAGCCAATGATGTGCTTGATGCTTTTATGGACTACACACTCGCGATTCAAAAAACGGGGTTACCAGGATTACAAGCTTTTTTGGAAACATTAAGTGTCAGTGAACCAGAAATTAAACGTGAGTTTGACCAAAATCATGAAGAAATTCGCATCATGACTGTTCACGCCGCAAAAGGACTGGAGGCTGCTGTTGTATTTTTAGTTGATCCCGGTAGTGCGATTTGGCATCCCCAGCATTCACCTCACTTGCTTGAAGTTCCCTTGAACAATGCATATTTGAGTGACCAACAAGCTTTTATCTGGCGCCCTAATGCAGAATTCGATACAATGCCTTCTAAACAAGCAATTTTGCGTTTAAAAGAGCGTGCTGAAGAGGAGTATAGGCGCCTTCTTTATGTAGGAATGACACGCGCTGAAGATCGCTTGTTTGTTTGCGGGTATAAAGGTCCGAAAACGCCATCTCATACATGGTTACAACTGGTAAAGAGAGCTCTCGAACCACATGCGGTAGCTATAAAAGGTCCTGCGGAAGATATTGCAGCTTGGCGTTATTGCATTACACCGCCTTCTTCTACTTCTATAAACCAAAAAATTTCTTCCGTTGAGTGCCAAACACTTCCACCTCTACCAGACTTTTTCTCCCATAAAGTACCAGCAGAACCAGTGTTACCAAAACCGTTAAAACCGTCAGTGGCGAGCCTTTCCATTGAAGCTGATACAGAGCTGTCCTCAAGTCCAAAACAGCTTACCACTTCACCTGTTTTAGGAGCCATGAACACAAACAGAGCTTTTTCCATTGAATATGGTAATCTCGTTCACCGATTGTTACAGTATTTACCCGATTGTCCCCCACAAAAACGTCGAGATTATGCTCGAAACTATCTCAATATCAAAGCCTCTCATTGGCATGAGAGCCAAAGAGAAGATGCTCTTTGCCATATTTGGAAAATATTAGATCATGTTTATCTCAAACCCCTTTTCTCTGAGCATTCACGTGCTGAGGTCTCCTTAATGGGTATTGTGAAAATTCGTGGAAAAGAACAAGCAATCTCTGGTCAAATTGACCGTCTCTACATCACGCAAAACAGCGTTATCTTTGCAGATTTTAAAACAGGAACCCCGCCAGAAAATGAAGCTGCTATTGCTTCTCATCATTGGTTGCAAATGGCTCTTTATCGAAAGTTATTGCAAGCTATTCATCCCGATAAAGATATACAGGCTCTGCTTATCTACAGTAAAGAAGCCAAAATTTTTAAACTTCCTCCAGAAAAACTTGAGGCATTTCTTAGTGAAGTTGCCTTATAAGTTACTCTTTTCCCTGCAAAGCATTTTTACATTTTATTTACTTTCATAAAATCGCTCAAACAAACACAACGCACAATCCCTAGTGTAAAAAAGTCCTTTAATAATTTATCTTTGCAATAACTTGATATGAATTGTTATTATACCAATCTATAAAAGGTGAATATAAAGGATAAATCAATGACGTGTATAAAAGTTGATAAGGACAATTTCGAAAGTGAAGTTCTAACTTCTTCCACCCCTGTTGTGGTTGATTTTTGGGCAGAATGGTGTGGCCCTTGCAAAGTGATTGCTCCAATGTTGGATGAAATTTCAATAGAAATGCAAAATCAAGTTAAAATTGCTAAGGTAAATATTGATGAAAATCCGGAACTGGCTACCCAATACGGAGTACGTTCTATCCCTACATTATTAATGTTTAAAAATGGAAATATTTCATCGAATATGGTTGGCGCTACCTCTAAAGGACGTCTTTCTGAATGGATAAAAGATGGGCTTAGTTAATTCCACGTATAATTACTATAAAGGAGAGAAATTTTGTCTCTCCTTTTGACTTTTTTAAAATATTCTTTTTTGCATTATGTTATAATGAAAAGACAATAAAAATCAAAATTTTAAATGAATTTAAGAATTCGTGCTTTTATGCATGATTCAATTGGCCATTTTTTATAAAAAATTGCTTTGTATGAAGAATATATGCAATTCTTTCCTTATAGGCGCGTTAAAAATATTGGGTGAATGATAATTTCATTAAAGGTATTTCTTCTTAGATAAGACTATTGAGATAGATAGTGTTTTCAACACATAAAGGGAGATTTTAAGCAAAAACTTTGCAAATTACTTTTCTGAAGCTCACAATTTTTAAGCAGAAAGAGACAAGCAATTCACTACAGGTTATATAATGCTCTTCTAAAGGGTTATCACTTCAATTTAAAATTCTCTTATACTATTCTCTAAAATCAAAATTGTAGGTATCAGATTCTCTAAAATAAATTGATGAATTTCTATAAATTAACGGCTGTCCTTTGCAATTTATGTCATTGTTATATAAAAGAGTCATCATTTCGTTTCATCTTCCATGGTTGGTGCCTCCATGAAGCCTTCTTTATGTTGTCTATCATCTCAGATTTCATAGGTAGTACTGAGGTATTATCAAATTAAAAAATGATGATGTTCATGTTTTTTTAAAATGTACGAATTGTAAAAGACTGTTGCAAACATTCAATGGAATGTTGCGCTGATCTAACTGTTACATGACGCCCATGTTCTTTATAGTGTAAGGTGAGTGCAAAAGTGGCGAGTTCTAAAAGAGCTGTATTTCTTTCTGGCCATTCAACAAGTAAAATATTTTTCTCACGAGCTTCATGAAGCCCTAATTCATCAATTTCTTCTGCCATAGAAAGGCGATAAAGATCAGCATGAATAATTTCAAACTTTGGAAGTTGATAGCTTTGCACAAGAGTAAAAGTAGGGCTTGGAACATCCATAGTGTTATCGTTCGCAAGTGTTTGAATGATTGTACGTGCAATGGTTGATTTTCCAGTTCCAAGATCTCCTTGCAGCGTTACAAGATCTCCTGGCTTTAAAGAAAGAGCTAAATTTTGTGCAAAAAGCTTTGTTGCCTCTTCATTTTCAAGAAAAAAACTAAAATTCATTAAAAGTTCCATGAAATGGATGAAAAATTTTTGTTATCATAAAGGTTAAAATTAAAAAATCGTATCTCCTTTGGAGAGTGGGAAAAAACATTTAACTGTTGTTCCTTTTCCAGAACCGGTAAGAATTTCAACATGTCCACCGTGTAGTTCAACGAAACTTTTTACAAGGGAAAGGCCAAGACCCGCTCCCGCACGCCCACCATGGTGTGAATGGGAAGAAAAACGTTTAAAAATACGATCAAGAACGTCTTCTGGGATGTCAGAGCCCTGATTGTGAACGCTAAAGACAATGTTATCATCTTGTTCATCGACGCAAAATTCAATAGTACTCGCCTCCGTTGCAAAATTAATAGCATTACTCAGTACATTCACAAAAATTTGATGCAAGCGCTTTTCATCAGCAGAAATAGAATTTAAGGAAGGAGAAATTTGTTGTAAAAGCGTAATATGCCGTCCATTAAGGCGATCTTCTACACGTGCTACTGCTTGTATCATAGCATCTGCAATATTAACCGATTTTATGTCCAACTCCATAATGCCTGCATCAAGGGTAGCAAGATCAAGAATATCGTTAACAATATTTAAAAGAGTTCCTGATTCTGAATGAATATGCCCAAGATATTCTTGTTGACGTTTATTGATAGAGCCGAAAATTTGATCACGTAAAATATCGGAAAATCCAATAATATTGGTGAGAGGTGTACGCAATTCATAGGAAACATGTTGGACAAATTCATTACGCAAACGATCAGCACTTTCTAATGCTTCATTTCTTTCTTGAAGAGCACGTGCAACATGGACAGTATCTGTAACATTCACAAAAGTAAGCATTGTTTGTCCATCGGGAAGAGGAACCAGAGTATAGTCAATAATCATATCATTTTTAAGATCTATACGACCTGAATATGTTTCACGTTTTTCAGCAAAACCGGTAATGAATTTGGTAAATTGATCCCATTCTTGTCCTAAGGTTAAGGCTGAACAATGGCTTTGTAACTGTGTAATATGGGTCCCTTCTACCAGTAAATTATAAGGAAGAGACCACAATTTCGACAAGGCAGGATTCGATAAACGAAGGCGTCCATCAGTACCAAAAACAACCACGCCTTCGGAAAGTTTATCAAGTGTTTCACCTTGTATTTTAATAAGTGTATTATAACGGCGTTCAAGATCAATTTTTTCTGTAAGGTTTTCGTAAAGCCAAGTGACACCTCCTTGTGGATGAGGGTTCGAGATAACACGCACCGTACGCCCATCTGGAAGATTCCAAATTTGTTGGTTCGATTCTGTTTGTCGATAGGCTTTAAAAAGTTCTTCTTTCCATGCGCGCCAATCGGGGTGTTCAGCAATGAGCCCTTTTTCACGTAGACGTTCAAGAAATAATGTATGGCTTGGTTCACTTTCTAAAAAGGAAGTCTCCAACGGCCATAAAATTTTAAAAGCATGATTACAGAATTTTAATTTTTGGTTTGTATCAAAAATAGCTACAGCTGTTGAAATTTGGTCAAGTGTTTCACAATGGCTTTGAAGAACATAACTTAATTCATGAGCAAGATTTTCATATGCGCTGTCATCACGCGCAAAAGCTGCCATCCCTTCGGCTGTTGTAATACGTGTGAGATGAAAACGATGTCGTTCTCCATCAATAACTGTGTGAACATGTTCTTGAAAAATTGTTTCTATTTCATCTGTTTTGCGTTGTGTATTTTCATTGAAAAGATCCCCCACTTCATCACTGCCTTCACGAAAATCTGTCATTTCTCTAAAGGCGCGATTGATAAAACAAACTTTTCCTTCACAATCTTTTATCCATACGGGCTCTTGAATAAGATCAAGAAGATTACGCTGCATTCTCAGTTCAGTAAGAAGGCGGGCGATATCTTTCTGTAAACGAGCATTTTCACTCTGTTGTTTTGAGATATCTTGAAAACGAGCAATAGCGACTGTTCCTGCGATGACTCCTGTAACTTGCAGCAATACATTGTTTGTGGTGGTGATAGAAAGATCAAAAGGGTGACATTTACAACGTAGTTGAGTCAATGCATAATCAAGTTCTCGCAGAGAATTTTCTTCAACCCAGAGCTCAAAACGCTGAAAATCTTTCTGGTCGATTCCTATTTTTTGCAATGCAGAAAGGGCACCAACGACACGGGGTAAGGTTGTTGGATTTTCCCAAATAAGAAGGAATTGCTCGGTTTCTTCCAGAAGCCATTCATAATATTTAAGTTTTTCAGAAAAATTTGCCTGAATTATCTTCAAAGGCTTCTGTGCAGTTTTTTTTGCACGCATAATAACAGCTAGGCACGTGAGAAGTGAAGCACAAGAAATTCCTCCACACAGCGCTAAAAGCAGCCATGGACCATTCGGCAAAGTGAAGAAAAATGGTAAATAACCTTCCAATGACTGAGCAAAAGCGCATGTTGGAGAAAAAAAGAAAAAAAGGCAAAATATATACGTATAGATTCGGATCTCTTTTTGAGCTTTTTCTTTGGGGTTATAGTCACCAAAGCTGAGCACGGCATCTTTCCCTTTTTTAACCCAAGGAAACGTATTAGTAACGATAATGGTTTGGTTTATAAGGTCCTTGTGGTGAGACTCCAATATAAGCGGCTTGTTCTTCTGATAAAACACTTAATTTTATTCCTAACCGATCCAGATGTAGACGTGCAACCTTTTCATCAAGATGTTTAGGCAAAACAGTGACTTCATTTGTATAGTGTTCTGAACGGGTAAAAAGTTCAATTTGCGCTAAAACTTGATTAGTAAACGAGGCTGACATGACAAAAGAAGGATGCCCAGTCGCATTCCCGAGGTTTAACAAACGCCCTTCAGAGAGCAAAATGATGCGTTTTCCATCGGGAAAGGTGATCATATCAACTTGTGGTTTAATATTTGTCCATGGCAAATTTCTAAGGGCAGCGACTTGGATTTCGTTATCAAAATGACCAATATTTCCAAGAATACACATATCCTTTACTTGTCGCATATGATCTAAACGAACAACATCTTTATTGCCTGTTGTCGTGATGATAATATCAGCACTGGAAGCAGCATCATCCAAATTAACAACTTCATAGCCATCCATAGCGGCTTGAAGAGCGCAAATAGGATCAATTTCTGTTATTTTAACACGAGCCCCAGCACCAGAAAGAGATGCTGCTGAACCTTTTCCTACATCACCATAACCACAGACAATGGCAGTTTTACCAGCGATCATCACGTCTGTTCCACGTCGAATACCATCGACCAATGATTCTTTACATCCATATTTATTATCAAACTTTGATTTAGTGACGCTGTCATTGACATTAATAGCAGGAAAAGGGAGAAGCCCTTCTTTTTGTAATTGATAAAGACGGTTTACACCTGTTGTAGTTTCTTCACTTACACCTTTGATTGCTGTGCATTGTCGTGTAAAAAATCCTGGTGTTGCATCCATACGTTTTTGTATTTGTTTGAAAAAAATTTCTTCTTCTTCTGTTTTTGGATGCGAGAGGATATCTTTATTTTGTTCTGCACGACTTCCCATTAAAATATAGTTTGTGGCATCAGCGCCATCATCTAAAATAAGATTGGAAGGATGACCATCTGGCCATTGGAAGATTGCATCTATATAAGTCCAATATTCTTCCAATGTTTCACCCTTAACTGCGAATACAGGAATACCAGTTGCGGCGATAGCTGCTGCTGCATGGTCTTGTGTAGAAAAAATATTGCTAGAGCTCCATCGTATATCGGCGCCAATCGCTTTTAATGTTTCAATTAAAACGGCTGTTTGAATTGTCATGTGCAATGAGCCAGAAATACGCGCTCCACGCAAAGGCTGACTAGAGGAAAACTCCTTGCGACAAGCCATCAAACCAGGCATTTCAGTTTCAGCAATGTCAAGTTCTTTACGACCATAAGCGGCAAGAGCAATATCTTTGACAACAAAATCTTGAGCTGCCATTCTTTATTCCTTTAAAATAAGTTTTTCCAAGACGGTAGGAGAAATTAAAAAAAAATGCAAGACAAGAAGAGGACTTCTTTATGTGAAAAAGCCCTTTTAAAATCTCCATAAATTTGTGCAACAAATATGCATTTATGGATCTGAGTAATGATGTTACTGACAGAATAAGAGATCTTCATGATAAGTCTTATTATATAAACAAAATTCTATCCTTTTCACGTAACTTTAAAGCTTTTAAAAATCTCCAGAGGGAATACCTTTTAAATAATAAAAATGGTGCATGTGCTTCACAGTTTTTATATCGATTTTTTATGGGATAATATCGAAAGTATATACTCGTATTCTACTCACTTATGCGGTTGTTAAAAAAGGAAGAGTTACTTTGAATTGCATTATTAAGCTTTTTAGCAAAATAATATAATGCAAAGCCATAGATTATCATATTTATGAATAGGCAATTCAGAATCGGTTCTTTAGGATTCCAATGTTGCAGCTGCTCTTGGATAAAGACAGTTTATAAGAAGTACTTTTCTCCTGTTTTCAACGATTTTATCAAAATCCTATAGATATACGATTAAACATTTTTTGTGATACTGAACAGAGCATTAAAAATGTATAAACATCACTCTATTGAACACTCTGATTTTAAAACCGCTAACAACGCGCTATGAATTATAAATCAAATAATTAACTCAGTTTTGGAAGGATTTGTTCTAAACGAGTAGGTTTTGGGAAAATTGACCATGTGGACGAAATCGCCAGAGATAACTTGGCAAGAATGCAGACATTGCTCTGGGAGTAATTCCCACCCCTTCTAAAGTACATCCATTTTTAATAGCTTCTTGAGAAACTATGTTATCTATTTGCAAAAAGCGTATCTGATTGGCTGTTACAAGTGTTGGTACAAAAGGCAGTTTACCAATTGTTCCTAAAATTCCTCCAATCAATAGACCGGCAGAAAGAGGCATGGATAGGAGTGTTTTTTTACGATGAATGATTTTGAGTATATTTTCAAGAGCATTTTGGAAGGTGATAATTTGGGGACCACCAAGATCATAATTTTTTCCCCAAGTAACCTGTCCATTTAAAGCGCGTGCGATAAACTCAGCAACGTCACCAACATACACGGGTTGCAATTTACTTTGTCCACCTCCAAAAAGAGGCATAATTGGTAAAAAACGCGACAAATCAGCTAAGGTGTTAAAGAAACAATCCTCTGGTCCAAAGATAACGGATGGACGGATAATAATTGCCTGAGGATGCTTGTTATGAATGATTTGCTCACCCATAAACTTAACACGTGCATAAAAACATGAAGCATTCTCGTTAGCCACAAGTGTTGACATATAGATGAGCGGAATACCAGTTTCTGCTGTTAATTCAGCAACATTGTAAACACCATCAATTTGTGTGTTTTTAAAATTCGATTGACTTGCTTGTTTTAAGCTACCAGGCAAAAACACTGCTGCATCAGCTCCAAGCAATGCGCGTGCAACAGAAGCACGATGCTTGATATCTGTTTTAAGCATTTGGGTTTGTCCTACTTCTCCTATTTGAAGCATGTAATAAGCTTTTTGTGGACAACGAACAGCGATGCGAACGCGATATCCCTGCTTAGTCAAAGTTTCAACGACATGCCGTCCTACAAAACCAGATCCGCCAAAAACAGTAATGAGTTTAGGATGTTGATAAAGTGCACAATCAAGTCGCATGATCAAAAAGTCTATCTTTCAAAGTTTTAAAAATGGCTAATTTTTAGCATGGTGGTGTTTTATTGTCACGCAAAATATCGCCCGCAAGATAAAGAGAACCACCAATAAGAACAATCGCTTCTTTATATTCCTCCTTCATCTTATGCAAAGCATCTTGTAGGTGCGCTTTTGGGGCAGCAAGGATTCCTACTTTTTGGGCTGATTCAGCTAAGTTTGTTGGAGAGATACTGGCATTATTGTCACGCAGCGGTATCGTATATACTTTATCGACAAGGTTAGCTAAAGGACGAAAATAACCTACAGCATCTTTGGTATTAAGCATGCCAGCAATCATAATAATGGGACGATCTGTTTTTTTTCTCCATTGTGTAAGTTCTGCTGCAATAACTTTTCCTGCAGCAGGATTATGACCTCCATCCAACCATAAATCAATATTAGGAGACAGTTGATCAACTAAATGTCCATGAGTAAGATGTTGCATTCGTGCGGGCCAATAAATATTTTTCAAAGCATCCTTTATGGTTTGTTCTGAAAGTTGAAAACCCGCTTGATAGACTGCTTCAAGAGATGCACCAGCATTGGCAATTTGGTGGTCTCCAATAAGGTTAGGAAGGGGGAGATCCATGAGACCTTGATTGTTTTGAAAAACCATACGTCCATGTTCTTTATAGCTTTGATAATCTTGATCACATAGAGAATAAGATGCTTTATTTTTATCGGCAAGGGGTATTAAAGTAGCAAGAGTTTCTTGATAGTTTTGCTTCCCGATAACCACAGGAACGTTTGGTTTGATAATCCCTCCTTTTTGAAAAGCGATTTGAGCAATTGTATTTCCAAGAAAGATCTCATGATCATAATCAATGGGCATAATAAGCGATACAGCTGGTTTGTTAACGACATTGGTAGCATCAAAACGTCCTCCCAATCCAACTTCTAGAATGACTACATCAGCTGGATGTACACTAAACAGCATAAAGGCAGCGGCTGTAAAAATTTCAAAAATAGTAATTGGTTCTTGATGATTTACTTTTATAATTTCACGGATTGTTTCAGCCAATTGGCTCTCTGTAACAAATTGACCACTTCCTTTTTGACCTAATCGGCAACGTTCATTCCAGTTGACGAGATGAGGTGAGCTATAGACATGAACGCGGTAGCCTGCACTTTCCAAAAGAGCACGGCAAATTGCTGAGGCAGATCCTTTGCCATTTGTTCCAGCGATGTGAATAACAGGTGCAAGTTTTAAATGTGGATTACCAAGACGCTCTAAAAGGTGAACAATACGCTCTAAAGAAAGATCAAATTTTTTCGGATAATTTTTCAGTAAACCATCTACCACCTTTTGTACTTGGTTTTGTTGCATGAATTTAAGCTGCTTTTGTTGTAGAAAGCGATGTTTGAGAGTCTGTTGGGGATGGATCGGAAGGATGAAAAACAGCAGGGCGTTTCATCATCAAGCGTAAAAGACGTGCAATGGTTGTTTTCATTTCTAAACGCGATACAACCATATCAATCATACCATGTTCAAGCAGATATTCACTACTTTGAAAACCTTCTGGTAGAGTTTCGCGTATAGTTTGTTGAATCACACGTGGACCAGCAAAACCAATCATAGCGCCAGGTTCGGCAATGTGAATATCACCAAGCATGGCGTAAGAAGCAGTAACACCACCGGTGGTTGGATTGGTCAGCACGACAATATAGGGAAGTTTTGCTTCTTTCAACATTTCAATCGCTACTGTTGTACGGGGCATTTGCATCAATGACAGTGTTCCTTCTTGCATGCGTGCACCACCAGAAGCAGCAAAAAGAACCAGCGGACGTCTTTCAGCAATAGCAGTATCGAAAGCTTTGATAATAGCTTCTCCTGAAGCCATACCGAGTGATCCACCCATAAAGGCGAAATCTTGAACGGTTACAATAATTGGCAAACCCTCAATCGTGCCGCGTGCACTTAAAATATTGTCATCAACACCAAGTTTAGAACGATAATCTTTTAACCGGTCAATATAGCGTTTTTCGTCACGAAATTTTAAAGGGTCTGTTACAACTTTTGGATTTTCAAGAGTTGTATAAACACCATCATCAAAAAAATGCATGAGACGATTTTTAGCACTGATACGCATATGATAGCCAGAATTGGGAGCCACAAATTGATTGGCTTCCAGATCTTTATGGAAGATCATTTCACCACTGGTAGGATCTTTAATCCATAGATTTTCTGGAATTTCACGGCGTCCCAATATAGAGTTAATTTTAGGACGAACATAATTCGTAATCCAGTTCATCTTTATAGCCTTCCTTTAAATATTATACATCTTTTGCATGATTTGAAAAAATATAGAACTTAAGCAGTCACATTTGCTTTGCCGGTTGAACAAAGAAGTCTATTTAATACTTTTATTAGTGTGCGTATAGCTTGTTTTTTAATTTTTTAATTTCCCCATATCATAACAATCATATGTATCATAAAGAGTATTCCCTATAACAAATTTCTCATAAGTTTTAAGAACTTACATGTTTTTATTTTTTACTTTGGTATTAAAATTTACTCCTTGCGATGGTTAACAAACGCCTTATTTTTTAATAAAAATGAATATCCAATTAATCATTCGTATCAACAGTTTTGAAAAAAAAGAAACCTTATAATATAAGGCGCTAACAAGGCTAAAATAATCCATAAAGATAATGGATATGATAACGCTATATTAGCGAAACGCTAACATCAGAGCAAGATTTTTTTCAAAAGGTCTCTTTAAAGCGCGCGCTTTTTACAATTAAAATTGAATACGCTCAAAATACTATTATATTACTATGTGCTTGTTTTACACAGATATCTTTCAATAATTCCCAAAACACTCTTATGACGGTGCTCATAAAGAGTATATACTCTCCATGAATGGTATAAAATACATTATGCTCTCCATTTTTACTGAAATATAAGGTACAAACCGATCACCCTACTCTTTGCCAGTTTCCAATGTGACAATAATTCTTGCATTTAAGAGGGGTCATGAAAAGTATTTTACACTTTTTTAAGTGCTTTTGTCCACACACCAACTCTGCTTGTACATATTAATAAACGATTTCAATTGATCCAATATGAATAGGATTAAAATGAGAAAACCGCATAATATTTAGTTTTTTACTTATGTTGTAAAATAATAAATTATCGTTATATATCAATACGTTGCCTTAATAAAAGGAAAAGCATAAAATTTTATCGTATGCTTTTTTTACTGGCAGGTTTGATTCGCTTAAAGTTAAGGAGCATTATTTTTGTGTAATGCGTGCTATGGTTTTTTGGGAAAGCATTTTATGTAAATATGTCATAAAGGCGGCTGCAAAAAGCGGTGTTGCTAAATTAAGAATTGGAATCGAAACAAAAAGCGCTATCAATAATCCTGCACCAAAAACCGTTGTGTAATGAGTATGTAAAAAAGCACGCGCATTTTGCTCTGTTCGAAAACGGTAAGCAGCAAACAAGAAATATTCGTGACCAAGCAAATAACCATTAATAACATAAAAAGCAATCAAATTAACACCTGGTATGAAGAATAAAATAAAAGCAATTCCATTCCCAAGAAGGCTTAAAATAACAAATTTAAAGGAAATAATAAGAGAACGCTTAAATGACAAAGCTTGTCCAATAGGCTCGTTTGGATAATCCTCCTTTTCAATGATTTCAGCAGCAGAATCAATGAAAAAACCACCAATCATAGCTGTGATGGGTGCAATCAAAAAAGCCAACAAAAGAGCCAACCCAAGGTTAAAGATGATAAGCATGCTAAAACCAATCCATCCCGCCCAACTAGGAAGTCCAGGAAGAAATTGAGCAATCCAGGGCCAAAAGTAAGACACAAAAAGTTGGTGCACACATAACCATAAAATGGTGAGAATGAAAAAAGTAACCCCTAATGCTTTCAGTATCATAGTACGATATTGCGAGGTCAGAAGACGTTGTAAAGCACGATAAGCAGCAGTAAAAATCATAGATTAATAAACTAAGGAAAGAAGCAAAAAAAACAAGAAATATATTTAAAGAATGTACAGTGTAATTTTTTCTTTCTTGAATTATAAGAGCTATTTTCACTAACACTAAAGAAATACATCGATATTATTTTGTAAAAAAAGAGAATTTTTCACTTTTATATTATTATTAAAATCAGGCTAAATTCTTCTTATAGAATGGATAAAATAAAAAATAACTAAGGCTTCTTCGTTTAAAATAAAATTTCAATTAATAGAAATTTTAGGTTTAAAAAAACGAGAAAAATGTAAGAAGCAGCTGTTGTAGAAGAACTTTTAAATATCTTTGTACAGAGTTTAGCTTATTGCGTTTACATAATGTATATAAAAAAAATTAAGGTGGTAGGAGATATTGAGGGGGAAGTTTTTTACTTCCATTTATCCAGTATCGCTGCCTAATTTCGTTTATCTATATCCTTAATTTGTTTTGCACGATATCCTAATCTGTACTTTTTTATCGCTTGGCATGGCGCATCTTGGTTTTCGCGTCTATTTAAAATACTATTGAGGTTAATGGAATAAGGGTAAAGTTTACGTATTAGTTACGGAAATATTCTGATTTTAGGCAACAGAATGATTCATGTAATATCACAATAGGAAAATAAAAAATTTCAAACGATTAACTATAAGTATTTCATAACAGGCAGTTTTTTGAGAAGAAGTAAAGAAAGAGAGATGTCACTGATGCTTAAAAATGATGAGATTTTGAACTTTAAGAGCTATAAGTGCAATAAAGTAAGAATTCATTGAAGCACTTTTCATACAAGTGGTGCACTGTATCAAATAATTTTTAGATAATAACACCATTAATTTATGAAGAGAATTTATCATCTTTAATTTGAATAAGAATCACCAATATGGAAATTAAATCTTCACTGTCAAAATCAAAACAATCATTTATTTGCACATCATAAATAGGACAAATATAGAGATAAAAAACATTTAAGAAAAAAATGCTTTTTATAAATTTTCCTCAATGCAAGAGCTTTCTTAAAACTGAAGGATAGCAAACGATGATTCCAGCTTGTTTTTTATAAGCTGGAGAGACAGGGGTGCAAAGATTCTATTTTTTATGAAGATTAGGGTAAGATGGGATTTTTTTAAGAAACATCTCTCAACGCTCGTCACCCCCATTTCGCAACAGTGCCCGTGAATTGTATAAGGATAAGGCTCCCATGAAGATTATAAAATTTAAGGGGGTAGCCACTATCTTTATGCTTAACAAAAGAGCATGCTGGCACATCATATACTTACCCTCAATGTTGCGACAAGTCTTAGCTTTTGAAACGGTTCATTATAGGGCGATAGTCCTTTCTCAAACGTTTTGTATTTATACGGTTGTCCTTGTTTGCAACGTGCAAGAAAATGATTTTTATTGTTTCAACATGAGAGAGAGTTGAAATGAGAGAATCTTACGATATTTGGGATTCTAATTTAATATGAACAATGCTAGATTATCATTATAAATCAAAATATTATATACTAATAGAGATAGATACCTATTGTCAGTTCTATTTTATAAGGTGTTTTAATATCAACGCGTTTGAAGAGTTATTATTTGCAAAGTGGTATATTTCCCTCATGAGGAGTAGGTGTTTGGGGGGCAAAAAATGATACAATCACGTTTGCTAATTTTTGCGCTACGTGTTGTTTACTCATATGTTGCCATTGTTCAACTTTTTCTCTACTCACGAGATAAACTTGATTTGTATCAGAACCCATGACACTTGTACCATCTAGTTGAAGAGAAATATCATTAGCAAGAATGAAATCAGCTCCTTTTTCAACACATTTCTTTTGCGCATTAGCAATGATATCACATGTTTCAGCAGCAAAACCAATGACCAATGAAGGACGGTTTGGAGCGTGTCCAATCGTTGCTAAAATGTCAGGATTTTCAACCATATGAAGGGATGGTGGTGTTTTATGAGCATCCTTTTTAATTTTGTGTAAAGACTGCGTTTGACTGCGCCAGTCACAAACAGCGGCAACAAAAATGGCACCATCAGCAGGCAATGCGGTTTGAACGGCTTTTAACATCTGTTGTGCTGTTTCAACATGAATGGTTTTTACTTCTTGTGGGTCTGCAAGATTAACAGGTCCACAAATAAGTGTTACTTTTGCACCCAAATGTGCAAGAGCGGTTGCGATGGCATGACCTTGTTTACCTGAAGACCGATTAGCAATATAACGCACTGGATCAATAGGTTCATGGGTAGGGCCAGAGGTAACGATGAAATGGCGGTCAGAGAGAGGTTTTTCATGCCCATTCAAAAGATTCTCTATGGCAGCGACAATGGTTAAAGGTTCGCTCATACGTCCATATCCTATCTCGTCACGTTCAGCCATATTTCCGATTTCTGGTCCAATGATATGAACGCCATCTGCATGCAATTGTGCAACATTACGAATAGTTGCTGGATGCACCCACATGGCTGGATTCATGGCGGGTGCAATCAAGAGTGGGCAGCGTGCTGCTAAAAGAATGCAATCAGCCAGATCATCTCCTATGCCATTGGCTATTTTTGCAATACGGTTGGCTGTAGCAGGAGCTAAAATAATCAGGTCAGCATCACGTGCTAATCGGATATGTCCGATATCGTGTTCTTCTTCGCGTGAAAATAAATCAGTATATACAGTACCACCGCTTAAAGCTTCAGCGGCTAAAGGCGTAATAAATTTTTGCGCTGCTTTTGTCATCACGACTTTTAAGTGTGCTCCACGTTCTTGTAAGCGGCGAATCAAATCAAGTGCTTTATAGGATGCAATACTTCCACCAATAATAAGAAGAAGTGATTTTGATTTCAATGATTGCGATTCAACAGCGCTAGCATAAAGGGGTTGTATGGTGAGAGGAGTGGGGTTGCTTAAAAGGCGTCGGACTTCTTCTTCCATAGAAATACCATTTTGCGCGGCGCGTACGCGTAAAGCTTCTTTGGTCTCAGGAGACAGGTTACGAATGGTAATACTGGCCATAAAATACCTCCAAGAAATAAAAATGATTGCAATGATTTCATTGTTGATATTTTTAACATATCAAGGAGATTAGAAAAGATGAAAAAAGTAAAAAGTAAGAAAAGCGCAACAAAGTGCAATGATGAAAAGACTATAACGACCATAACGGTTTCTACGACTTTGTTCCACAGCAAGTTGTTTTAGGGTAGCAGGAGAAAGATTAAAACCTGTTTTTCTCATTTGATTGAAATCTTCTTCTATCCGTTGGAAATTTTGAACCAATTGTGGTGTTTTGCGTGCCAGAGAAAGGAGAGCTTGTGCTCCTTCACTAAAGTCTTTTGCAACGCCTACGGGTCCTAAATTTTTACTAATCCATTCTTTGACAACGGGTTCAGAAGCTTTCCACATATTAAAAGTGGGGTCTAATGTGCGGGCAACACCTTCCACGACAACCATCGTTTTTTGCAGCAATAAAAGTTCAGGTCGCGTTTGCATGTCAAACAATTCAGTGACTTCAAACAATAAAGTGAGCAATTTAGCCATGGAAATGCTTTGCGCTGATTGTCCGTGAATTGGTTCGCCAATAGCGCGGTTGGCTTGTGCAAAGCTTTCAATATTATGGTGTGAAGGAACATAACCTGCCTCAAAATGGGCACGTGCAACCCGATGGTAATCGCGGGTAATAAAGCCGTAAAGAATTTCAGCAAGGAAATGCTTTTCTTTTTTGCCAAGCCTTCCTGTAATGCCTAGATCAACAGCAACAATACATCCTTTTTCATCTACAAATAAATTACCAGGATGCATATCGGCGTGAAAAAAACCATCGCGCAGTGTATGGCGAAGAAAAGATTGAATAAGCGTAATAGCGAGCGCTTTCAAATCAAATCCAGCTTCTTTAAGTTTGGAAATTTCGGATATTCTTATACCATCAATCCATTCCATTGTAAGGACATTACGTCCTGTCCGTTCCCAGTCAATACGTGGAACCCGAAAGCCTGTATCATGTTGAATATTTTCAGCCATTTCAGATATAGCTGCTGCTTCTAGGCGTAAATCCATTTCAAGCCGTGTTGTTTGTGCTAAGGTATCCACCACACAAACAGGACGAAGCCTTCGAGAGGCAGGGATATAGCGCTCTTGTAAATGAGCAATGAGATAGAATCCTCTAAGATCTTTAGAAAAACGTGCTCTGATATTGGGACGAATAACTTTTACAGCACATTTTTTCTTATGGCCAGTTTCATCACTGTATTCAGCTGGATGAACTTGAGCAATAGAAGCGGCGGCAATAGGGGGATAAAAGTTTATGAATAAATCATCAATAGAACGACCAAGAGAACTTTCAATTTGAGCAATAGCGGCGGTGCAAGAAAATGTTTGGACGCGATCTTGTAGTTGTGATAAATCTTCCGCAATATCACGGCCGACAATATCAGGCCTTGTTGCAAGAAATTGACCAAGTTTTATGTAAGAGGGTCCAAGCTTATTAATGGCATACGAAATATTTTCAGATCGCTGTTTCTTTTTTGTTTTGCGTCGTGCTAATGCACTCGCTATACGATGACATAGCGCTGGAAATCCTTGAAGATCATCATGAGGAAGAGCACTTAAAACACCTTCACGCGTTAAAACCCATCCTGCACGCATCAATTGAAAGTAAGGGGAAATTTGCACCATTTTTAAATTTTCCAACCTGAATGCAGCGCTGCAATCGCACCGGTGAGATTGCGGTATGATATCCGCGAAAACCCCGCATGCTTGATCATATGGGCAAAATCATCTTGCTTAGGAAATTTGCGGATAGATTCAACCAAATAACGATAAGCATCGCCATCATTTGCAATAAATTGACCAAGCTTAGGGATAGCATGGAAAGACCAAAGATCATAAATTTTATCCAACAGAGGCATTTCGACATTTGAAAATTCTAAACATAAGAAACGTCCACCGGGCTTTAAAACACGAAAAGCTTCTCTAAGAGCTTGATCAATATGAGGAACATTGCGAATTCCAAAAGCAATCGTGTAAGCATCAAAGCTTTGATCTTCAAAGGGGAGATTTTCTGCATTGGCTTCAACAAAATCAATCAGAGGGGCAAGACCATTTTTTTGTGCGCGTTTTTTGCCAACGCTGAGCATTGAGCCATTAATATCAAGCACTGTAGCATGGGCTTTTTGGCGTGAAGCATTAAGAATACGAAAAGCAATATCACCTGTACCGCCAGCGACATCAAGAACTTTCCAATGAGAAAGTGCTGGTGGGGAAAGCCAAGCAATCATGGAGTTTTTCCACACACGGTGTAGCCCTAAGGATAAGATATCATTCATCTTGTCATAATTTTCAGCGACAGAATGAAACACACCATCCACCATGGATTGTTTTTGTGTTTCATCTACTCTTGTAAAACCAAAAGAGTGCTCCATACCACCCTTAGTTCCTACACGTTCTGTTTCAATTGCCATGTATATGATCTTCCTTATTTTTCTTTTATCGTAAATGAAATAGAGAGGGAATGTTCAACTACGAAAAAACAACGTATAAAACTACGACATTTACACAGCCAAAAACAGAAGAGTACCTTTAGATATCAAGATTGGCAACGCTTAAGGCATTGTCTTGAATAAAAATACGTCTAGGTTCAACTTCATCACCCATGAGACGAGAAAAGAGTGAATCTGCATCGGTTGCATCATTAATTTTTACTTGTAAAAGAGAACGTGCATTGGGATCAAGCGTTGTTTCCCAAAGTTGTTCAGCATTCATTTCCCCAAGACCTTTATAACGTTGAAGAGTAACACCTTTTTTACCGTTTGTAAAAATGCTCTCTAAAAGGCTCATAGGACCAAAAATATGCTCTGTTTTATCTTTGCGACGTAAAAGAACAGGAGGATGATATATGTCGAGAAAATTTTGGGAAATGCGATCAATTTGACGTGCGTCAGTTGAATTTATAAGTCCCACATCAAGCGTAACAACATCTTTAACACCACGCAAAATACGCTCAAAACATAAACTTCCATCTTCTGTATATCGTCCACTCCAACCTTGTTCCATATCATCAGCAATCAGATTAAGGCGGTGTGCTACAGTATCTGCTATTTTTTGCGCTTTTTCTTGTGTTGCAAAGACTTCAAGATTAAAAGCACCAACAATTGCTGCTTGCTCAACAATATTGCGGTCATAACGGGTATGAAGACCATTTAAAAGCTGACGTAATATACGAGCATCTTTCGCGAGTTGATACAAATCAGCCCCTGCACGAACTTCTCCCGTTGAAAGCTCAAGCGCTGTTTCTTCTAATCCAGTATCGATCAAGAATTCTTCAAACGCTGCTTCATTTTTAATATATTGGGAAGATTTTCCACGCGATACTTTATAAAGAGGAGGCTGAGCAATATAAAGATGTCCACGTTCAATCAATTCAGGCATTTGTCTAAAAAAGAAAGTGAGTAGAAGAGTACGAATATGGGCTCCATCAACGTCCGCATCTGTCATGATAATAATCTTATGATAACGTAATTTATCCGGTGAAAATTCATCTTTACCGATAGACGTTCCAAGAGCTGTAATAAGTGTTCCGATCATATCAGATGAGAGCATGCGGTCGAAACGTGCTCGTTCTACATTGAGGATTTTACCACGGAGGGGTAAAATTGCTTGATTTTGACGAGAACGCCCACTTTTTGCTGACCCCCCAGCTGAATCCCCCTCAACAATAAAGATTTCTGATTTTGCAGGATCACGTTCTTGGCAATCGGCAAGCTTTCCTGGTAGAGAAGTGATATCAAGCGCTCCTTTTCGCCTTGTGAGTTCACGTGCTTTGCGTGCTGCTTCACGTGCTGTTGCAGCTTCCACCACTTTACTAATGAGAAGCTTTGCTTCATTAGGATGTTCTTCCAGCCATATCGAAAGCCCTTCATTGACCAAATTTTCAACAATAGGGCGCACTTCAGAAGAAACCAATTTGTCCTTTGTTTGTGAAGAAAATTTCGGATCAGGAACTTTGACAGAAAGAATAGCTGTTAATCCTTCACGGCAGTCATCACCGGTTAAGTTCACTTTTTCTTTTTTGGCAATACCTGAAGATTCAGCATAGCCATTAATTTGGCGTGTAAGAGCACTTCTAAAACCTATCAAATGAGTTCCACCATCACGCTGAGGAATATTATTGGTAAAACACAAAACCTTTTCATGATAGGAATCGTTCCACCATAGGGCAACATCAACGCTCATACCATCCTTTTCACTTGCAATATAAATGGGATTATCAAGGAGAGCTTTTTTTGATTGGTCAATATATTTGACAAACTCCGTTAATCCACCTTCATAATGCAATTCAACTGATTGAATATCAGCATGACGCTCGTCAACAAGAAGAATATGAACCCCAGAATTTAGAAAGGCCAATTCCCGTAAACGGCGCTCCAAAGTTTCGAAATCAAATTCAACCATAGTAAAGGTTTCAGAGCTTGGTAAAAATCTGATTTCTGTTCCACTTTCTTGATCGCAATCGCCAACAACTTTTAATGGAGCATCAGCCACCCCGTGGGTAAATGATATTGCATGAACTTTACCATTGCGTTTGATTTGCAATTTAAGCCAAACGGATAATGCATTCACAACAGAAACACCAACACCGTGCAATCCACCTGAAACTTTATAAGAGTTTTGATCAAATTTTCCGCCGGCATGAAGCTGTGTCATAATAACTTCAGCGGCAGAAATACCTTCTGTTGGATGAATATCTGTCGGAATTCCACGTCCATTATCACGAACAGAACAAGAACCATCAGCATGGAGTGTGACGTTTACAAGAGTAGCATGACCTGCTAAAGCTTCATCGATAGCATTGTCTACAACTTCATAGACCATATGGTGTAAACCCGATCCATCATCAGTATCACCGATATACATACCAGGACGTTTGCGTACAGCATCAAGACCTTTGAGAACTTTGATAGACGCGGCATCATAGTCATTGCTTTGTGCTGGTGAGGTTATTTCATCACTCATAAGTTAGTCCATTCCTGTGTTCAATTTACAATATTTTATCCGCTTTTTTTAAAGCTCAATGTTCTGATCAGTTATTTATGGAATAACCACATTAAACATTTACCGTATATCAGATCTAGATTCAATATCTGTCGATATATAATGGAAAGAATGATGAAATGATATAACACCATTATACAGTAAAATATCGTCATTTAGGGTGATAATATAAGACAATTAAGCAACTGTTTGATATATTTAAGTATTTTTACAGTGCGTGGTAAATATTCAGGGCAGGGCTTGAAAGCCTTTAGTTAAGTGAATTACAATGGGAAGACTAAAGAAATTAAAAGCGTAATTTATCGAGAGAAGCTGACTGTTTACAGAACAACGTTGGTACGAATCCTTTTCCTTTAAAATTTCAGGATGAGGTCAATTACGCTTTACGTAAACTTTAAACGTAAATTTTAAAATTATGTGAAGAGTGATATTATTGTTTATTTTTGCATATGCATAATATTTCAAAATTAGTTGTGCATCTTTATGTTACACTAACGAAGCTTTTACTTTCTTACTTATAAATCAATCTTCAATCTTAATGAAGTTAATATTACGCGTTCTCTAAGTTTTTTAACTTTTTGTATGTTAAATTGAGGTGAGAATATTGTGTATATTTGTTTGCATTATTCCTGTCCATGGAGGTTACATTTCTTATTCAAAATAAAACACCATTGTGCGGCTTATTCACGCACTTTTTTAAGAAGCATTTTCAATGTATTTTAAAAAAATATATGAAAATTTTTAACAGTTTTAGAAAAGTGCAAGAATTTTATTGATTAAGCGCCAGATATTTTGGTGAAGTGCATTAGATAATAACTGAGAAGAGTTACATCTTAGCTTTGAAAATGGGGGAGAGATTTTGAAAATAAGAAAACCTATATATGTAAAACAACTTCTTCAATTGCGTTTACGGTACTTTTTACTCAATAATTTATACAATATTTTTATTCGTATTTTATTTGTAGCAGGGGGTTTTCTATTTTTCTCTTATGCAGAAGCTAAAATAGTTGGAAACTTACCTTCTTTTTTTGATTCGCATGAACATTTGGTACAACCTGATACAACGGATATTGTTCGTTTGCGTTTTGTAACAACTTTTGATTTTCCTCCTTTTAATTTTCTTGATCAAACGGGGCATCTTGCAGGTTATAATATCGATTTATTGCGTGCTATTTGCTCAAAATTAAAATTAGAGAAACTTTGTGAGGTAGAAGTTGTTCCTTGGAAAGAGCTCGTGGAGCATGTGAAAAATGGTGGTGCAGAAGTTATTATTGCGGGTTTAAAAGAAACAAATGAAACTCAGCAAGATCTTGTTTTTACAAAGTCATATTTGCGCTTTCCAGCGCGATTTGTTGCTTCTCGACTTTTAAATCTTGATGAGCCAATAAGCGATCAATTAATACATTTAACCAGTGGTGTTTTGTCAAAAAGTGTTCACGAACAGCTCTTTCATTATTATTTTCCTGAAGCCAAATGGCAAGGATTTAAAAAGAGAGAAGAGCTTTATAAAGCATTACAAGAGCGTAAAATTGACCTTATTTTTGATGATGGATTTGCTTTATCGTTATGGTTCAAAAAACAAAAATCTGTTGATTGTTGCCATTTTGTTGGGGGGGCATATATGGCACCACAGTTATTGGGACAAGGAATGCAGCTTGCTGTTGCAAAAAAAAATGAAAAATTGGTTGATATACTCAATTATGCGCTGAAATCACTAGAAGAAGATGGTAAACTTACAGAACTTTATTTGCGTTATTTTCCAATAAGTTTTTATTGATGAATAGTTTTTTAATTAAGGGCTGTTAATCTTTCTGCGCCTAGTCGATAGGAAATAGCTTCTGCGAGATGATAGCGTGAAAGAGTATCTGATCCGTCAAGGTCAGCAATTGTGCGTGCAACTTTGAGAATGCGATGATAAGCGCGTGCAGAGAGGTGCATTTTTTCACTCACATCTCGTAAGAGTATGGTCGCACTTTTATCAGGAATGGCAATCTGTTCTATAATTTTGGCAGGGCAATCGCCATTGGTACGAATATGATCAAACCCCATTGTTGAAAAACGTTTAGCTTGAATGGTACGGCACCGTGCGACGCGTTTGGCAACATCGCAGCTTTTTTCTGATTTTTCTGGTTGCATAAGGTCCATAGCCGTCAAAGCAGGGACATCAATCCGTAAATCAATTCGGTCAAGCAGAGGACCAGAAATACGGGACTGATAATCGATTTGACAGCGTATTCCTTTAGCGCAAACATGGTCTTTTTCGCCTGCCATACCACAACGGCAAGGATTCATTGCGGCAATGAGTTGGAAGCGGGCAGGATAGCTAATATGGTGATTAGCGCGGGCGATAACTGACTCCCCACTTTCTAAAGGTTGACGAAGAGAATCAAGAACCTGTGGAGAAAATTCAGGCAATTCATCAAGGAATAACACACCATTATGAGCAAGGGAGACCTCTCCTGGTCGTCCTTTAAGTCCTCCACCAATCATTGCGGCCATGGAAGCAGAATGATGTGGGGAACGAAAGGGGCAATGAAGTGAAATGGTATTATGAACCGTTTCTCCTGTAATAGAAGCAATCAGAGAGACATCTAAAAGCTCACGGCTATCAAGAGGTGGCAAAATGGAAGGTAAGCGTTGCGCTAGCATAGATTTTCCAGCACCAGGGGGACCTACAAACAAAAGGTTATGGCGTCCAGCAGCACAAACTTCTAAGGCACGTTTAGCTGTTTTTTGTCCTTTGATTTCGCAAAGATCTGGAAGTTCAGTTTCGATAGTATATTGGCGCGGTTGTGGACGTTTTTGAATTTGGGTTCCTTTGAAATGGTTGACTATAGTGAGCAGAGTCTCTGGGGCAAGAATATTTATTTCTGCATTTGCCCAAGCAGCTTCAGGTCCACATTGGAAGGGACAAATCAGTCCTTTATCGAGTGATAAAGCTGTCATGGCAGCTGGTAAAACACCATTAACAGCGGCAAGTGAACCATCCAGCGATAATTCCCCTAAAATGATATAGTCTTGTGCTACTTCGGGAGGGAGAATTCCCATAGCAAGCATTAAGCCTACGGCGATTGGCAAATCGTAATGCGATCCCTCTTTAGGCAAATCAGCTGGTGCAAGATTAATCGTAATTCGTTTAGTAGGCATAGAAAGTCCACAAGCGTGGAGGGCTGCTTGTACACGTTCACGGCTTTCTGCGACTGCCTTATCGGCTAATCCAACAATAGCCATTCCTATTTTACCAGACGAAATCATAACCTGTACATCGACAGGAATGGCTTCTAGACCGCGAAAAGCAACAGTTGTAATACGTGCGATCATTTATTTATTTTCCCCCTTTAGACTTGGTAGAGACAATCATATCTATTTATAAAAATCAAGAAGCATCTCTATAGCTTTTTTTATAGAGAGAACTATATACGTGGGCAGTTTTTTAGCATTCCCATAGAAAGTCATTTGTACAAATTTAACCATGATGATATGGAACGCAATAAAACATTTATAATAAGCTAAATAAATATGTTAAGAAAAAAAGAATGAGGCTGTTCGTGTTATACAACAGTACAGAATTTTATGAAAATATAAGGGGAGGATAACGTTATGTATCGCAGAGTGTTATTTGATGTGATAAAACGTGTAAAATGTGCAAAGTAATTATATTTACCTTTCTTATTTTTATATTATTTAAAGCGTAGTAGATGCAAAGTGTATTATAAGGTATCTGATTTTATGGTATACCAGACAAGAATTTTGTTAAAATCAGGGACTGTGCGCTGTGTATTTATAGGTTTGTGTTTTACTTTTACTTTTCCACAGCCACTTGCTGCATTTGATTTTTTCGGCATCCCTCTTTTTGGTCAAAAGAAAACAAATTCTTCTTCACATTATGCCAAAAGTACAGAGAAATTTTATAAAGTTGATGTTGTTGCACCGCCAGGTGCACCATTAGAAGGTATAAAAATAGTTAAATCTGTTTCTTCTCTTGTTGCTGATAAAGAGAAAGCATCTGCCAGTTCTTCTGGTTTGCTAGCGAAGGCGCGTTCAGATTATCGAGCAATTCTTTCAGCTCTTTATGCTGATGGACGCTATGGTGGTGTTATTAGTATTAAAATTAATGGCTTAGAAGTCGCTGATTTAAGTCCGGTAACTCAACTTCCAGCACAATCCAATATTGTTATTACAATTAATGCTGGTCCACAATATGTTTTTAGTATTGCCAATATTGATAAAGTAGCTCCGTTTGAAAAACGTAAAGCGCATAAAATGCCCACAATTGAAGAATTGGGCTATAAAGTTGGGGCTATTGCTAAATCTGAAACCATTTTGAAAGCAGAAAAATGGGCGATAGAAGGATGGCGTCAACAAGGTTATGCTAAAGCTGAAATTATGAAGAGTGAAGTCGTGGCTGACCATGCTGCGTTGCGTGTTGAAGGACGGATTGTTGTTAGTCCTGGACAAAAGGCTTATTATGGTCCTTTAAGCGTGCGTAATATAAGTAAGAAACCACGTGTAGATTCAGCTTATATCGCGTGGATGACCGGATTAAAACCAGGACAGATATACGATTCCGATGCATTAGCTAAGGCAAATGAACGTCTTGCGCGCCTTGGTGTTTTTCGTGCTATCAATATACGTGAGGCTGATACTATTAATCTAGATGGACGTTTACCGCTTACGCTTGTTGTACAAGAACGTAAACCGCGTCGTTTTGGTGTAGGCGGTAGCTATTCAACTTTAGACGGTGCTGGTTTTGAGACTTATTGGATGCATAACAATCTTTTTGGTCATGCAGAGACTCTTAAAATTGAAACAAAAATAAGTGGTGTTGGTAGCAATAAAAAGCAATCATATAATTTTAAAAATTTTGATTATCTTTTCGGTGGCACATTTGTAAAGCCCGGTGTACTCACGCCAGATACGGATCTCAGGTCAGAATTAAAAATACAACAAGATGTTTTAGAAAATTATACGACAAAAGCCATCAAAGGAAAATTAGGTATTACGCATATTTTCAATGGTAATCTATCGGGACAGGCTGCTGTAGAAGTTTCAAATGGTTATTCACGTGATATCTATTTTGGGAGCCGTAATTTTACAACAATAGGTTTCCCTAGCGGTTTGATTTACGATAGTCGTAATAGTAAGTTTAATGCAACAAAAGGTTTATATGGTGAAGTTTTCATTGAGCCTTTTTATGAGATGCGTTTTAGCAACTTTGTTGCAAAAGTAACAGCAGAAGGTCGTTCTTATTGGGCGTTGGATGAAGGGGGTCGTTTTGTTGTTGCTGCACGGGCGAAGCTTGGTACAATTCTTGGGAATGATACAGCACAAGTTCCCGCAAGTACGCTTTTTTTTGCTGGTGGTGGGGGCTCTGTTCGTGGTTATGCTTACCGTAATATTGGTATCAAAACAGAAGATGATGCGGTTGTTGGTGGACGGTCGCTTATTGAGGGGGCAGCAGAATTGCGTGTTTCTTTAAATGATAAAATAGGGTTTGTCGGTTTTCTTGATGGAGGTTTAGTAGGGGAAAAGGCGAATTTTGATTTTTCTCAAAAAATTAAATGGGGAGCCGGTATAGGAGGTCGTTATATGACGGGTCTTGGTCCTTTACGCGTTGATTTAGCCTTTCCTTTAAAGAGAGAGAAGGGTGACCCTCGCATTGGTTTTTATGTGGGTATAGGGCAAGCATTTTAATGAAAAAAGGTGTACGTTTATCAGCTTTCTTCTTTGTATTTTTGTTTTTTGGGGTGGGTGGTTTTGTTTTTGCGCAAAGAGGAGACATTCTTCCCTCTAGCGAAATGAAAACAGATGATCGCTCATGGTTTGTTTCTTTAATTGAACGAAAGCTTTCAGCGCCTAATCGTCAAGTTCGTTTACACAATATGCAAGGGATACTGTCTTCTCAAACATCAATTGATACTATTACTGTCAGTGATAAAAAAGGGGTTTGGCTTAAAATTACCAATGCTAAAATGGATTGGAATCGTCTAGCGTTGCTGAGAGGGCGGATGGATATTAACCAGCTTTCGGCAGAACAGGTTACATTTTTACGCAAACCGCAAGGCAATTCTTCTTTTGTTTCTTCCCTTGAGACGGGTAAGTTCTCTTTACCAAAATTGCCACTTGCTCTTTCTATCAATACACTTACAGCTCAACATGTGACATTTGAACAGAATCTTTTTGGTTTTTCTGCTGATATGTCCTTAAAAGGCAAATTCACTTTGGCTAGTGGTAATTTTGATATCGATATAGCGGCGCATCGTTTAGATACACTGGGTTCTTTTTCTGTTCTCACCAAGATATCTGATAGTAATCGTACAGCTAAAATTGATATTTCTGCTAACGAACCACAAAATGGTATTTTGGCGAATATTTTTAACATTGAACAACGTCCAGCATTAAGTCTCGTCGTGAAAGGTGATGGTACTTTTGATGATTTGGTTATCAAACTTTCTTTAGAATCCGATCATCATTCTATTTTAGATGGTAATGTTATTCTTGCAAGCGTTCCAGAAGGACAGAGTTTTTCTACGAAATTAGAGGGAACACTGAGCCCTTTAATACCTGTTCAATATCGTAGTCTCTTCGAATCTGATATAACATTAAAAGCAAAGGCAAGAAGAACAAAAGAAGGTGTGACACACCTTGATCAGATGGTTATTCAGAACAAAGCAATGAATGTTATAGCCAATGCTGAAATAGCCGCCGATGGATTCTTGCGACGGCTTTTTGTTGATGGCAAAATGGCTCTTGATAACGAAAAGGAGTCTATTCATTTACCTATATCAGAAGTGCCAAAACCTGCGAATACTCTTGCTTTGAACATTGACTATGGTCGCGAAGGGCAACAATCTTGGAATGGGCGGTTGGTTGTAGGTCATTTAAGCAATAAAAATATTTATATTCGTGATGCAATTTTTGATATGGGAGGAGTAAGCGAAAATCTTGATAATGCAGCTTCTCGTCATGTTGGTGTTCAGGTTAAAGGGACGCTTCAAGGGGTTAAAAAGATTAAGGGAGCGTTAGTAGAAAATTTAAGCCAAGCGGTTCATGTGCATTTAGATACGGATATTGTTTCGAACAAACCAATTTTGATTCATGATCTGAGTGTTACGGCTCAGGGTTTTTCTTCTTGGTTAAAAGGGACAATGGAGAATTTTGTTTTTAAAGGCGATCTCGGTTTAAAAGCTCAAACATTAACTCCTTTGGAAGTGTTCAGTAAACAATCACTTTCTGGTAGTGCAGATATTAAAGCCAAAGGAACGATCAGTTTATTGAGTGGCATTTTTGATCTCCAATTATCAGGAATGGCTGACGATATGAAAATAGGCATGCAGTTTTTTGATCGTTTATTCAAAGGAAATACTACTCTTTCAGGTGGAGCTGCTCGAAATACAAAGGGCTTCACTTTACGTCATTGGAATTTGAAAAATCAATATACAAACATAAAGGCTAATGGTTATTTTTCAGATGAAAGCGCTAAAATGGAATTATCTGCTCAAATATCTGATTTGTCCAAATTAGATCCGAAGATAAGTGGTGCACTTACAATTCAAAGTACGGCGAGAGGGCGCAATCGCCATATAAGACTCAATACACGTGCTAATGTGGCTGAAGCGTTTTTCATGGGGAAGAAACTTCAAAACACAACATTTAACATAGATGCATTTGTAGATAATACGGCATCAGTTACTTCTTTAACGGGGGTGGTAAAGGGTGAAGGGATTTTTGCTAAGAAACCTTTGCATTTATCGGCCTCTTTTGAAGATTCTCATAAAATTCGAAAACTTGAAAATATCGATATTAGGGGGGGAAGTGCAAAAATAACGGGTGATCTTTCTCAACAACTTGGCGGTTTTTTGAAAGGAGCGCTGCATATTGATGCCGATGATATTTCCGTACTTTCAGCGTTATTTTTGCAGGATGGTAGTGGAAAAGTAAAAGGAGATTTTATTTTTGATGAACAAAATGGCAGACAAAAAACCAATGTGAAGGCGCATGTTAACCATTTGAATTTTTCCAAGAATAAAATAAAAAAATTGGCAATAGATGCTGACATATTCGATCCTTTTGGCATGACTCAGTTTGAAGGAGTTATCAATGCAGAACATATTCAAACACCTTTGGTAATGGTCAATCGTTTAAATGCTCACGCTGATAGGAATAATGGACAAACGGTTTTTACTGTCCAGGCGATGTTGCATGATACTCTCAATGCACGGCTTTCTGGTCGTTTAATGGTTGAGGAACTTCCAGAAAGTATAAAACGAGAAGTGCAAATTGAAGCTGTGGACTTAAAACAACATACTTTTCATGCAACATTGCCGAAGCCATCTATAATCTCTTTTGATAAAGATGGAATGACAATCAATGAATTAGGAATTGCAATAAATGGGGGCAACATCATCTTAGCAGGAAATATTCAAGATACCCTGAATTTACAACTTACAATGAATGCCCTTCCTGCTACTTTAGTCAATTTGTGGAAATCCGATCTTGGTGCAGCAGGGAGTGTAACAGGGCAGGTTATGATTCGTGGTCATTTAAAAAAACCTGATATAACTTACGATATAAAAGGTGAGGGACTGACAACCGTTGCTTTTCAAGATAAAAAAATTATGCCTTTTTCTCTTTCTGCTACGGGAAACACTGTAGATCAAAATCTTACTTTGAATGCAAATTTAACAGGAGAAGGAGTACAAGCACAAGCTCAGGGGCGTGTATCTCTAGAGAAAAATGCGCTTGATCTTCATATTAATTTGCAAAATTTATCTGCACGTTTGGCGAATGGTTTTATTGCAGGACAAGCGCTTGATGGGACAGTGATAGGTAAAGTTGATATTGGCGGAACAATGAAGGATCCATCTGCTCATTTTGAGCTTTCTAGTCAAAATTTAACCGCTATGACGCATAAAGGACCGATGTCAATCAATATAAATGCTCGTGGTTCTTATAAAAAATCGACATTTCATATTGAAAATATGATAGCTACTGGAGATAAAGGATTAGATCTTTCCATCCATGGGCCTGTATCTCTTAATGGTTCAGAGGCAAAATTAAACGTTAAAGGGATAATGCCTCTTGATTTTGTTAATCTCTTATTAGCTAAGCGTGGTGCACATATAACGGGTACAGCAAGAATTGATACAGCTCTTAATGGGTCATTATCAAAGCCACAATTGATAGGAAATATTTCTATAGGCGACGGTAGCTTTTTTGATTCACAAACAAATGTAGGATTAAATAATATAACAATTGAAGGCAAATTGAAAGGTGATCATATCCTTATAGAAAAAGCTTCAGCTTCTTCGTTTGAGGGGGGAGGAATTTCTGCTTCAGGTCGTATCTCTAATGGTCTAGAGACAGATTTGCTATTTCATCTTGATAATGCCAATTATAATGATGGTTCTATGATTCTGGCAACATTATCAGGTGAGATGACAATGACAGGCCATTTTTTAAATAGTCTTGTTCTTGGTGGTGATATCATCGTTGAAAAAGCTGAAGTTTTTGTTCCTGATCATTTTAAAAGTGCAAAATTTCTTGATGTTAGAAATAAGAATTTAACTAAATCGATTCAAACAACACTTGAACGTGCTGATGTTAAGAACACGAACAAAAGCAAAAGCCGTATAGTTACACAAGAATCTTCATCTGTCGTGCTATCAAATATGCGTATTACAGCACGCAATCAATTTTTTGTACGCGGAAAAGGCTTAGATGCAGAACTGGGAGGACGCATTAATCTAGCAGGTCCATTGAATGATGTGCATCCAGTTGGTGAATTTAGAATGATTCGTGGACGTTTTGATATCCTGTCGCAACGTCTTAATTTTGATCAAGGACAAGCGAGTTTTAGTGGTAATCTTAATCCTACGGTTTATTTTGTAACCAACAATAACAGTGGTGATATTCGCGTCACTGTAACTGTAAGTGGGACGGTTGATAATCTTGATATTAATTTTTCATCACAACCAAATTTGCCTCAGGATGAGATTTTGGCGCGTTTGATTTTTAAACGCTCTCTTAATGAATTATCACCATTTCAGATTGCTCAACTTGCAGCAGCAGCGGCTGATCTTGCAGGTAGTTCTAGTACATCTTTGTTGAATACTTTACGAACTAAAATTGGACTTGATGATCTTGATGTTATCGTTAATGAGAAGGGGAATACAGGCTTACGTATTGGACGCTACATACACAATAATATTTATTTGGGCTTTGAAGCAGGGTCTGATGGAACGACGAAAGGGACAATTAATTTAGATATTTCGCGTCATCTCAAAGCTAAAGGTGCCATAGGAAATGAACAAAATTCTAGTATAGGTCTCTTTTATGAAAGAGATTATTAAAGATTGAATTTTAAAAAAACAATTTCTTCGTTTTTTGTCTCTCATTTCTAAATCTGAGGAAGGAGGCATAGACTAGAAATCCTGTAAAAGAAGAAGCTTTTTGTTGAGGCGTGAAGAGAACTATCTGAAATATTCGATTTTTTGTTTATGCGATTCTCTAAAGGGACAAAATCTTCACGAAAGATAGTATGTTATTTTGCTGCTATATATTTATTTTAGAGAAATACCTCATTCTCAATTCCATTTCATGCTGTTGTCTGAAGAGTATAATGTAGAATTCATAGGGTATAGATTTTATTTTCAAAAGCAGTTGAAGCAATATTTTTATAATAATGAAAATGACCTATTATTTCACATTTTTGTTTATTGTATTCTTGAATGAGATCACTTTTCTTATGACGAAAGCCCTCAAAGCAGAACACCATTGTGTTGCAAATTCACGCGCTTATTTTAAAGAAATATTTCTCATTGCTTCCAAGCTCATTTCACGCTGTCGCTCGTGAATGGTATAACGCTAACTCCATTTGCTCCCTCCATCTTTACGCTTATGGTGGCACATCGTTATATTTTCCAACTCGTTGGTAGTTGCTATAGCCTCTGCATTAAGATGATACATTAGAGGCATTTTTAGTCCTTTCTTGTACAGTTTTTATCCATACATTCATCCTGCTTGTTATGTGCAAGCAAGTGGTTTTGATTGATTCAATATAAACAGGTTGGGAATAAGAGGATCTTACGTTATTCTAGACTCTCATTCAACATGCAAAAATGAATTATTTTTATAAATCAATATATTGCCATTGAAAGCGCGAGGTGAATATTTAGAATAGGGTTTGTTCGTTGAGCCTTGTATAAGTAAATCACATAAGTCGTTATCAGGTAGAACAAATTCGATAAGAATTTGGGCTGTTTACAGATCAGATGGGATAAGAAACTTTGTCCTTTAAGATGTGTGGAGAAAAAATTATCAATACAGAAAAAAGTGATATCGATCCAGATTCATTATCATAATCCACAGCAATTTTTTTTAAACTTGATGCTATCCTTCTTTTAGGATTCACAATATTTACGAATATTTTATAATTTGTGTAAGTAAAGGATAAAGGTTTTTGTTCTCAAGTTTCATTATTAAAATCAATGGCATTCATAAAATAAGCGGGTGAAGTTTTCATCTAAATTCAAAAAGTTTATATCTTAATAAGCCGTAAATTTTTTGCCAATCCTTGATTGAAGTAACACTTTTCCTTGGTAACATTTCTGTTCCACAAATGGGGTGTTACCTTCTATCCATTTTTTATTTCAAATCTTATTTAAGGATCTAGAAATTAGGGGGTATGTTTTTTGAACTGGATATTATGAAGTTTTTTATAAAACCCATGTTCTTTTGCGAGCAATTCTTTTTGAGTACCTTGTTCAATCAGTTGTCCATTTTGTATGACCACAATTTTATGAGCACGAGCAATCGTTGAAAGGCGATGAGCAATAATGATCGTTGTGCGTCCTTTAGTAAGGTGGTGAATGGCTTCATTAATTTGTGCTTCGGTGTGTGAATCAAGCGCACTTGTTGCTTCATCAAGAATCAGAATTTCACTATCGTGAATCATTGCTCTAGCGATAGCGAGTCGTTGTTTTTGCCCCCCTGAAAGATTACAGCCATTATCACCTATCTGTGTATCATAACCATTTGGCAAACGCATAATAAAGTCATGAGCATTTGCTGCTTTTGCTGCTTCGATAATTTCGTCATCACTAGCCCCTTCTTTTCCAAGCCCGATATTATATTTAACAGTTCCTTGAAAGAGAAAAGTATCCTGTCCTACATAGGCCATCAGGTTTCTCAGAGAGCGAAATGTTGTGTAGCGGATGTCTTGATCATTAATTAATATGCGTCCTTTTGTGGGATCATAGAGTCGCATAATAAGGTTAATAAAGGTAGACTTTCCCGAACCTGATGGTCCCACCAATGCTGTCATTTTTCCAGCTTCTATTTCTAGGTTGATGTCTTTCAATACCATTTTGTTCTCAGTGTATGCAAAAGAAACGTGTTCGAAGCGAATAGCTCCTTGCGTTTTATTCAGATCTTTAGCTTCTTTATGTTCTATAACTGTAAGAGGATGGTCGAGTATTTCAAACATCGTGCGGATATTGACCAATCCAGATTCAATTTTTACACGTACATTTGCTAGTCTTTTTGCGGGCTCATAAGCTAAAAGTAAGGCAACAATAAAAGACATAAATTCACCTTGAACACCTGCGCGTTGGGTTGCAAGGTAACCGGAAAAACAGATAATACCAGCAATGGCAACACCTGTGAGTGTTTCCATA
The DNA here is from genome assembly GCF_042193385.1 of Bartonella sp. TT119HLJHH. Taxonomy (NCBI): domain Bacteria; kingdom Pseudomonadati; phylum Pseudomonadota; class Alphaproteobacteria; order Hyphomicrobiales; family Bartonellaceae; genus Bartonella; species Bartonella sp. TT119HLJHH. The sequence continues at coordinate 154,011 of NZ_JBHILS010000001.1, read as the reverse complement.
ATCGGATTTGTAATAGCTTCGAGTGTTGCAATATTATTTGTTTGTTTTTCAACATCACAAATAGCTTTATCCATTCTTTTCTTCATGACTTCTTCTAGTGAAAAAGCCTTAATGACTCGAATGCCAACAGCAGTTTCCTGTACGATTTTTATAATTTCACCAAGTGAAAGGAGCTCTTTTTCCATAAGGCGGCGAACGCGTTTTAAAGCCATTCGAACGCCTAAAAAAGCTAGTGGTCCTATGATTAAAGTAATGGAAACTAATATAAAGTTTTGAATAAACATGACAAGCAACAAACCACTAACGGAAAGCAAATCACGTACAAAAGTTGTGATAATAGTATCAATGATATTACGTACAGCTGTAGCATTGTGGGTTACGCGAACAAGAAGATCAGATGAAGTGTTATTATGATAAAAAGAGACTCCTTGTTCCATAAGTCGGGCAAAAATTTTGCGTTGTTGTTCAGCAATGATACTATTTCCGGCTTTGTTTAGAAAATAAGTTTGGGAAAAAGTTGCAACTCCTTTGAGAATAAAGATAAAAGCAATGATGCTAGAAATTAAAACGATCATAGGAAAATTTTGCGCATCAATAATCTGATTAACAACATCACGCATCATCCATGCACTCGTTGCAGTTGTACCAGAAATGATGATCATTGAGAAAATAGCCGCACTGTACCAACGCGCATGTTTATGAAAATTTTCTCGCAAAAGACGGATAATAAGATGTTTATCAAAAGAGGAAATTTGTTTTTTGTCCATAAAGTGCTTCTATATTTTCTTGTTGTTTTATGCAAGATTGATGCACTCTTAATTAAAAAAATCCATTAATCTTTTGTACAAAAATAGCCTTTTCTTTCAAGGTTCATCCATCAATTTCACGACGGCGAGCGTAAAGAAATACAGTGCAAAATCTCTGTGAAAGGTAGAACGAAAAGGTGTTGTTTATCACTATCTTTAGTTAAATAAAAAGTACGGGCGAGTCCCATCATTATTATTTACTAATTTCCATATTGTAATAGCCTTTGGCACTTGAAATGGTTCACAAAAGGCATTTCTGCTTTTTTTAATAATTTTATGTATGCATTATCTCTGTTTGTGATGTGCAAACAGAATTATTTTGTTGGATTCATATAGAAAGAGCTTGAAACGAGAAGATCTTAAGATGTTTGGGTTCTCTCATTTAATATATAAAATAACGAATTCTCCTTATAAATCGAGAAAGCACTATTAAAAGGATTTATACACGCTTATAAAACCCCTAAAAGCACCACAACAAATTCCATGTGGTGCTTCTAAATTTAGCTATACGCTCATTTGATGAATTGCATGCGAATATTATTCCAATGCAAAACTATTTAGGTGCTATCACCATCATCATTTGCCGGCCTTCAAGCTTTGGCTCCAATTCGATTTTGGCAATTTCACTTGTATCTTCTTTCACACGTTGAAGAAGCTTTAATCCAAGATCTTGGTGAGCCATCTCACGACCACGAAAACGCAAAGTAATCTTTACTTTATCACCATGATCAATAAAGCGATGAACAGCCTTGAGTTTGACTCCATAATCATGGACATCAACATTTGGGCGCATCTTAATCTCTTTGATTTCGATGACTTTTTGCTTCTTACGTGTTTCAGCAGCTTTTTTTTGGGTTTGATATTTTAATTTTCCCAAATCGATGATTTTACATACAGGTGGCTCCGCATTTGGTACAATTTCAACCAAATCAAGTCCCGCATCTGCAGCCATAGCAAGAGCTTCTTGTATCGCAACAACCCCCTGATGTTGTCCCTCATCATTGATAAGCTGAACATGAGGTACCCGAATATCCTGATTTGAACGTGGTCCGTCTTTTTGGGTAGGTGTCATTTTAAACGGTTTACGAATGGTTTATGCTCCTTAAATTTTGATTCAACTACAGTTAATTTAATATACAATTATGCACCTAAAAACAACTATAATTCGTGTTATTTTCATTATTTGATTTATTACTTTTTGGAATGATTTAGATTATAAAAGTTTTTCTCTTAATTTACAGAAATTGTTTTATGGAGGATAAAGAATCATGGATCAAAATATTCCTTGTCAGTTTTTTTCGTTTGAGAACACCGCACTTGCAGTACGCTATCGCAAGGGGCGCCAATCTCCAGGTTTGGTTTGGCTTACTGGCTATCAATCCGATATGTTAGGAAGTAAGGCAACGTTGGTTGATCAGTTTGCTCAGAAGAATGATTTGTCTTGTTTACGTTTTGATTATTCTGGACATGGAGAATCTGAAGGTGATTTTTTTCAAGGAACAATTTCGCGTTGGGTTAAGGAAAGTTTAGCGACTTTTGAAACCTATTGTGAGGGTCCACAAATTTTGATTGGTTCCTCTATGGGGGGGTGGATTGCGCTAAGGCTTGCTATGATGCTAGCACAGAAAAATAAGAAGCTTGCTGGCATGATATTGATTGCTCCAGCGCCTGATTTTACACAAACATTGGTGGAACCAAAATTAGGACCAGAAGAATGGAAGATTTTGGAGGAAAAAGGCTATATTGAACGACCTGCAGTTGATGATACAGAGCCAATGCCCTTTACAAAAACATTAATTGAAGATGGGCGCGAAAATTGTGTTATGAAAGGATGCATTGATGTTGGGTGTCCAGTCCATATTCTACAAGGGATGGAAGATGAAGATATTCCCTATCAGCATACATTGACTTTACTTGATCATTTACCTCTCCATGATGTAACATTGACACTTGTTCGTGATGCAGATCATCGCTTTTCTCGTCCACAAGATTTAGATTGCCTTGAAACAGTATTGAGATCTTTGATTAATCAGATTAATGCAAAATAAGGGGTACATTTATTGATGAAGATAAAAATATATGAGCATTTCTAAACAGCATTTTATTTTTTCTGATCGCTCTGTACCTGTACGGGTGCGGGAAAATAAGTATGCGCGCCGTCTTACCTTACGTATTGATGCCAGAAGTCAGGAGATTTGTGTAACAACACCACCAGCAATAAATCTCTATGCGGTTGAAAATTTTATTGAAAAACATCGGTCTTGGATTGAGGCACGTCTTGCTCATGTACAAATCTCTCATAAAAATGCTTATCTCAAAGTGGGGGCGACAATTCCCTTATTGGGTGTTTCTCATACCATCAAGCATAGAGAGGGACGTGGGGTAACAGAAATTGTTACAGCAGATGCGGAGCAAGGGCCTGAAATTATTGTTTATGGTCAATTAGAATACCTCCCAAGACGCATTGCTGACGTTTTGAAAAAACAAGCAGCACTTATTATAACGCCTTTGGTGGCACATTATGCTCATCAGGTAGAGCGTAAAGTCAAATCCATTTGTTATAAAGATACGAGAAGTCGTTGGGGCTCTTGTTCAATCGATAAGCGTCTTTCTTTTTCTTGGCGCCTTATTATGGCACCAAAAGAAGTTGTTGAGTATGTTGTTGCCCATGAAGTTGCTCATCTTGTCGAAATGAATCACGGACCAAGATTTTGGGATCTTTGTGAAGAGCTATGTCCTGATAGTAAAACATATCGTGCTTGGTTGAAAGAAAATGCTCCTAGACTGCATGCCATTAATTTTGATTCATATAATTTAGAGGCGTAAAAAACTTTCAAATGAAGGCAATATTTAACGGAACTTTTTGTTGAGTGTTTTGTTGAGTGTGTGCTTGCTCAATGCATAATGAGGAAGCCATTGAAGCTCTCAGCACGATTGTTTTCCCCTGCTTGGTTTGCTGAGTGTCTTCAATGTTTTGCTTTATCTTTTTTGTAATTCAGCGTAATAACCCTAAGTTCCGATGACTTATAAAAAATGGGAAGGTTTTTTTATGTCTGTTCTTACAGATCCACTTCAGCTATTACAGGCACTTATTCGTTGTCCTTCTGTTACACCTCATGAAGCAGGGGCTTTATCAACTTTGGAACAATTTTTGAAAAAAATGGGATTTCACGTCGAGCGCCCTATTTTTACGGATAAAAATACAGATAATGTTGAAAATCTTTATGCAAAAATGGGAAATGAAGGACCCCATCTTATGTTTGCGGGTCATACGGATGTTGTACCGCCAGGCGCATTGGAAGATTGGACTTATCCACCTTTTGAAGCTGTCATAGATCAGGGAAAATTATATGGGCGGGGTGCTGTTGATATGAAGGGTGGAATCGCTTGTTTTATTGCGGCTCTAGCGCGAGTTCTTGAGAAACGACCCATTAAAGGAAGGGTAAGCCTTTTAATTACTGGTGATGAAGAGGGGCCTGCTGTTAATGGTACGGTAAAACTTCTCAAATGGGCAGAAAAAAAAGGCGAAAAATGGACTGCGGCTCTTGTGGGAGAACCAACAAGCGTAAAGACTGTTGGTGATATTATCAAAATTGGTCGCCGCGGATCGATTTCTGGTGTCATTACCGTGAAGGGTCGCCAAGGTCATGTTGCTTTTCCAGAGCGGGCTGCCAATCCCTTACCTTTGGCAAGTAAGCTTATTCAAGCATTGACACAAACTGCTTTAGATAAAGGGACAGAGAATTTTCAACCCAGTAATTTAGAGCTCACAACCATCGATACTGGTAATTTGGCAGTCAATATTATTCCAGCGCAGACAACAGTTCGTTTTAATATACGTTACAATGATCTTTGGACAAAAGAAACACTGATGAAGGAAATTGAAAAGCGTCTTGCTTTGGTGCAATCAAAAAACAAGAGCGATCAATATCCCTCTTATCAGCTTGAATGGATTCCAAGTTTAGGAGATGTTTTTTTGACTAAAAATGATAAACTCATTCAAATTTTATCTAATGCTATTAAAAGTGTAACAGGGAGTGTACCAGAATGTTCCACTTCTGGTGGTACTTCAGATGCGCGATTTATTAAGGATTATTGCCCAGTGGTCGAATTTGGCTTACCAGGGCAAACGATGCATATGGTAGATGAGTGTGTTGCCCTTGATGCAGTGGAAACTCTTACTACTATTTATGAGCGTTTTATTATTGAATTTTTTGCATAAAGAAAAGGTTGCTGGTTCAAAAATACCTTTATCTTGTTGTGCTATAAGATATTGCCATTTAAGGTGTGGTGATACGAGACTCGTAAAACTTAATATATTAAGTAGTCTTAGAGTAAGTGATGAATATTCTTAAGTTGGGATTCTTGCCTGTAGAGTCTTTAGTTAAGTGAATTACATAATTGAAAAGGCAAAAGAGACCTGCTTGAAGAAGCAGAATTGTTTAGACCATATTGGATTGAAAATATTCGTTCTTTAAAGTGTAGAAAGGAAGTCACACGCAATCATATATGGAAAACAATGAATATTATATCATCATTGTGTGGTGACAGGTTGAAGCTATAAAGACGCACAAAAACATGCTACTATTGTAAAAAGTTCGTACAACATAAATGCACTCATTCACAGCTCATGTTTTAATATGGTTTCTGCGCTCTCACAAAAGGTACCTCTTATTTCAATTAGATTCTCTTAGAATAAAGACTATAGGAAAAGCGCTTTAAGTTTGTTTTATTTCATATATTTACCTTGCTTTTTTTGTCCCCAAGAACTTCCGTTGCAAAATCATTACGAGATAGAAGGTGAGCTTATTTAATCAGCTTTAATCTTGGCTATGATAAAGATACACAGAGTTTTTTGTAGCAGCACGTTGATTTCTTTAATCAAAGACTGTCCTAGTATTATTCTCAATTTTTTAATAAAACAACCTTAAAGGACGCGTATAGACACTCATAAGCATGTACGCATACAAGTAAGATCATATGGGATTAATGACGTTTCGCTCGCTAACAAAGCAATCTCGATTCATATCTGGTATATTTGCCATTTGAGTGCATTATTTGTTTAATAAAACTCATGATTTTACTGTGGCCTATAAACCAATACCGATCATACAGCCGCGTATCTCAAATAAATATTGGTTCAGTATTTTTTGCGATAACAGCTTTTATATAACAGAATAGGATAAAAGCATTGTGTATATCTATTTTTGTAATCTCTGAAACAGACATACAACCACAACCTGATTGAGGGAAAATATAAAGGTATAAAGGTGAAAATCAGCGTGCTTTTTTACTTTCTTTTTTATTCAGCTTTACGGTTTTCAAAATTATCTAGAGTAATATCTTTTTAAATAATCAGAAATTGATGCATGGTTTCATGCTTATTTCTCTGGTTCTTTAAATGGTGCCACGATTTCATAAAAAACAATACATTGTCGTATTATGCATTCACGTACTTGTTTTAGAGAAATTTTCTCAAGGTTTGTCACATTTGTGCTACTACGGTGCTTATGAATGTTGTAATATAAAATCTATAATGCCTCCCCATCTTTATGTTTATGAAAAATAAAGTTAGAGCACCATACACTTTCTAGCTCAAAATATTGCAATAGCTTTTAGCACTTAAGGGTGTTCATAAGAGGCCTTTTTACTCCTTTTTTATAGTTTTTATCCACATGCTTCTCTATTTTTAAGGTGTAAGCAAATGATTGTAATTAATTGCCTATAAACAGATTTAAAATAAGGGAATCTTACGATATTTCAGTCTCGCTTTTGCTATAAAAAATGATAATTATGGCATAAAATCAATATGTTGTTATGGAAAATTTAGTTTGCGAGTTGGCTAATGATGTGATCAAGAACAATACGTCCTTTGGCTGTTGCTTTTAAGCGTTGGTTATCGACCATTTCTATCAATTCTTGGTGTTGTAACTCGATCAGTTTTTCCATAGGGATGCGTTTGGGACTTAAGGTTTCATAGCGTATAAGTTCTAAGCCTTCGCATAGGCGTAACCCCATAAGGAGCATTTCATTTGCCTGTTGCTCAGGGGTTAATTGTTCTGTTTCAATACAGCCATGTCCTGTTGTTTCTACCAAATTAAGCCACTGTTCGGGATGCTTTTCATTTATTGTGACATAACGTTCACGGTTTTTAAGGTGTGATAATGATGTTTTTGAACAGGCAGAGGAATGATTTGGTGCGTTCTCAATGAAACGTCCATGTGCTCCTGGACCAAAGCCTGCATATTGGTGATAACGCCAATAAAGAAGATTATGTGCTGATTCAGCACCGGGCATGGCATGATTTGAAATTTCATAGGCAGGAAGTCCACGCAGTGCTGTTATTTCCTGGGTAAGATGATATAGATCTGCGGCTAGCTCTGATGGGGGAAGGATAAGTCTTCCTGCATCATGAAGCCGTTTAAAGGCGGTTCCTTCTTCGATCGTCAATTGATAAAGAGAAAGATGGTCCGCTGCTAAATCAATTGCTTGTACAAGTTCAGATTTCCATTGTTCAAGGGTTTGTTCGGGGCGGGCATAAATGAGATCAAAGGATAAACGTGGAAAAATTTGCCGTGCTAAAGCAATGGCACAAAGAGCTTGTTCCACATTATGGAGTCGGCCAAGTTTGCGCAATGCTTTATCATTGAGCGCTTGTATCCCTAGAGATAAGCGATTAACGCCTGCCGCACGGTATCCACGAAAGCGCTCTGCTTCCACACTGGATGGATTAGCTTCTAATGTAATTTCAACTTTATCATCGACTACCCATTTTTTTGCAAGTGCTTGCAATAGGGCATCGACAGTTTGCGGCTCCATAAGGGAAGGGGTTCCTCCACCAATAAAAATACTTGTAATATGGCGTGGGCCTATTTTGTGGTATTGCGTTTCTATTTCGCGCTTAAAGGCGGTGACAAAACGTGGTTGATCAACACCATGGATGCGAACATGCGAATTAAAGTCACAATAAGGACATTTAGCTGCACAAAAGGGCCAATGAATGTAAATGCCAAAAGGTTCATTCATGAGAATGCTAAAAGGTTTTCTGCCAAAAGTTTGAAAGCACGTGCGCGATGTGAAAGAGGGGGAATATCATTACGTTTCCAGTTGTGTTTTTGCTCTGTTGACATTTCTCCAAAGGTATTTTCACATCCATCGGGTAAAAAAATAGGATCAAAACCAAAGCCTTTATCTCCCCGTGGAGGCCAAATGAACGTTCCTTCAACGCATCCGCGGAAGTAATCTGCATGAGCATCAGGCCATGCAATGCAAATGACGGATATAAAACGGCATTTTCGTTGGCTTTTTTCTCGTGCTCCGACTTTTTGGAGTTCATTTTCTATTTTTTTCATAGCTTTTGGAAAATTACGTGTACCATCGGCTTGAATTGCCCAATCAGCGGTATAAACGCCTGGCGCACCCTCCAATGCATCTACTTCTAAGCCTGAATCATCAGAGAGGGCAGGAAGTCCTGTTTTTTTTGCTGCTGAAAAAGCTTTAATATAAGCATTTTCTTCAAATGTTTTTCCCGTTTCTTTTGGTTCTGGCAAGCCCAGTTCTTTTGCCGATTGTATTATTAAACCGAAAGGTGTAATTAAAGTAGTGATTTCATGCAATTTTCCGGTGTTATGTGTAGCAATGACAAGTTTTGTATCTGCTATGCTTCTCATATAGATTTCTCCAAAAATGAAAGGGGAATTATTTTTGTGCTAAAAACCGACTTAAATGCTCATATACACATTCTGCTTGATTTTACATGATATGATTATTTTACACGTTTTATGATATTTTATTCCAATAAAATTTTTATCTTGTATGAAGATAACCTTGCAAAGATATGAAAGACACCTCTTTATTTATAATAGCATTTTATGATAAATTTCCAATTTTCTGCTTGCTCTAAAGGGTGAATTTTCTATTCACAGCGGTTTTTAATCAATCGAGATTCTCTTGACAAGTCCCTACAGCAGACCACTTTACAGATCAACTCTTATCTTATATTTCTCACACACTCTAACAAAAAATATCCCTGCGTAATTTATCAAGCATCACTTTGAAAGGTAGCATTTTACAGCTCAATAGGATAATATGTTTTTATACTACTTTAGACTATTTGACCAAACCTTGGCAAAACTTATATAAGAGATGAGGATTTTAAAAGTAGTGAAACAATTGTGATGAAGCACAAAACTATTGATAATGAACTAAAATATCTTGATGAACGTTCGCGTGATATTTTTCGCCATATTGTTGAAGCTTATCTTAATGATGGTGAACCTGTAGGGTCACGTAATCTTTCGCGGCTTTTACAACAGACATTATCGCCTGCGACGATTCGCAATGTGATGAGTGATCTTGAACATCTCGGTTTGATTTATGCACCACATGTTTCTGCGGGTCGAATGCCAACACAATCAGGTTTACGCTTTTTTGTTGATGCATTTATGGAAGCGGGTGATTTGCCAAACGAAGAGCGAGAAAATATTGAAATGCAAGTCAAAGAGTCTGGTCATGCACAATCGGTTGAACATTTTCTTGTTCAAGCAAGTCGAGTTCTTTCAGATCTTTCACGTGGGGCAGGGCTTGTTTTAGCAACAAAACAAGAAGGAACATTGAAACATATTGAATTTGTGCGCCTTGATAGGGAGCACGCTCTTGCCGTTTTGGTGACTCAACAAGGTGAAGTTGAAAATCGTATTGTTCATTTGCCAGAAGGGGTTACCCATGCACAATTGACGGAAGCAACGAATTTTCTCAATGCCCATATCCAAGGGCGCACATTGAATGAAGCTAAAGAGGAAATTACCCGCTTGTGCGCAGAAACACGGGCTGCGCTTGATGATTTATCGCATCATCTTGTTGAAACGGGATTAGCTCTCTGGGGAGGAGAAGGTGCTGATCATAAAATACACCTCATTGTTCGTGGGCGTAGCAATTTACTTGAAGATGTGAAAGCAGAAGAAGATTTAGAACGATTACGCCATTTGTTTGATGATCTTGAAACGCGTGAGAGTATGGCACAGCTTCTCGATTTAACGGATGAAGGTTCTGGGGTTAGAATTTTTATTGGTTCAGAAAATAAGTTATTTTCTCTTTCTGGTTCTTCTTTAGTTGTAGCACCTTATCGAGATTCACAACAAAGAGTCATTGGTGCTTTAGGTGTTATTGGTCCTACACGGCTTAATTATGCAAGGATTGTGCCCATGGTTGATTATACAGCTCAACTTGTGTCACAGTTATTGCGTTAAAACGATGCAAGTAAGTATTTGTACTATAAAAGCTCATTGTATTATATACATCGCTACCCCTTGATTTTTGTCTGTAGAATTTCGATATCGAGAATAACGAATCTTATGAAGGAATAAAATTTTTATGTCTGATGAAAAAAACAAATTTACTGACGCTTCATTTGAAAATTGTAATTTAAAAAATCCAGCTGATCGTAATACACTTAAACAGGCAGCCGATGAATTTTTAAAAACGCATAAAACAGAGGAACACGAAGCCGTTGAAACAGAAAACAATGAGATCAGTGATCCTTTAGCATCTTTGCAGGATGAAAATAAAGAACTGAAAGATCAGCTTTTACGTCTTGCTGCAGATATGGAAAATCTTCGACGTCGTACTGCGCGAGATGTGGCGGATGCAAGAGCTTATTCCATTGCTAATTTTGCACGGGATATGTTATCGGTTTCTGACAATCTCAATCGTGCTTTGGAAGCGATTCCAGAAGGTGCACGGGAGAGTGATGCTGGTTTGAAATCATTGGCAGAAGGCGTTGAAATGACTGAACGTGCCATGATGGCAGCATTGGAACGTCATGGGGTGCAAAAAATTCATCCAGAGGGGCAAAAATTTGATCCTCACTTTCATCAAGCGATGTTTGAAATTCCCAATGCTGATGTTCCAGATAATACTGTTCAACAAGTGGTTCAGGCAGGTTATATTATCGGGGAAAGGGTGCTACGTCCAGCTATAGTGGGTGTAGCTAAAGGAGGAGCAAAAGAAGCTTCTGTTGAAGCTGATTCGGCTTAAAATACTTCAATAATAAATCTCCAACATAAAATGCAGCATTCCCTGCAATTACACATATATGAAGTCTTTTCTTAAAGGGTTTTTAAAGGGTGTTATAAACACCCTTTTATCTTTGAAGCGCCCAACTTCCTTTTACAATATAGGGAGTCTTATTTAAGGGAGAGGCCGATAACAATAAAACAAAATGATCAACTTCAAAAGGAGGGAGCGAAAAATCATCTCGAGAAGATAGATAAGAAGAAAGATCTTTAAGATTAATATCAAATATTCGTGCAAGAGTGATATGCGGAATAAATAGTCTTTCATCAGGCTTTAACTCTAATTTATTCCGGATATATTGCATCTTTTCATGTAAAAGAGTAAGCTTTTCACAAGGTTCAATGCGAACCACAAGAGAATGGGGAGCATTTTCTGAACTAAAAACTTCAAAGCCCTTTATCTGTAGCGTAAAAGAAGGAAGTTCTATAGTGTTAAAGGTATGCATAATTTCATCTTCTAGGGAGCTTTCAACTTCGCCAAAAAAAGATAAGGTTACATGAAAATTTTGCGGGTTGATCCATTGTGCTTTTGGTAAGCCATTTTGCAATGATACGAGGGCTTTTGTTGTTTGTTGAGGAATCTGAAGAGCACTAAATAGACGACCCATGATATTATCTCCTTATAATGAAAGATGCTATCCCAAGCGCAATATAGATAATAAGGGCGGGGCACGTACCACAGAAAACAAGGCAATAGTATAGAAAAAGAATGTCTAAAAAATGCTTACTATAATTATGAGCGTACAAAGCTTATACGTTTTAAGAAAATGGTTATGACATTGATAAGAATTGCGTTTTCATGATCTATATCACAATGATGTGCAATGGAAGATTACTTGTGTATTATAAAGGCTACAAAGTGAGCAGAAAATAAGAAAAATTGATAGATTTTTGATGTGCGAAATTATTTTGACATTTATCTTTAGCCTAAAATAAAGCATATTCTCATACAAAGGTGAAGAGTTCTCTTTTTTGTAAATGTTTAATGATATGATTAAGTTGGGGAATAGCCATAATACGCAAAACTATTCAAATGGGCCAAATAATGTTAGGAAAAGAAAAAAATTCTTGCATAACAAAATTACTATAAGCTTTTACATTTATGATAATTATGTCAATCTATAATGGATATGAATATTGGTATAAAAGCGGGAAGAGAAATTAAAATTCAAAATAATGATAGAAAGTTCCTATTTTCTAAGAATCATCATCCTTGTTTATGATGAAAAAGCACTAGTTGTCCTCTCCAAAGTTGTTATTGATGAGCTTTTCAAGAGCATTAAGAGCATCTGTTGCTTCTGGTCCTGAAACACGAATGGTGAGGTTGCAACCGGATGAAGCCGCTAGCATCATAAGTCCCATAATTGATGATCCGCCAACAATTTTTCCATCCTTTTCAACTTCAACAGTAACATTAAAATTGTCAACAGTTTGTACAAATTTTGCAGAAGCACGTGCATGCAACCCACGTTTATTACAGATATTGAAATGACGACTTATACATGGGAGGGTATCTTTGGAAAACATTGGTATTTTATTATCCGCTATAAAGTCATACTTGGTACATTAATATATTTACGCCCTGCTTCTTGTGCTATTCTTAACGCGTCTGATAATGAAATATCAGGACATTTGCGAATAGAAATCAGTTTAATAAGCATGGGCAAATTAACACCGGCAATCATTTCAACGCGTCCTTTTTCAATAGCAGGAATGGCTATATTTGATGGTGTTCCACCGAACACATCTGTTAATATGATGACGCCATGATCCGTATCTGTATCGGTTACTGCGGCTATAATATCACCTCGGCGCTGATCTATATCGTCATCGGGATAAACGCATATTGTTGCGAACTTTTCTTGTACTCCAACAACATGTTCCACGGCATGTAAAAATTCGACAGCCAGCTCACCGTGCGTTACAAGCACGAGTCCAATCATTTACGCAAACTCCTGTTAACTAATAAGACCCAACCATAGTTGGTGGGAAAGACATTGTACAAGGCTTTATCTTGCTGCCAAGAAAAATTTGCAAAAAAAAGGCAAAAATTGTGATTTTTTTATCTTTAGAAAAAAATTAGACAGATTTTTGCCATATTTTTCTAAACAAAAATGCTTCAATAGCTTGACAAATAGCTGTACAATCGGCTTCACGAAGAGAGGGAAGTTTTAAAAGAGGAATGTGCAAATTTTCAAATTGAAAAGTTTTATTTGTGGAAAAACGTTCATATTCCGGACCGAGAAAAATAACGCAATCGATAGTTGTGTGCTTTTCAAATTCTATCATATAGAGACCAACGCCACGAATCTCGATGCCGCCCTCTAAATTATCAGGAGTGTATCCGTGAAGCTTTCCATTTTCCGCACGCAACATTGTATAATCATCACTGATAAGCTTCGCTTCACGTTTTGACCACTCAGCGCGGTCAAGCAAAGAAAGGGTGAGGGTTGATTTTCCTGATCCCGATGGACCTATAATTAATAGCCCCTTGCCGCCTAGTTGAAGGCAATTTGCGTGGAGTATTTCACATTTTGTTTTCATGTCTTTTACTTTGGATAAAAGATTTATTTAGCAAGCGGAAGCATAATAGTAAAACGTGCACCAGTTTTACACTTCCCAAGTGTAGGATCAATAATATTTTCGGCTGTAATTGTCCCATTATGAGCTTCGATGATTTGCCGACTAATAGAAAGGCCAAGTCCAGAGTTTTGCCCAAAAGCATCTTCATTTGGTCGATCTGTGTAAAAACGTTCAAAAATGCGTTCAATATTTTCTGAACGAATACCTGGGCCATTATCTTCAATGGTTAAAATAAGGGTTGAAGCATGACTTTTCATAGTAATGCAAATTTTGCCACGATTCCAAGGAATAAAAGAGCGCGCATTTTCAAGAAGATTTGAAATCACTTGCCCTAAACGGAGTTCATGTCCCAATACAAGATAGGCTTTTCCATGAGGACGTGGGACAATATTAAGGCTTATATCAATGGTTTGCGTATTACGATACACTTCCTGAACAGCATGAACAAGACTTTCCAAAAGCGGTGTCATATCAACAATCTCTGCGGTTTCTCGTGCAAGCTCTGCATCGAGCCGCGATGCATCAGAAATATCTGTAATCAACCGATCAAGGCGGCGCACATCATGTTGAATGATTTCCAGCAATTTCTCTTGTGCTTCTTCATTTTTAGCCAGAGGGAGCGTTTCAACAGCACTGCGTAGAGAGGTGAGAGGATTTTTTAATTCGTGGCTTACATCCGCAGCAAAGCGTTCAATGGCTTCAATACGCATATAAAGGGCATTAGTCATATCACGAATAGAAGTTGAAAGGTGACCAATTTCATCTTCACGCATTGAAAAATCAGGAATTTCTACACGCTGATTATTGCCATTACGCACTCGATTAGCCGAGGCAGATAATTTACTTAATGGATGGGCAATCGTATGGGCCAAAAAGAGAGAAAGAACCAAAAGTACGCTACCTACAACGGCAAAAACTTTAAAGATAACCAGTCTTTCTCCCTTTACAATGTTATCAATATCGGAACCCGTGGTTGAAAGAAGAAGAGCTCCAACCACTGCGCGATAGCGTTGAACAGGAACGGCAACAGAAACAATTAATTGCCCTTGTCTGTTGCGTCTTTTAGCCGTAGCAAGAGATCCGTTTAATGCGCGGTACACTTCTGGATAAGCAATACCACTGGTTTTTGTTTGTTCTCTGTCAAGAGCAATACCTTTGCCATAAAATGCGCTTGAATACCATGAAGTAAGGCGATCCCACATGTTTTGTTCTGTTTTAAGAGGGGGTAAATCATAACTAAAAACTTCTCCACTAGAATAAAGAACGCGCGAATCAAGAAGGAGAGTAGCATCACGATCATAGATACGTGCTCTTGTTGTTTTAGGTGTAATAAGACGCCGTAAAAGAGGGGCAACTTGCTCAGGGTTAATAGGAAAATCCCAAGAATCGGTTGATTGAGGGGCGGGTGTAACGCTTTCACCAGTCTGTAACTCTAAGAGTTTTTGGGGGTCAATGAGGATAGAATTTGTATCTACTGTTGCAGAAGCAGCAATAGCCCCAGCAATAATTTTTCCTTGGGTACATAAACTTTTAATTTTTGCTTCAATTAAACCATCGCGAAATTGGTTAAGGTATAAAATTCCTGTAACTAAAACGGCAAGAGCAGCAATGTTTAATATAACAATGCGACGTGTAAGGCTGGAAAAAAGCAATTGTCTAAAGAGACGTTGTGTTCGAAGATGCAAACGAGCAAACATAAGAAATGGCGTTGAGGATGTACCATTAACGGTTGTTTTTTGTAAAGTTTCCAGTTGAGAATTGTCTGTCATCGATTTGATTGCCGTTCAAATTTTTGCGACAAAATAGTTTTATACCTCGTGGAAACGATAACCTACACCATAAAGTGTTTCAATCATTGCAAAATCATCATCCACTTGTTTAAACTTTTTACGCAGACGTTTAATGTGACTATCAATGGTGCGATCATCTACGTAGACTTGATCACTATAAGCAGCATCCATTAAAGCATCACGACTTTTTACAACTCCTGGTCTTTGTGCTAAGGTTTGCAGAATCAAAAATTCCGTAACGGTTAAAATAACAGGTTTATCTTTCCATGTACAGGTGTGGCGTTCTTGATCCATCACAAGATCTCCACGTTTGAGAGAAGAGGTGGAAGAAGTTCCTGTAGCAAGCGGTTGGTTACGTGCATTAGAACGGCGTAAAATAGCTTTCACGCGTTCAATAAGAAGACGTTGGGAGAAAGGTTTCGTAATAAAATCATCAGCTCCCATTTTGAGACCAAATAATTCATCAATTTCATCATCTTTAGAGGTAAGAAAAATAACTGGAAGATCAGATTTTTGACGCAAACGACGCAAGAGTTCCATCCCATCCATTCGGGGCATTTTAATATCAAAAATAGCTAAGTGTGGAGGGTGAAGTGTGAGACCCTTGAGTGCAGATGCTCCATCTGTATAGCTTTCAACCCGATATCCTTCTGTCTCAAGCGCAAAAGACAAAGATGTCAAAATATTGCGATCATCATCAACAAGTACAATCGTTTGCGTGATTGTTGGTGTATCTTTCATGGTTTCTTAGACCTTTCTATTGCTGTGGTAGCAAATTACCCACACTTATTTATATGGGAGTTCATATTTTTTTTGCAAAACAAATATGATACAAATTGTAGCAAAGTAAAAAACCTTTTGTCATTACTGTAAAATCTTGTTTTGCTTTCATAATTTATAATGTTTCTACGTCGATTAAGATCCCTTCATTTGAGAGAAAATTTTCATAAAGGCTTTTTTTATCAAGGTTTATTACAAAGTTTATTATTGTCCTTGTTCCATAATTGAACAGGTATAGTTTTGATTGTTGAAGTTTAGAAAATCTGCCTATGTGTTTTAAGAGCAAAGAAAAGAATGTGGCAATATATGCACAAAAATTTGTTTCTGCTACACGAAAGGAGGTCGTAATGGGATTTTTTAATTTTATTAAAACTGTAGGGGAAAAGTTAGGTATTGGGGACCATGAACCAAAAGAAAAGGATTTTAAAAGAGCATTTGATCATTTTCAACTCGGTACAGAAAAAGTAAATATTCAAGTTGAAGACGGTAAAGCTATTTTAAGCGGTGAAGTTCCAGACAGGGAAACACTTGAAAAAGCACTGCTGGTTGTTGGCAATACACAAGGTATCTCTTCTGTAGATGTTGATCAATTAAAGGTCATAGATACAACGCCTAGAAAAACTTCTCGCTTTTATGAGGTTAAATCGGGTGATAATCTTTGGAAGATTGCTGAAGAGGTTTATGGAAAAGGGCAAGGTAATAAAAACACATTTATTTTTGAAGCCAATAAGCCAATGCTAAAATCTCCCGATAAAATTTATCCTGGACAAGTTTTACGTATTCCTGAAATTGACCATAGTTAATTCATCAAAGGGGATAATTTTTTACTGATGGCATTAAACAAAAAATAAAGAAGCGTAAAAAAAATTCACGCTTCTTATAAAGTGTGTATTTATAATAAAAGGAGCTTAGTGAACAAGAGAGGATTTAGAAGGTGATGGTGCTTTCATAGCGTTTACAGAGAAATCAACATCAATGGTTCCTGCTTTCTCAAATGTCAATTTTGCGCTAATTTTATCACCTAACTTGAATGGTTTTGAAATCCCCATAAACATAATATGATCACCGCCAGGCTTAAGCGTGATTTCTCCATTTCCAGGAATTTCAATGCCATTGTGCATTTTTTCCATTTTCATAATATCATTAACGACAGCCATAGAGTGTATCTCTGTTGTTTTTACTCCGTTTGTGGAAATAGCAACCAAACGGTCTGGGGTATTACTGTGATTAATAATGTAGAGATAACCGCTACCAACTCTTATACCTCTAGGTGTTTCGCGTGTCCAAGGATTGAGAATTTCTATGTCGCCAAGTTTATATTGCTGAGCACTTGCAGGCAGGGTTATACCAGCAAAGAGAAGAGCACACACGATATTTATGATAACCTTATTGTATGGATATTGTGTATGTATTATATTCTTAAAGATGAGATTTGTTATTTTCTTAATAATAGATATCATCATTGATTTACCCTCCTTCATAAGATTCACACTTTGAATATTTTTTATTTTAGCAGAGCTTTTGTTTAAAATAAAAGAAAGAAATGCTAAAATGAAATTGATTTGAATATGAGAATAAAAATCATAGAATTCTTGGATTTTAAAAGAAGACAGTAAGGTTTACAATGACAACACACCTCTCAATGCTTCCGTGTTCATCTCATAAATAGTATTTGTAAATGGTATAAAATCTATGATGCATCACTATTTTACTTAATGAAGATATAATACAAAACAATCATCAACCACTTTACCAATTTTAATATTATGACAGCTTTTGGCGTTTTAAAGCGTTTATACAGAGGCGTTTTTATATATTTTTAAAGTTCAAAATTATACAGTTAAGAAAAAACGCTTTAGGTGAGTTTAAAGCACAGCTTTCAAATAGCCGCAAACAATGAGACCGTTAGAAAGAGAATTTTTGAAAGGAGATCGATAGATAATGCCTTTACGGATGTGAGCATTAGATATGATGACTATGTTAGTCCAAGGAAAATTTATAATATTCGTGATATAAATTATTCGCCTTTTAAAAAGCTTTTATGGAAGTATGATTTTATCAATGATGAGAAGATCAAGAGCGAGAGTGCAATCACTCTTTTTATTTTTTTAATTTTTATAGAAAAATATATTTGTTGAGAATTGCAAGAAAAATATATTATGATCTCAAGTCTCTCATAAATATGGTATTTATGGGTCATTAGAGTGCCTATTTTAAAATAAATTTTTTATTTTGGAGATGTTTCTCTCATTATTCTCTTGTAGCAATAAAAGCCTGTTCTTATATACGAGGCAGCAAGGCTTGTTGCGACTTGCAGTTTATTATTTATTTATGTTGCTTGAAGCAATATACGGGCTTTAGGTGTTATGAGGAGCTATCTTAAAAAGATGCTTTATGAAGGTTGAGGTAGCTTGCTGAATGGAGATTATAATATGGCAAAAGTAATTGGTATTGATTTGGGGACAACGAACTCTTGTGTGGCTGTTATGGATGGCAAAAACGCAAAAGTTATTGAAAACTCAGAAGGAGCGCGAACAACACCTTCGGTTGTTGCCTTTACTGATGGGGGGGAGCGGCTTGTTGGGCAGCCTGCTAAACGGCAGGCGGTGACAAATCCTGAAGGGACAGTTTTTGCAGTTAAACGTTTGATAGGGCGCCGTTTTGATGACCCTATGGTTGAAAAAGATAAAGCACTTGTTCCTTATAAAATTGTTAAAGGTGACAATGGTGATGCATGGGTTGAAGAAGCGGGTAAGAAATATTCTCCATCACAAATTTCAGCTATGATTTTGCAAAAGATGAAGGAAACAGCAGAATCTTATCTTGGTGAAAAAGTTGAACAAGCGGTTATTACGGTTCCTGCTTATTTTAATGATGCACAACGTCAAGCTACGAAAGACGCGGGTAAAATTGCTGGACTTGAAGTTTTAAGGATTATTAATGAGCCAACTGCTGCTGCTTTAGCTTATGGTTTGGACAAAAAAGACGGAAAGACAATAGCTGTTTACGACCTTGGGGGTGGTACATTTGATATTTCAGTCCTTGAAATTGGAGATGGCGTTTTTGAAGTTAAATCAACCAATGGGGATACGTTTTTAGGGGGTGAAGACTTTGATATGCGCCTAGTTGGTTATTTTGCAGATGAATTCAAAAAAGAGCAAGGAATTGATCTGAAAAATGATAAACTCGCTTTACAGCGCTTAAAAGAAGCGGCAGAAAAAGCAAAGATTGAGCTTTCTTCGTCACAGCAAACAGAAATCAATTTACCATTTATCACGGCAGATCAATCCGGTCCCAAGCACTTAACAATGAAATTGACTCGGGCAAAATTTGAATCTCTGGTTGATGATTTAGTGCAGCGTACCATCGAGCCTTGTAAAGCTGCGTTGAAAGATGCTGGATTAAAGGCTGGTGAAATTGACGAAGTTGTTTTAGTGGGTGGTATGACACGTATGCCCAAGATTCAGCAAGTTGTGCAGAGCTTTTTTGGCAAGGATCCCCACAAAGGCGTTAATCCTGATGAAGTGGTCGCAATGGGTGCTGCCATCCAAGGCGGTGTATTGCAAGGCGATGTCAAAGACGTTTTGTTGTTAGATGTAACGCCTTTATCTTTGGGCATTGAAACCTTGGGTGGGGTTTTCACACGCCTTATTGAGCGCAATACCACTATCCCAACAAAAAAATCGCAAGTTTTTTCAACCGCTGATGATAACCAGAATGCTGTAACGATTCGCGTTTTCCAAGGTGAACGGGAAATGGCAAGTGATAATAAGTTATTGGCTCAATTTGATCTTGTTGGTATTCCTCCAGCACCACGTGGTATACCTCAAATTGAAGTTACTTTTGATATCGATGCGAATGGTATTGTTAATGTTTCGGCCAAAGATAAGGGAACAGGGAAAGAGCATCAAATTCGTATTCAGGCATCAGGTGGTTTAAGTGATGCTGATATTGAAAAAATGGTAAAGGATGCAGAAGAGCATGCGGCTGAGGATAAAAAACGCCGTGAAGGTGTTGAAGCTAGAAATCAAGCGGAGGCTCTTATTCATTCAACTGAAAAATCGCTCAATGAATATGGCGATAAAGTATCAGCTGAAGAAAAGGGACAGATTGAAACAGCAATATCTGATTTGAAATCTGCGCTTGAAGGAAGTGATACGGAAGAAGTAACAACAAAGATGCAAAAATTAGCAGAAGTCAGTATGAAGCTTGGACAGGCTATGTACGAAGCCTCACAAGCAGCGAGCGCTGATACTGAAACAGAGACAAAGAATGATGATGTTGTCGATGCTGATTTTGAAGAAGTTAATGATAAGAAGAAATAGTGTCAGCATATGTGTTGATTAATTTATAAACCCGGCCTTTGAAATATAAGGCTGGGCTTTATTATTTGAGATAAGTTGCAACTTTGTTGCTAAAAATATAAATTAAAAGCAATATTATCCATAAAGATGGATGACAGAAAAACTATCAGGAATACATGATGAAGGTTGACTATTATGAAATTCTTGGCGTGACTCGTGAATGCGATGATAAAAAGTTGAAATCTGCTTTTCGTAAGTTGGCAATGCAATATCATCCTGATCGAAACGCGGGGGATAAAGAGGCAGAGCGAAAATTCAAAGAAATTGGCGAAGCCTATGAAGTTCTTAAAGACCCCCAGAAGCGTGCTGCTTATGACCGGTTTGGCCATGCGGCCTTTGAAAATAGTGGTGGTCAAGGGGGAGCAAATCCCTTTAGCGGTTTTGCTGCTGGTGGTGGATTTGCGGATATTTTCGAAGACTTTTTTGGTGAGATTATGGGAGGGACACACCGTAAGCGTGGTGATAGTCGCGAACGTGGTGCAGATTTGAGTTATAATATGGAAGTGACTTTAGAAGAGGCATTTTCAGGAAAAACTGCAGAAATTAATATTCCCAGTTCCGTCACGTGTGATGTTTGTGAAGGATCAGGGGCGAGAAAAGGCTCTAAGCCGCAAGTTTGTGGAACATGTCATGGCTCTGGTCGTGTGCGTGCAGCACAAGGTTTCTTTTCTATTGAGCGAACATGTCCTTCATGTCATGGACGTGGTGAAACTATTACGGATCCATGCCCCAAGTGTCAGGGAACACGGCGTATAGAGAAAAAACGTTCATTGAGCGTAAATGTTCCAGCTGGTATTGAAGATGGAACGCGTATTCGCCTTTCTGGTGAGGGTGATGCTGGTCTTCGTGGTGGTCCCAATGGTGATCTTTATATTTTCCTTTCCATTAAACCGCATGAGTTTTTTCAGCGAGAAGGAGCAGATCTTCACTGTCGCGTTCCTATTTCAATGGTAACAGCTGCTTTAGGAGGAGAGTTTGAAGTTTCTGACCTTGATGGTGTTAAAGCACGCGTTAAGATTCCAGAAGGGACACAAAATGGATGTCAATTCCGCCTTAAAGGCAAAGGTATGCCCATGTTGCGCCGTCAGCAAGCAAGGGGTGATCTTTACATCCATATCACGATTGAGACACCGCAGAAATTAACGCAAGAACAACGTGAATTGTTGCAAAAATTTGAAAAGCTCTCAAATCATGAGAATTCACCGCAATCACATGGTTTTTTTTCACGTATGAAAGAATTTTTTGAAAATCTTTCTGGTTAAAATATGTGAATATTCTCAAAATAATTAGAGAGAACTGTGGGAAAGTTATTTTCATTAAGCTTTCTATTGTCTCATAATCTTTAAAAAGAAAAGAGAGAGACAGCTAATTTAGGATAAACTCCTGTTGCTGATAGTTTTTATATTTCATGTGTTTTATGGATAAGTCTTATTTTTGAATGTCTATGACATTTTAAAAAGGGCTTATCCATATAAGAACGCAATTGAGTGATTGATAATAAATATTGCTAGTGTCATGATAAACGCCTTTATGCATTCAGTATTTTTTGTATTTATTTTTTTACTCAAAATTTCTTTTTAAAGGCCCTATAACAAAACTGTAAAATAGGTAGAAGCTTGCCAAGAAACGCTAAATAAGCTGTTAGGCAAACCATCTTATTTCAAATAAAGTATCAACTTCTTATAACCGATTTTATTTTTGGCATTTTTCATAGTTTTAATCACTGCTTCCTTTAAAATAAGGGTTATTTTATTCGGAATAGCTTTTACATGCCTCATCTCAGCTTTTAGCAGTAATCATGTCTTTTTAAATGCGGATTTAGTTTTGTATTTCTGATGTCAAAAATACTTCTTTCAGATAATAAAAAAACGCTATAATCAGATTTATTTTGTTCCAAAGAAATTATGAAATAGGATAATGCATGTTGAATACTAAAGAAGACATAACAAAATATGTCTTGAGATGCTTGATGCATCTCTCTTTTGGAGAAACAGATTTCATGGGATTCACCTAGTTGAATTTATTGGCATGATAAAAATTTGGTGGTGAGAAAGGGGGAGGTACTTTAGAAAAGAAAAAATAAATACAATAAAAATAGCACAATATGCTTAGAAAATAGCACGATATATTATTGAAATTGATGAGTGATATTTCATAAAATAATACAATTAAAACAATACATTAATAGAATTAAAAAATTCTAAAAAACATTGAATAATTCAAGTATGTATCGCTATGCAGAAAGAAAAAATTATTGACAGATCATGAAAATGAGAAATTTTATCAAATCTTACGAAGAGAGTAATCTAAACAATTAAATGCTTTTACAAAGATGCTTCTGAAGAGCTATCGCAATAAAATCACAATATATGATAATTTTGCAAAGCCTTTTTTCGATTTTACGATATAAAAAGATAAATTATTATGATTCTTCATAAGGAGCGTTCAGTTGATATTTTTTCATGTTTAATGATTGAAAAAAGTCAAATTTTTAAAACCAAAGTTATAGTTTATTGAGATAAACTATAAAGTGGTTGATCGATTTCTTAGCTTGGTAATATGTTAATTTTATTATTATAAGAAACTTTATTTTTATCTTACAAAATCAATGGTTGTATATATTCTTATTCATTGTTAAGTATCCATAGGGATAAACTAATGAGTTAAATATACAGCGTAGCTTAAAAAATTTGCTTTTCAATTTTATATATAAGATCATAAAATAATGACGTTTTTTTACGCCTATTTTGTTTAATTTTTTGCTGTCAATTTTTAAAGGACGTTTTTTGTGTTTCATCTTCGTAAATTAAAAGAAAATTGACGATTTTCAGGGGGATGGATAGAGTAAAGCTTGGTTTTATTGTTTTCACTTTTCCTAAATTTCATTAAGAGATGGTAAAAAGTGATGAGGAGGGCTCTATTGATGGATGATGCTAAAAACGATGATGTAGATGTTTTGGAAAAACAAGCAGCATTTTTATCGTCTGCTTTACCTTATATGCAAAAATATGAAAATGAAACGGTCGTGGTAAAATATGGCGGCCATGCTATGGGTGATCCTGCTTTGGGACGAGCATTTGCGCGTGATATTGCTCTATTAAAGCAATCGGGGATTAATCCTGTTGTTGTTCATGGTGGTGGGCCTCAAATTGCTAAAATTTTAATGAAAATGGGGATTGAATCACGATTTGAAAACGGATTACGGGTAACCGATGAGCGGATCGTTGAAGTGGTTGAAATGGTTTTAGCGGGTTCCATAAATAAAGAAATTGTTGCTCTCATCAATGCTGAGGGTGAATGGGCAATAGGATTATGCGGCAAGGATGGCAATATGGTTTTTGCCGAAAAGGCTTATAAAACTGTTATTGATCCTGATTCGCATATTGAACGTGTTTTAGATTTGGGGTTTGTTGGTGAGCCTGTTGAAGTTGACCGCACATTGCTAGATCTTTTAGCATGTTCTGAAATGATACCGGTTCTTGCTCCTGTAGCTCCAGGACGCGATGGTAAAACTTATAATATTAATGCTGATATTTTTGCTGGAGCTATTGCTGGTGCATTAGAGGCTAAACGCCTTTTATTTCTCACTGATGTTCCTGGTGTTTTGGATAAACAGGGTAAACTTTTAAAAGAATTGACAGTTTCTGAAGCTGAGAAATTTATTAAAAATGGGACAATTTCAGGAGGGATGATTCCAAAAGTAGAGACTTGTATAAAAGCCCTTCAAAATGGCGTGGAAGGTGTTGTCATTTTAAATGGTAAAACTCCTCATTCTGTTTTACTAGAGCTGTTTACCGAACAGGGAGTTGGAACGCTTATTGTTTCATAAATTGTGAGGAAAATTGGAAGAGAAAGTTTTTCATGGTGAGTCTAAAACAGTTTAAATATCCTTTATTAAGTAAGCCAGAATTGGCAATATTTACTGCGACAATATTGTGGGGCATTACATTTTTAGTCATTCACATTGCGGTACGCTATAGCGGTCCTCTGTTTTTTGTTGGATTTCGTTTTATTGTTGCATCTCTTATATGTGGGGTAGTTTTTTGGCGCTCTATAAAAGGGATAACTGTTTATGAAGTTTTCGCTGGGATGGCGATTGGTTTAGCCATGTTTTTGGGTTATGCTTTTCAAGCAGCTGGACTTCAAACGATTATTAGTAGTCAGTCGGCTTTTATCACAGCGCTTTATGTACCTATGGTTCCAATTTTGCAATGGATTGCTTTTAAAAAACCTCCCCGTTTAGCTTGTTGGATTGGCATTATTTTCGCTTTTATTGGGCTTGTATTTATTTCAGGACAAAAGCCGGGAAATTTTGATTTTTCAAAAGGCGAAATTTTAACTTTGTTAGGCGCTTTAGCGATTGCAGCAGAAGTTATACTCATCGGAATTTTTGCGAACAAGGTTGATAGTCGGCGTGTGACCATTATTCAGTTATTTTTTAGTGGTTTTTTTTCATTTGCTTGTATGCCTTTGATGGGAGAAAGCATTCCTGAATTTTCGTGGGTTTGGTTTAATATTGGTATAGGATTGGCATTAATGAGTGCCATCATTCAATTAGCTATGAATTGGGCACAAAAGTCTATTTCCCCTACGCGTGCGACACTCATTTACGCAGGTGAACCGGTATGGGCTGGTATTGTTGGGCGTTTGGCTGGAGAACATTTATCTCCCTTAGCTTTATTGGGCGGTTTGCTTATTCTGATTGGAATCATTGTGGCTGAATTACAACCTTCACAATGGCGTAAAAAAAATAAAGCAATTAAAAAAATTGATTAGCTATACATTTTTTTATTGTGATTTTATTGCATGAGCTTTTTGCTTATAGAGTTTTCATTTTTGGAGCTTTTTTAATATTCAGATGATTAAGAAGTTCTATAAGTTATTCCAGCTTTTGCATACCAAATTGGAGAAATAGTATGCTTCTATCTGTTTGTCTGATTTCTGAACCGAGCAGACAACCTTCATTGAGCCAAAGCATGAGGTGATATAAAGGTAAAAATTAACGCTCATCTTTAAATTCGGCTTTAACAACTTTCAAAAACATCTACGGTAATGTTTTTGAATAATGAAAATTACGCACTGTCGCACGTTATTTCTTTTGTCCTTTAATAGAGTTACGCTTCTCACGCAAAATAGAACGCCCAAAGTATCCCCATAACGTTGTACATTAAAGCGTTTTTTTAAAGATAATTTTCTCAATATACATTATATTCATTGACGGTTTGCATGAAGTATAGAAAAACCACAGAGCATCATCATTTTACTTAAAATAAAAGGCACGAGCATTTTCTTTATCTGTTCTCAATATTACGATAGCTTTTGGCATTTTGAAAGAGAGAGGTATTTTTACTCATTTCTTAAACGTTTTTATCCATACACTAGCTCTGTTTTATAATGGGGGAGCAAAAAATTTATTGATTCATTATGAGAAGATTTAAAATGAGAGAAGCTCGCGATATTCAGAGCTTTAATTTAAATTGCAAAACAATAAACGATCATTATAAATCAATGCGTTATCCAATGAATCGAAGAGGATTGGTGTGTTTTATATTGAATGGAGGAAGGAAGGAGTTGTATAAAAAGTATATAAAACATCACTCAATAGAGCATATTTCTAAAGTTTTAAAAATTGAGAAGAAACTCTCTCGATATTCATGTTATTTTATATAAGATTGCTAAAAAAGCAGATTATTGCGTACAAATAAAAAAGCATTTCTTACGAATTTTATTGCAATCCTAAGTGATATATACGCCTATCATATAAATATGATAATACATTGATTTATAATGATAATATAGCATTATTTACATTGAATTAGAACCTTGAATACTGTAAAACTTTCTCACGTCAAATCATTTTCATGTTAAATCAATCCAAATCACTTGCTTACACGTCACAAGTGAATGAGTGGGGGGCATGTGGGTAAAGACTGTGCAAGAAAAGTATATCTCTGATAAACTTTTTCAAGTGTAAAGGATCGTCGCAATATTGGAGATTAGCAAAGTATGTGATGGTACTGGCTTATTACAGCATATGAGTCATCAAACAAGATGTGAAAAGATCATTTTAGGACCTTTTGTATTTAATTTCGCAAACAAAAGCCTTATTGTTTAGGCTATGAGAAGTTGTGTTTTGAGAAGCTTTTTTGGTTTATATTCTTTTGTAAGGAGCTAGAGCATAATTGGTCTTTGCGTTTTGTATTATTCTTTGCTAAATCGCCTTATATGACAGTAAATCGTAATTATATTCGTAATTTTTCCATCGTGGCGCATATTGATCACGGCAAATCCACTTTAGCTGATCGTTTGATTCAAATAACAGGTGGGCTTGATACACGTGAGATGAAAGAACAAGTACTCGATTCCATGGATATTGAGCGTGAACGTGGAATTACTATTAAAGCACAAACGGTACGTTTACGCTATAAAGCCAAGAATGGTGAGACCTATATTTTAAATCTTATGGATACACCTGGTCATGTGGATTTTGCTTATGAGGTTTCGCGTTCACTGGCAGCTTGTGAAGGCTCTCTTTTGGTGGTGGATGCAAGCCAGGGTGTAGAGGCGCAGACGTTAGCAAATGTTTATCAAGCCATTGATAATTCCCATGAGTTGGTTGTTGTTCTCAATAAGGTTGATCTTCCAGCAGCAGAACCTGAGCGAGTTAAAGAACAAATTGAAGATGTGATAGGCATTGATACATCTCAAGCAGTAGAAATATCAGCAAAAACAGGTTTGGGTGTTCCTGATGTTTTGGAGGCAATTGTTGCACAATTACCACCTCCACGTACAGGCGATGTTGCAAATCCCTTGAAAGCAATGCTGGTTGATAGCTGGTATGATGCATATCTTGGTGTCATTGTTTTGGTACGGGTGATAGATGGTATTTTAAAAAAAGGCCAAACCATTCGTATGATGGGTACAGGTGCAAAATATCCAGTTGAGCGCGTTGGGGTTTTTACACCTAAAATGGTACAGGTTGATGAGTTAGGACCAGGCGAGATTGGTTTTATCACTGCTTCTATCAAAGAGGTAGCAGATACACGGGTTGGGGATACGATTACTGAAGAGCGCCGTCCTTGTGAAAATGCTTTACCTGGTTTTAAGCCTGCGCAACCGGTTGTTTTTTGTGGGCTTTTTCCAATTGATGCTGCTGATTTTGATGATTTGCGTGCAGCCATGGGCAAATTACGCTTAAATGATGCGAGTTTTTCTTTTGAAATGGAAACATCTGCGGCTTTGGGGTTTGGTTTTCGCTGTGGCTTTTTAGGACTTCTGCATCTTGAAATTATTCAAGAGCGATTAGAGCGTGAGTTTAATTTGGATTTAATTGCGACAGCACCTTCAGTTGTTTATCGCATGAATATGAATGATGGTTCTGTTAAAGAGTTACATAATCCAGCGGATATGCCTGATGTGGTTAAAATTTCTTCCATAGAAGAACCATGGATTCGGGCGACAATCATGACTCCTGATAATTATCTTGGGTCAATTTTAGAGCTATGCCAAGAGCGGCGCGGGGTACAGGTTGGGTTATCCTATGTTGGAACCCGTGCTATGGTAACGTATGATTTACCACTGAATGAAGT
Source organism: Bartonella sp. TT119HLJHH (assembly GCF_042193385.1). Lineage (NCBI taxonomy): Bacteria > Pseudomonadati > Pseudomonadota > Alphaproteobacteria > Hyphomicrobiales > Bartonellaceae > Bartonella > Bartonella sp. TT119HLJHH. The sequence continues at coordinate 126,026 of NZ_JBHILS010000001.1, read as the reverse complement.
TGTTTTTGATTTTTATGATCGGCTAAAATCAATCTCCAAGGGTTATGCTTCTTTTGATTATCAAATGACAGATTATGCAGAAGGTGATTTAGTTAAAATGTCTATTTTGGTGAATGGAGAGCCTATTGATGCATTATCGATGCTTGTTCACCGCACGATTGCAGAAAAGCGCGGGCGTTCAATGTGCGAAAAACTGAAAGATCTTATTCCTCAGCATATGTTTCAGATTCCAGTTCAAGCGGCTATTGGTGGTAAAGTTATAGCGCGCGAAACGATTCGTGCTTTGCGTAAAGATGTAACAGCGAAATGTTACGGGGGTGATGTTACGCGTAAGCGCAAACTTTTGGAAAAGCAAAAAGAAGGCAAAAAGCGGATGCGCCAATTTGGAAAAGTAGAAATTCCACAATCGGCATTTATTCAAGCGCTCAAAATGAACAAATAATGAAAAAAGGAGTATTTTCCTTCATTGATTGTGTTTTGCTTTTGTCGGTTGGTTCCGTTGTTCAAGAGTGCTTTTTAATGGAAATTGCGCAATATTCACACTTTTGGGTATAGTGTTTTTCATTGTGTCATGTTGCTCACGTAAAACAGAATGCTTTAAACAAAATACGTTTGTGTTGCATATTTGTGCACTTGTTTCAAAGAAACATTTCTCAATACATCAAACTCCATTTCACAACGGGGACTGTAACAAAATATAATGTAAAATACACTGTGAATGATATAAAATCCATTTGGCATTACCGCCTTTACGCGTCAGAAAGGCGCAAAGCGCACCCATTATACTCTTTTTCAGCTCAAAATATTATGACAGTCCTTATCACTTGAGAGAATTCATTAAAGGTATTTACTCTATTTCTTAAAGTATTTTTTGCCCACACACCAACTGTGTTTGTAACGAGCAAGGAAATGATAGTGATTGATTCACTATGAAAGGATTTAAAATGAGAGAATCCTTGTATTCGAGGTTATTATTCAAGTTAAAAAACGAAGCAATATTATTATGCATTAATCTTGTGTCTAAGAACGTAAAAGATCATTAATAGATGTTTTTTCTCGTGTTTTTTGATCAACGCGTTTTACAATAACAGCACAATAAAGGTTTGGGCCTGCTTCACCATTTGGTAAAGGTTTTCCGGGGAGAGAACCTGGTACAACCACTGAATAGGCTGGTACTTCACCAATAAAAATTTCACCTGTTGTACGATCAATAATCTTTGTTGATTTTCCAATAAAGACTCCCATTCCCAAAACAGCACCTTCACGGATAATACAGCCTTCAACAATTTCAGAGCGCGCACCGATAAAGCAATGATCTTCAATGATGGTTGGATTTGCTTGCAATGGTTCTAAAACACCTCCAATACCAACACCGCCAGAAAGATGGACATGTTTACCAATTTGTGCACAAGAACCAACGGTGGTCCATGTATCAACCATTGTGCCCTCATCAATAAAAGCACCAAGATTGACAAAGGATGGCATCAATATAACGTTTGGTGCAATGTAAGCAGAATGGCGCACAATGGCTCCAGGAACGGAACGGAAATTAGCACTTTTAAAATCTGCTTCTTGCCAACCAGAGAATTTTGAAGGAACTTTATCCCACCAATGTGTTCCATTTACACCACCGGCAATAATTTGCATAGGGTTAAGCCGAAAAGAGAGCAAAACAGCTTTTTTCAACCATTGATGAACATGCCATTGTCCGTTTTTTTGTCGTTCTGCGACGCGAATTGCACCTTTATCGAGAAGATTCAATGCGTGTTCGACACTCTCACGAATTTCACCTTTTGTGGTAGTATCAATAGAATCACGATCATCAAATGCTTTTTCGATAATGATTTCAAGTTGTGTGAGATTGATCATGAACATAGTTCCGTTAAACAAGTTGAAAGCTTCAAGATTTATTCTCTATGACTTACGCGAAGAAATGTTTTCAGTCAATAAAACGATGAGGAAGTAGGACGGGTGCATGAAAAAAGGCTGTAAAGAAAAAAGAAAAAGGGAGCAAGAAAACTGGACACCACTTCTCCATGCGAAGGATACGCTACAACAAATCCATAAAGTCTCTAATTCAGTACAGGTGCGTTCGTCTACTTATCGTTTAGCCTATATCGATCAAGAGTTTATGATGCGTCCAGAGTTGCGCTCACAACGTATTAGTCTTGAATTTTTAAAGCCGGAAATAACCCTTAAAGAATATAATATTCAATCAACAGTTGTTTTGTTTGGTGGTGCGCGTATTCCTGAACCTGGGCAAGCAGCGTGGGCTGCAAAGAATGAAACACAAAAGAAAAATTTGCGTGCTATGTCATATTATTACGATGAAGCAAGAGAGTTTGCACGTTTGTGCTCACTCTATTCTGCTACGACACAATATCGTGAATTTGTAGTTATTACAGGGGGCGGACCAGGGATCATGGAGGCGGGAAATCGTGGTGCTTGTGATGTTGGTGCTCCAACAATTGGCTTGAATATTATTTTACCACATGAGCAAGAGCCTAATTCGTATGTTTCGCCGCATTTGTGTTTTAATTTTCACTATTTGGGGATACGAAAAATGCATTTTTTATTACGGGCGAAAGCATTAGCCATTTTTCCTGGAGGATTTGGGACTCTGGATGAACTGTTTGAAACGTTAACTTTAATACAGACGGAGCGTATGAAACAGGTACCAATTTTATTGTTTGGCAAAGAATTTTGGAGCAATGCTATCAACTTTGAGTATTTGTCTGCACAAGGTACGATCTCTCCCAGTGATGTTAATTTTATGAAATTTGTCAATACAGCAGCAGAAGCGTTTGAAGAAATTCGTTCTTTTTATAAGCTGCCTTAACAGTTTTGAGGCGTTAACTCTTGAAGGATAATTAATATTCCACTTTGGTTAAATAAAGTCCTGAAGGGGGGGCAACAACACCACAACGTTTACGATCTTTAGCGTGAAGAGCTGCTTCAAGATCTTGAGCTGTCCAACGTCCAATACCCACTTCCATGAGGCTTCCTGCAAATGAACGGATTTGATGATGAAGAAAAGAACGAGCTTGTGCATAAAGAAAAATTTCTTCACCTTCTCTTTGAATATCGAGACGTTCAAGGGTGCGAATAGGGCTTTGGGCTTGGCAATGTGCTGAACGGAAAGTGGTAAAATCATGTTGTCCGACAAGTTTTTGCGCAGCTTCATGCATGGCTTCAGCATTAAGAAGCTTTGGTATCCACCATACGCGTTTGGCATTTAGAGCTGGTGGAGAGCGACGATTGAGAATTTTAAAAAGATAATGGCGCTTTACAGCGGAAAATCGTGCATCAAAGTCATCAGGGACATTTTGTACGTTTAAGATTGAAATCGCTTCTCCCTGTTTACGTAAAAGAGCATTGAGCGCGTCACGCACAGTATGAGGGGGCCAGTTTTTTATGAAATCAACATGGGCAACTTGTCCCGTAGCATGTACTCCTGCATCCGTTCGTCCTGCTGTTGTTATGGTTAATTGTTGTCCACTGAAGCAAAAAATCGCTTGTTCAAGAGCTCCTTGTATCGTGTGAAGTTCTGCTTGACGCTGCCAACCAGCATAATTTGAACCATCATATTCAAGAGTGAGTTTAAAACGTGGCATCTTAAAAAACAGCAGAAATATGAGCGCCTCGCAAAAATGTTGCGCACTCAAGAATTTTACCGCCAGATCTTTGTAGAGAGGTTATTTCTATCCGTCCTTGCCCACAATGGATAATCAAAGAATCTGGTTCTATCCGTCCAATTTCAAGAGAAGGACCTGTTGTTAAGCGACTTTCAAGAATTTTTACACGTTCTTCTCGTCCACCGATATTCATATTGCACCAGCAACTAGGAGAGGGAGAGAGCGCGCGAATATGCCTATGAATAAACTCTGCAGGTTTTGTCCAATCAATGCGGGTCTCTTCTTTTCTAATTTTGGCCGCATAGGTAATGCCTTCCTCTGATTGTGGGGTCAGTTTAAGTTGTCCTTTTTCAAGAGTTGATAAAGTCTCTACCATAAGTTCTGCGCCAATATGTGAAAGTCTGTTTGAAAGCTCAGCAGTGGTGGTGTTATCAGTAATGGGGATGGAGCGAGAAAGAGCGATAGGCCCCGTATCAAGTCCTTCATCCATTTTCATGATCATGATACCTGTTTCTTTATCACCAGCCATAATTGCTCGTTGAATAGGCGCAGCACCACGCCAACGTGGTAAGAGTGAAGCGTGGGCATTAAAACAACCAAAACGCGGTGCTTCGAGAATAGCTTTAGGTAAAAGGAGTCCATAAGCCACCACAATAGCAGCATCAACAGAAAGTGCTGCAAATTTCTCTTGTTGTTCGGCTGTTTTAAGTGTTTGAGGCGTAAAGATAGGAATAGATTTTTCTTCTGCTGCGGTGTGAACAGCTGAGGGGATTAATTTCAGCCCCCGACGTCCTGCTGGACGAGGAGGTTGACTATAAACAGCAACAACATCATGACCAGCATCCAATAAAGCATGCAAAATGGGAACAGAAAAATCTGGTGTTCCCATAAAACTTAACCGTAATGCCATTACAAAACTGCTTCCTGCATGTTTTTTTCTTTTGCGCGTTTTTTAAATTTTCGTATCACCATATCGCGTTTGATCTTTGAAATGTAATCAATAAAAAGGCGCCCATCTAAATGATCAATTTCATGCTGCAAGCAAGTCGCCAAGAGATCATCTGCTTCAATTTCTATCTGCTTTCCTTCACGATCTTGATAGCGAACACAAAGGCGTTTAGGACGTTCCACTTCTGCAAAATAGTCAGGAATAGAAAGACAACCTTCTTTATAAATATTGCGCTCATCTGAAAGCCATAAAATCTCAGGGTTGATAATAACAAGCGGTTTTTTCTGCTCATCTTCAGAATTTCCAGAGACATCTATAACCAACATACGTAGTGGTATACCAATTTGAATAGCCGCAAGACCAACGCCCTTAGCATTATACATGGTCTCCAACATATCATCCGCAAGTTTTTGGAGAGCTGAATCAACCCGCTCAACGGGTTTGGACACTTCCCGTAAAATCGGATCAGGTAAAGTAACTAAAGATCTCATTGGCATAAGTAGAGATTAATCAATGGTTTTTTATTGGTCAATATTGAATAACGGATTCTTGCATTTTTTTATCATAAGAGCGTTATATTACTCTTTATGTTTGATTCGTTTTTTTCTATATTCGCTGGTGAGTTTTTTTCTAAATTAATCGTTTTACTTTTATTTACACTTGTCTGTTTGGCATTTTTTATGCTGATACATTTTCATAGAAAAAAAGCATTTTTAGAAAAAGAAATTGCTGAACGTGCGCGTGAGGCACAAATGCAGATGGCTACTTTGCTGAAGACACAAGCTGAAATGCAAGGGCGAATGCAAACGATGGCGGAAATTTTTGGTCAACGGCAAGCTGAACTGAATAAATCACTCAGTGAGCAACTCAATGGAATGACAACAAGCTTAGGTCAAACACTTCAGGTACAAACTAAATCCACTTATGAAAATTTGAATCGTTTGCAAGAGCGTTTAGCAGTGATTGATGCGGCACAAAATAATATTCAATCGCTTACGGGACAAGTTGTTCAGTTGCAGTCCATTTTAAGCAATAAGCAGACGCGTGGTACTTTCGGTCAAGGGCGGATGGAAGCAATTATTGCTGATGCCTTACCAGCAAATGCCTATGCTTTTCAGGCTGTTCTTTCCAACGGAAAGCGCCCAGATTGTCTGATTCATATGCCCAATAAAGCACCTTCTCTTGTTGTTGATGCTAAATTCCCTCTGGAAGCTTGGAATGCTATGCGTAAAGCCGCATCAACGCAAGAGCGTCAAGAGGCAGAACGCCAATTTCGTACCGATCTGGAAGTTCATATCCGTGATATTGCACAAAAATATTTGATTCCTGGAGAAACCCATGACACGGCTTTTCTTTTTGTGCCATCGGAATCGATTTTTGCAACAATTTATGAAGATTTTGAGCCATTGGTACAAAAAGCCAATAGATCCCATATAATTATTGTTTCACCGTCTTTGTTGATGCTCTCTGTCCAAGTGGTACAAACCATTATGAAAGATGCGCGGATGCGTGAACAAGCGCATTTAATTCAATCAGAAGTAGCAAAATTGATGGAAGATTTTGGACGAATGGATATGCGTGTTCGTGCATTACAGAAGCACTTTTACAAAGCAGGTGAAGATATAGAGGGTATTTTGATATCGTCTTCCAAAATTATGAAACGGGCAAATCGCATTGAAACTTTCGAATTAAAAGAAAATTACTCTGAGCCAACAAAAATGACAACATCCGCTCAGTCACAAACATTGCGTTTGGTTGATGAGGAATAACGCAAAACAATCTTCTTAAATATCACAAGTTAGATCACGCTCTTTATTGATTGGTAATCATTTTTTAGTATCTCTATCTTGTTTTATTTCTTAAACGAGAGGAATAGAGAATATGCGACACCTTTTGTTTTTAGGGGCATTGGTGTTTCTGCTAGAGGGCTGTGCAACAACCACTCCCACCCACACAAATAATGCTTGTGCTATTTTAGCACAAAAAAATGGTTTTTTTGATAATTGGGGAAGGGCGTCTCAAAGAGCAGAAATGCGTTATGGGATTCCTATGCCTATTATTCTTGCAACCATTAAGATGGAATCGAGCTTTCGTCACAATGCACGTCCTCCACGCAAAAAACTACTTGGTTTTATTCCATGGAAGCGTCGATCAACAGCCTATGGTTATTCTCAAGCGCTTGACAGTACATGGGCAATGTATCTTCGCTCTACAGGCAAATCTTTTGCATGGCGTACGAATTTTGCAGATTCTGCTGATTTTATTGCTTGGTACCATCGCCAAAGTGTTCAACGCAATGGTGTGAGATTTGATGATGCATATAGCCTTTATTTAAATTATCATATGGGGCATAGTGCTTATGCGCGTAGTGGGGGGCGTGTCACTGTTGCACTGTCACAGGCAGCACAGCGCATGGCGAGAATATCGAAGCTCTATGAACGGCAATTAAAGAGATGTGGGTGGCGTTAGGGAAGATTTTTGAAAATATCAATTAGGGAATTGATGTGGTAAAATCATTTGAGCGCAAAATTTCTTATGGTGCGATAAGGCTGTCTTGTTTTTCCGGTTTTCGAATAAAATAAATTGTTATTGAATAGAGTAAACTCAAGCGACAGAAAATTTTTACAATACACAATACATTTGTGCACACTCTCGATATTGTTATCCTCTTTGTTCAAAGAATTTACAATGGAAACAATCTTCCATTTAGCGCTGGGCTAAATACCACAGATTGTTGACAGAAATTTTTTAAAGATAATCTCTTTTTTATTTTTATTAAGCGTTTAAAATAGCAATCAAAAAAATGCGATTTCAGCATTATAAAGAGGTAAAAAATTCAATATAAAAAACGAAAAATGCATTAAACGAAAGAGCATCGTTTCATAAAAACTTTGCTTTGTATAAAAGGGGGTACAGCCTTCCAAAAGATTAATAGTATGAAGTATATCCATTCATTTTGCCTGTCCAGCTTAATTGAAAAAGTTATCTTTCCATGTTGTAAAACACTGTCATTTATAGGATGATAAGGTATATACAACTTTACACATAAAAATATTCAAGACAGGAATTGTCTATAGCATCTGTGAAGTAACAAACAAGCCTTCAGTGTTGTGATAGCGCTTGCATTTGAGGATATTTATGAAAAGCATTTTTATTCTTTTCTTAAACGGTTTTTTACTACAAATCATTATTTTATAACAATAATATTTCTTTATTCATATTGAATTAAGAGTTTTAAATAGCTTAGGATTCTATCATTTTAAATCTCTTGATGTTTAATCAAGAAAAACCATTGGCTTGTACATAAAGTGCAATTGGCATGTGGATAAAAACATCAAGAAAGGACTAAAAATGCCTCTTATAAAAATTTTTGCAACATGAGAGATTGAAAATATAATGATGGTACCGCTTTTCTCCTACACCTTCAACCTCGTTTGAGACGTGTAAGGAAACAAAGTTTATTAATTCAATATGTATGTGAAGGCTTATGATGAGAGAAGTTTACTCTGTTCGGAGTTATTATTTAATATATTAATAATTTATCATGATAAATCAATATGTTATTTAATAATTAACATACTTCAGTATTGAGCAGATGAACGCTATTCAATGGAGTATTTTTTAAAATTGGTAAGACATTTGATAAGACTAAAAATATTCAACAAGAGTCCTGATTCGCAATAATTGGAAAATATATCTTAATCTTCTATTCCCAAATCTCTGTTTAGGTACTTCTTACCTTTAAAAGGATATCGATAATCAACAGATTATGATTTTGTGGTGAAGAAGGATTTAAATATTGTCCTTTAAAATATAAGGTGTCAGTTAAACAGCCCCTTTTTTATTTCTGTGTAAAGCATAAAAAATGATCTCTTTTCATTGTTATGTAAAGTAAAACTTTACAATCCAACAAATGATTAAAAACGCATAATGGTAGCATTAAAGCAAGGAACATGCTACTGGAACAATGGTTACAGAGCATATAAACCTTTTAAATTGATTCACATTCTCGTTATAACTGATTCTCTTGATAAAAGAGCTGATCACTGATCCTTTTGGTGGAGCTAAGCGGGATCGAACCGCTGACCTCTTGCATGCCATGCAAGCGCTCTCCCAGCTGAGCTATAGCCCCTATAAAAACAAATTTTCCCAAAAGAACAATATACAATTCCAACTTTTTAAAGCGAGAAAAATTGAAGATCAAGAAGAATTTGTATTTAATGGAAAAGATACTTTCTGTTATTTTTCTTAAGCATCATCATCATTAGAAACACCGCCTCCGAGAATATCAGTAACGTCATCATCCTCATCGTCATCATCATGAGATAAAAATGTATCATCGTCATCACCGAGGTCTACATCACCATCTTCCAAATCAGGAAGATCGTCATCTTTAGAATCATCATCAACTTCTTCAAGAAGCATAAAAGCAGATTTTTCAAGTGCTGTATCAAGCTCTTCAGTATCAACTTCTTCTTCGTTGTTTGCTTCAGCTGCCGCAACCTCAAAATAAGAACGTGGATAAGAAATTCCTGTATAAGGTGACACAATAGGATCGCGATTTAGATCGTAAAATTTTTTTCCTGTTTCTGGATCAACACGTTTAGTTCCGAGTTCTTGTTTTGCCATAAGCCGTGCCTCTTTGATTAACTATTATTCCATTAAAAGATGAATTTTATGGTGCTTAATCGAAAAATAATGCCTTTGTCAAAGATAAATACATTGCTCCGCATAGATTTTCTCATGACGTCCTTTAAAGCATGTGCTAAAGGATGCATAATTTCATAAAAGTTAGATAGAATTAAATAGAATTTCCATGCAAAAAGCAATCCCTATAACGGCCTATAAGTCGAGTAATCTCTCTGGAAAAATTCAAATACCAGGAGATAAATCAATCTCCCATCGTTCTCTTATATTGGGAGGATTAGCAAGTGGTGAGACATATATCCACGGATTACTTGAAAGCGCTGATGTACTCAATACAGCTGCTGCTATGCAAGCTATGGGCGCCTGTATTATTAAAAAAGATGACGTTTGGATCATACGAGGAACAGGGAATGGTTGCCTCTTATCTGCACAAAAACCTTTAGACTTTGGAAACGCTGGAACAGGTGCTCGTTTGGTTATGGGAATGGTTGGCCCCTATCATATGAAAACAACCTTTATTGGTGATGCATCTCTCTCTAAACGTCCAATGGGGCGTATTCTTGATCCTCTGCGTCTCATGGGGGTTGAAATTGAGGCAACGCACGACGATCATCTTCCTTTAACACTTTATGGACCGAAAATGGCTAATCCGATTCGCTACCGTGTTCCAATAGCTTCCTCCCAAATTAAATCAGCAGTCCTGCTTGCTGGACTCAATACCGCCGGCATTACAACTGTTATTGAACCGGTTCTGACACGAGATCATACGGAAAAAATGTTAAAAGCATTCGGTGCGCAACTTGAAATAGAAAAAGATAACGAAGGTGCGCGTTTGATTCATCTTAATGGTCAACCCCATCTTACTGGGCAAACGATTCATATTCCGGGGGATCCTTCTTCTTCTGCTTTTCCAATTATCGCAGCCCTTCTTGTAGAAGACTCTGATATCACCATTGAAAATGTTTTGATAAATAACTCTCGAATAGGACTTATCGAAACATTGTGGGAAATGGGTGCTCAAATTGAATTTTTGAACCAACGCCAAACAGGTGGAGAAGATGTTGCCGATCTACGGATAAAATCATCGGTTCTTAAAGGTGTTACGGTGCCCAAAGAACGTGCTCCATCGATGATTGATGAATATCCTGCTTTGGCAGTAGCAGCAGCCTTTGCAGAAGGTAAAACAGTTATGCTAGGAATTGAAGAATTGCGTGTAAAAGAATCAGATCGATTGTCTGCTGTTGCTCAAGGATTAAAAATTAATTGCGTAGACTGTGAAGAAGGTCAAGATTTTCTTGTTGTTTATGGGAACGGTTCTACCAAAGGTTTGGGCGGTGGACATGTCTGCACACATCTTGATCATCGAATTGCTATGTGTTTTCTCATTTTTGGGCTTGTGTCAGAAAAACCTGTTACCATTGATGATAAACGAATGATCGCTACGAGCTTTCCAGAATTTATTCCTTTTATAAAACAACTTGGGGGAAAAATCGTTTGAAGCCTTTTGTTATCGCCATTGATGGACCTGCAGCTTCAGGCAAGGGAACCTTAGCACGCAAAATTGCTGCGCATTATCGCCTTCGCCATCTCGATACTGGTCTTACTTATCGTGGAGTTGCTCATGCGCTTTTACAACAAAATTTAGCTCTTGATGATGAAAATAATGCTCTTATTTACGCTAAAGAACTTGATTTTAATACTTTAAATCCTTCTCTTCTTTCTTCTCATGAACTTGGTGAAGCGGCTTCAAAAATAGCAATTAACCCTGCTGTACGCAAAGTTCTTGTCGAAAAACAACGCGACTTTGCTAAAGTTTTGCCTGGCTGTGTGCTTGATGGGCGTGATATCGGAACGATTGTTTGTCCTGATGCCGATATCAAGTTTTATATTCTAGCCAATGTTCAAACACGCGCCAAACGCCGCTACCAAGAGATTTTAAAAAAAGGTGTTCAAGCAAATTATCATGAAATCCTAGCTCAACTTGAACAGCGCGACAGTCGCGATATAACGCGCAAACAAAGTCCACTAAAACCAGCAAAAAACGCCCACTTGCTTGATACGTCAGAATTGAGTATAGAAGCAACATTTGAAATTGCATGCAGTTTTGTTGATCCAATCATAAAAATGCATATAATTGGATAAATTCGTTAAGGTAACTTCCAGCCTAGCGCTAACTTCTTTCCTTTATTCAAGGAAAAGGCTAGGGAGTTACTTATGTTAACACTAACCTAGCGCTCATACCTTATAATACAAGGTATATATTAGGAGTTCTTATGTCACAATACAATCCCACAACAGCGGATTTTGAAGCCCTTTTAACAGAATCTTTTCAAACTAATGATCTTAATGAAGGATCTGTTGTTAAAGGTCGTGTTATTGCAATCGAAAAAGACATGGCCATTATTGATGCTGGTCTTAAAGTCGAAGGACGTATTCCTCTCAAAGAATTTGGAGCTAAAGCAAAAGATGGTTCTTTGCAAGTTGGCGATGAAGTTGAGGTTTACATTGAACGCATTGAAAATGCGATGGGTGAAGCTGTTTTATCGCGTGAAAAAGCACGGCGCGAAGAAAGTTGGGTCCGTTTGGAGGAAAAATTCAATGCTGGTGCGCGCGTTGATGGGGTAATCTTTAGCCAAGTAAAAGGTGGTTTTACAGTCGATCTTGATGGTGCCGTTGCTTTCTTGCCTCGCAGCCAAGTTGATATTCGTCCCATTCGTGATGTTTCACCCCTCATGCATAATTCACAGTCCTTTGAAATTTTGAAGATGGATCGTCGTCGTGGCAATATTGTGGTCTCACGCCGCACTGTTTTAGAAGAAAGTCGCGCTGAGCAACGTTCAGAAATCGTACAAAATCTTGAAGAAAACCAAATCGTTGAAGGTGTGGTGAAAAATATTACAGATTATGGTGCCTTTGTTGATCTTGGTGGGATTGATGGTCTCTTGCACGTTACAGATATGGCATGGCGGCGTGTTAATCACCCATCTGAAGTGCTCACAATTGGCCAAACGATTAAAGTTCAGATTATTCGCATTAATCAAGATACGCACCGTATTTCTCTTGGAATGAAGCAGCTTGAAAGTGATCCTTGGGAAAGCATCAGTGTCCGGTATCCGATTGGTAAAAAAATTACGGGTGCTGTTACCAACATTACTGATTACGGTGGTTTTGTTGAAATTGAACCAGGAATCGAAGGGCTGATCCATGTTTCTGAAATGAGCTGGACAAAGAAAAATGTTCATCCTGGAAAAATTCTGTCTACATCACAAGAAGTAGAAGTGGTTGTTCTTGAGATTGATCCTTCTAAACGGCGTATTTCTCTTGGCTTAAAACAAACATTTGAAAATCCATGGGAAGCTTTTGCCAATAAATTTCCTGTCAATTCGCAAATTGAAGGAGAGGTTAAAAATAAAACAGAATTTGGTCTGTTTATTGGGCTTGAAGGCGATGTTGACGGTATGGTTCATTTGTCTGATCTTGATTGGAACCGTCCTGGTGAACAAGTTATTGATACTTATAATAAAGGCGATATCGTTAAAGCTGTGGTCCTTGATGTTGACATTGAAAAAGAGCGCATTTCTCTTGGAATTAAGCAGCTTTCCAGCGATAAAGTTGGAGAAGCCGCTGCTTCCGGCGAATTGCGAAAAGGTGCAGTTGTAACATGCGAAGTGATTGCTGTTAACGACAATGACATTGGTGTGAAATTGATTGACCACAACCTTGAGACAACCATTCGGCGTGCTGATCTTGCGCGTGATCGTGATGAGCAACGTCCTGAGCGTTTCGCAATTGGGCAAAAGGTTGATGCTCGCATCACAGCATTTGATAAAAAAACACGTAAAATTTCAGTATCGATTAAAGCTTTAGAAATTGCAGAGGAAAAAGAAGCTGTTGCACAATATGGTTCTACAGATTCAGGTGCTTCTCTTGGTGATATTCTGGGTGCAGCTTTGAAAAAACAAGAACAAGATTAATCATCAATCATTAAAGTTGGTGTTATTATTAAGGTCACTCATTAGGAGTGACCTTTTTATTTTCTAAAAAAATTGTCTGCTTATTTTTAAATTATTGAAACAAAAATTATAAATGCTTGCAAATAAAAACAAAAAGTTTGTTTTTTGTCTAACAACGGTTCACTATTCAGATAAAATGCTTAAAATTTAAATAAAAAACAATGTAATTGAATAACAATGGAACACTATGACGTGCATAATACCTTTCATAAAGTGCTTTTTTTCTCAAAAAGAGAAAAAAGATCATTTTATTAATACGGATTTTCCTCTTCGTGCAATTTATAAGGTACAGGAAGATCTTTATAACTTAGGGCATGATATAGCTTCTGGTAAAGAAATTTTACTCCCTGAATATGAAGGAGTAGGAGATTTTCGCAAGAGATTGAATGAAAATGCTAAAGTTATTCTTCATGCTTTTCATACCAGTGATTTTGCTGCCCGAAATGATGAAACCATCGCACCGTCTGCTCAATGGCTCATTGATAATCATTACACCATTGATAAAACCATACAAAAGCTGCGTCGTAATCTACCCAAGTCCTTCATAAAGCAACTGCCTCTTTCTACACATAAAGCCGGAATACCACGAATTTTTGCTTTAACTTGGCTTTATATTGCGCATACCGATAGCAGCTTTTCACAAGAGACACTCACTGCTATGACCAACGGATTTCAAGAAGTTTGTGCGCTCACAATTGGTGAATTGTGGGCTCTTCCTTCTGTTATGCAAATGCTGCTCATTGAAAATGTCCGTCGTCTTTCAGTACGTATCGAAAAAGCGCGACATATGCGCCATCTTGCTAGTCAAGTAGCTGATAAAATTTCTCTTGTAGAAAATAAAACAAATCTACACTCTCTTTTTACGCAGTATAAACCATTTACTGTTGATTCAACTTTTTCAGCACATTTATTCTATCGCCTGCGCAGTGCATCTGTCGATTCAACCGTAGCATTAACTTGGCTTGAAAAGCAATTGAAAAGCCAAGGCAGTAGCTTAGAGATTGCAACAGCCGATGAACATACCCGACAAGCAGCAGATGGTGTGACCATGGGTAATATTATCCGTGCTCTTAAAGCTATAGATGATGTTGATTGGACAGCATGGTTTGAAACAGTGAGTTGTGTCGATTCTATTTTGCGTAAAAATAGTGATTTTTCTGAAATTGATGCTCACTCACGCAATATTTATCGACAAGTCATTGAAAAAGTTTCTCGCTTTTCGCCTCTTAGTGAACTGGAAGTTGCACATAAAGTTGTAGAAATGGCAAATTCCACTTCTAAAGATATGCCTCATCATTCTTATGTGGGGTGGTACCTTGTTGATGATGGTCGTGGCATATTTGAAAAGGCTTGTGGATATAGCCCGCCTTTTTTCATAAAATGGACACGCACTTCTTGTTGCTCAAAATTGAGAGTTATTGCTGTGCCTGTCTCTTTTCTGACGCTCACTCTTTTGCTGGTAATTTACGCCCTTTTACAGCTATCTGGCATGACACAATGGATGTCTTTTTGCTTTACTGGATTGGCGCTTTTTCCTGCTATCGATGCTGCTTTTGCTTTATTTAATACTGTTGTTTCGTGGTTTGTCCCATCAAGACAGCTCATTGGTTATGAATATAAAGAAGGTATTCCCGAACATGCACGGACAATGGTTGTTGTGCCTACTTTAATGACATCACACGATGATATTGATGAGCAAGTGCACAATCTTGAAGTGCACTATCTTTCTAATCCTAAAGGAGCCATTCATTTTGCACTCATTACAGATTGGGTGGATGCTCCATTAAAAGAAACACAAGATGATCTTGATTTATTACACTATGCGCAAAAGAATATTGATAAACTCAATAATCGTTATCATCGTGATGAACTTCCTCTTTTTTTCCTTTTACATCGCCGACGCCTTTATAATACAAGCGAAAAATGTTGGATGGGATGGGAACGAAAGCGGGGAAAACTTCATGAACTCAATCGGCTTTTAAGAGGCGATAAAAATACAAGCTTTTATCCTCCCAATCCACATCTTCCTATGGATTGCCGTTTTGTTATGACGCTGGATTGTGATACACGTCTTACTCCAGAGAGCGTCACAAAACTTGTTGGAAAGCTTAACTATCCACTCAATCATCCCGTTTTTGATCCGCAAAGTGGAAAGGTTGTAAAAGGCTATAGCATTTTGCAACCGCGCATTATTCCTTCGCTTACAACAGGAAAAAAAACATCAATTCTCCAACGGGTTTTTTCTACCAACCGTGGCATTGATCCTTATGTTTTTGCTGTTTCTGATACTTATCAAGATCTTTTAGGAGAAGGTACCTTTATTGGTAAAGGTCTTTATAATATTGATGCATTTGAACAAGCACTTGATGGCAAAATTAAAGAAAATACTATTCTTAGTCATGATCTCTTAGAAGGGGGATATGCTCGTACTGCTCTAGTAAGTAGCATAGAAGTCATTGAAGACTATCCAACCACTTATAATATTGATGTTATGCGTTATCATCGTTGGATCCGCGGTGATTGGCAGCTCTTGCCTTATCTTTTTTCCCACCGTCAAATAAGTTCCGTGACGCGTTGGAAAATGCAGGATAATTTACGTCGTTCTCTTACGCCACTTATGTGGTTAATCGCAGCATTTGTAGGATGGACTCTTTTGCCATTAAAGAGTGCAATCGTCTGGCAATTATTCTTGTTGTTTAGCGCTTTCATTTCACCCATTCTATGTGTATTAAAAACGCTTGTCTCATCCAATATAGATCATGCTTTGCGTGGACATTTTCAATTAATTTGGAACAAAATTGCTCTTACAAGCGCTGATATATTTCTTAAAACGACGTTTCTTGCTCATTCGGCGTATTTTATGACCGATGCGATTATTCGTACACTCTATCGTATGACGATTTCAAAACAGCATCTTCTTGAATGGAAAACTTCTGCTGCAACAAAATCAATGCCCAATAGTTTGCGTTTCTATGTTTTTACAATGGCACCAGCATCACTTATTGGTATTCTTACTATAGCACTCCCTCTTTTTTCTGATAGTTTTGCAAGCTTGGTTGCTTTACCTTTTGGGATAGCATGGTTTTTTTCACCCTTCATTGCTTGGATTGTGAGTCAACCTTCAACTTTTCAAGATAGCCTTTATCTTTCTTCAAAAGATGAAAAAAAACTCCGTTCTATTGCACGGCGGACATGGCTTTATTATGCAACCTTTGTCAACGAACAAAACAACTATTTGCCTCCCGATAATTTTCAAGAAGATCCTGAACCTCTTGTTGCTCAACGTACATCGCCTACGAATATTGGGGTTTATCTCCTTTCTATAATTGCTGCACGTGATTTTGGTTGGATTGGTTTTGAAGAGACCATTACCCGTATTGAATGTACATTACGCTCTCTTGCAAAAATGGAAAAGTTCCGCGGTCATCTCTATAATTGGTATGAAACGGATACACTCAGGCCTCTTTTGCCTACTTATGTATCAACCGTTGATTCAGGAAATCTTGCCGGTCATTTGGTAACACTCTCTTCTGCCTTAAGTGAATGGGCTGAAAAACCGCCTCTTTTTTTTCAAAGTGATCGAGAAGGCTTATCGGATGTTCTTGCTATTCTTGAAGAAACTGTCAGAGAAATTCCAGATCATCAACCCAGTTTACGCTCTTTACGCCAAAAAATCGAAGAAAACATCACTCGTTTTCATGATTCTATCTTCACTTTTATAGAACAAGAAAATACGATTCCTTCTCACATCATGGATCTTTCACTTGCAGCCCATGATATTGTGCACTTAGTCGGTGAACTTGACCACAAAATTCAAACGATAGAATCTGCTCGTGCGCTTTCTTGGGCTAAATGCCTTATCGACACCTGTAACGCTTATCATCATGATGCGACTGCTCATTGTGATACTGAAAAATTATGTAAAAAACTAAACAGGTTGGCTATAGCGGCACGGCAAATAGCCTTTGATATGAAATTTGACTTTTTAGAACAGCCTAAACGGCACCTTTTATCCATTGGATATCGTGTGCAAGAAAACAAACTCGATGAAAATTGTTATGACCTACTTGCTTCAGAAGCACGTCTTGCAAGCTTTTTTGCCATCGCAAAAGGAGATATAAAACTTAAACATTGGTTTCGTCTTGGTCGACTTCTCATCCCCATAGGTGGGAAAGGTGCACTCCTATCATGGTCTGGATCAATGTTCGAATATCTTATGCCATCTCTCGTAATGCATGAACCTTTAGGGTCTCTCTTAGATCAAACAAATCGATTGATTATTCGTTGTCAAATACAATATGCCCATAAACGGGAATTGCCATGGGGTATTTCAGAAGCCGCATTTAATGCTCGCGATCATTTAATGAATTACCAATACGCTCATTTTGGTGTTCCAAACCTCGGACTCCAACGTGGTCTTTCACGCAATGCTGTCATTGCTCCCTATGCCAGCCTTCTAGCGGCACAATATGCTCCTGCTTGCGCTGTCGCTAATTTAAAACGACTCCGTGATCTTGGAGCTTTAGGAACATATGGTTATTATGACTCTGTTGATTTTACTCCAACACGTGTGAAAACAGGGGAAAAATACGCCATTGTACGCAATTATTATGCGCACCATCATGGCATGTCTATCCTTGCTCTTAACAATGTTATTTTTCAAGGGCGAATGCGTGATCGTTTTCACCGTGATCCCGTTATTGAAGCAACACAATTACTCTTACAGGAAAGAGCGCCTCATCTCATTCCTATTATTCATACCAAAGCTGTTAATCGTATGCGCAATAAGTCTCAAGAATTTGACGCAGCCCCTTTGCGCATTATTACAAACCCGTTACTCAAACCACGAGCAACTTTACTTTTGTCTAATGGCTTTTATTCTACCATGTTAACAGCGAATGGTTCTGGTTACAGCCGTTGGCACGATTATGCGATTACGCGCTTTATTCCTGATGCAACAGAAGATCAACAAGGTACTTTATTCTTCTTACGTGATACGCATAGTGGACGGTGGTGGTCTGTTACTGGTGAGCCAACACGTGTTATTGAAGAAGACGCTGTCAGCATTTTTACAGATGAAAAGGCTGAATATACAAAAATGGTTGATGGTATTAAATCAACACTTGAATGTCTTATTACATCTGAAGGATGTGGCGAAGGTAGACGTATTCAACTGATGAATACGACAAATAAAGACCGACTCATTGAAGTGACTTCTTATGGTGAATTAGCACTTGCCACAATGGATACAGATCAAGTTCATCCTGTTTTTTCCCGTATGTTTATAGAGACAGAAATTACTGAAGAAGGTAAAACAATTTTTGTCAAAAGGCGCAAACGCTCGCCTAGTGATCCTGAAATCTATGTTGCCCATTTTGTTTCTAGTACAACAGATATTCTCCAAGAGACAGAAGCTGAAACAGATCGCTCTCTGTTTATTGGGCGGGGGCGATCTATTCATCGTCCTGCTGCATTTGACCAAAATGCTCGTTTCAATAACAGTCAAGGTTGTGTTCTAGATCCTATTATGTCATTGCGATGCCGTATAAAAATTCCAGCCTATGGCAAAGCAGAACTTATTTTTTGGACTTTTGCTGCACATACAAAAGAAGCGTTAAATAATCATATTAAACATTATCGACAACCTGATATGTTTCAAAAAGAACTTTCAATGGCATGGACGCGCTCACAAGTCGCACTGTATCAGAGTGGAACCCAGCTTAAAGAAGCTATTATCTATCAAAAATATGCAACACCGCTTATCTATCCAGAACGAACGTGGCGTCTTCCTTCTGAAATATTAGCAAAAACGCTAGGAAAACAGTCTGATCTTTGGCCCATGTCTATCTCAGGAGACAATCCACTCTGTCTTCTTAGGTTAAATAACGAGGGAAATATAGCTGTACTGCGCGAACTCCTTAAAGCACACGAATATTGGTATATGCGTGGACTCATTGTTGATTTAGTCATTCTTAATGAACAAACATTTTCCTATATACAAAGTACACAACGCGCTCTTGAGTGGGTCTGTGAATCTTATTATCACCACACGCAAAAAGCAGATGAACGCCAACATATTTTCATGCTTCGACGCGATCAAATGAGTGAACAGAGTTTTAAAACGCTTCTTGCATCAGCGCGTATCGTTCTTGATGCCCAAAATGGTTCTTTATCTGAACAACTTAAACGACTTGATAAGAATGATTTTAATCTCACAATTCGTAAAAATTATCAAGAATCTTATAATCAATTAGACTTGCCGAGATATAACGAAGGAAAGCAATTTACAACACAAACTGAACAGAATCTTTTTTCTTCTATTGGTCTTATTAGCCAACAAAAACCCTCCTCTTTTCTCCCAAATGGAGAAGATCTCAGATATTGGAATAGTTATGGTGGTTTTAATCAGCATAATCATTATGTAATACGTCTTCGTGGACGTACCACCACACCGCATCCGTGGATTAATGTTATTGCTAATCACAGATTTGGTTTTCATGTCTCTGCTGAAGGTGCAATTTTTACTTGGGCTAACAATAGCCGCGATTATCAACTAACTCCTTGGGCGAATGATCCAACGTCTAACCGACCAGGAGAAGCACTTTATCTGGTTGATCGCCAGTCTTTAAAACGTTTTTCACCTGTTTCTACTGTTGAATGTGATGAAAATATTGTCTATGAGGCTTGTCATGGGTTTGGATTCTCAACTTTTAAATCGACACATTCAGAAATCGCATTGGAGCTGACCCATACACTTGATCCCGAAAAGCCTATTCGCTTTTCACGTCTTATTCTTACGAATGAAGGGAAAAAACCACGCAGTTTACGCCTTTATAATTATGTTGAATGGGTTTTAGGAAATGTCCGTACAAAATATGCCCCCTTTATTGTTTCCTCTTATGAGGCCAGATGGGGTGCATATTTTATTCAAAATCCCTATCACATCGAGAAATCTCAACAAGTTACATTTTTATCAGCATCCGAAATGCCAACCAGCACGACGACCAATCGCGCTGAATTTATTGGTGCAACGGGAACCGTAACACGTCCAAATGCAATCCGTAAAGCCGGTGCTCTTTCAAATACCATTGAAGCAGGATGTGATCCTTGTTCAGCATTTGCCTATGATATTGATCTTCAACCAGGGCAAACAAAAGAAATCATCTTCTATCTTGGCAGTGCTGCAAATAGGCAAGAAGCTGAAAAATTACTCAATCAAGCACGTGCAAGTGATTTTGAAATTCTGCTCACAAAACAAAAACAACAATGGAGTGATTTTGTTTCTCCTTTTCAAGTCAAAACACCTGACTCTTCTTTTAATCTTATGGTCAATCATTGGCTTCCCTATCAAATCTATGCATGCCGCATCATGGCACGTGCGGGCTTTTATCAAGCGAGTGGTGCATTTGGCTTTCGTGACCAGTTACAAGATAGCTTGTCTTTGTTATTGTTGAAACCACAGTTAGCACATGAGCAATTGTTAAATGCTGCAGCGCACCAGTTTCTTGAAGGGGATGTGCAACATTGGTGGTTGCCTGACACAAATGCTGGTGTTCGCACATACATTTCTGATGATATCGTTTGGCTTGCATATGCAACAGCTCTTTATGTCAATACCACTGGCGATAATGCCTTTCTTGATACGATCATTCCTTTTATTGAAGGTGATGTTCTCAAAAGTGGGCAACAGGATGCTTATTTTCAACCTATCCAATCCTCAAAGGTTGCAACAGTTTATGAACATTGTGCTTTAGCTTTAGACCTTGCCATTAAACGCTGCGGACCACATGGTCTCCCTCTTATTTTAGGTGGGGATTGGAATGATGGCATGAATTTGGTAGGTGTGGAAGGAAAAGGTGAAAGCATTTGGTTAGGATGGTTTCTTGGGTACACATTACAAGCATTTATCCCTTTAGCCAAAAAACGTGGTGATAACAGCCATATGCAAATATGGAGTACACACCTTGAACATTTAACAAAATCCCTAGAGGAAAACGGTTGGGATGGTGCTTGGTATCGACGTGGTTATTTTGATGATGGAACACCTCTTGGCTCTAAAATCAATGATGAATGCCAAATTGATACCATTGCTCAATCTTGGGCTGTCATTTCTCAAATGTCATCGCCTGAACGTCAAAAACAAGCAATGACATCAATGCTGGAACAGCTCTATGATAAAAAAAGCGGACTCATTCGCCTTTTTTGGCCGCCTTTTGATAAAAGTACGCTCGAGCCTGGTTATATAAAAGGTTATCCTCCAGGCATTCGAGAAAATGGTGGTCAATACACGCATGGTGCCATTTGGAGTATTTTTGCGTTGGCTGAAATGGAACAAAACGATAAAGCTTATGCTTTATTTTCTATGATAAACCCAATTACCCATGGACAAGATCCTGAAATTTATCGTGTTGAACCTTATGTGATGGCCGCAGATATTTATGCTGTTGAACCACGATGTGGTCAAGGCGGTTGGACTTGGTATACAGGTTCAGCCGGTTGGTTTTATCGCGCCGCAACACAAGCTATTCTTGGAATACAGCGTCAGGGAGACCTATTATTTTTGCAGCCACATTTACCCTCTATTTGGCCAAAATATGAAGCAACAATGAAGTTTTATGATGCCGTTTATAGCATTAAAGTAAAATGGGGACCTAAAAATATGCTCTATGTTAATAGCAAAGAATATACCGAAGTTCATACAGGGATAAAGTTACAAAAAACAGGTCAGCATGAAATTATACGTATTGTCAAATCTTAAAGATGAAAGACGAAAAAAGAGAGCAAACTTTTTTATTCTTTCCCAAAACTGTGGAGTTGTTATATTGCACCGCCTATATTAGCCGTGTTGGTGCATAATATTTTAGATTTTATGAAACTGAAAGAAAAAGGTTATGAATCATCCGGATATTGCTAGACGTGTTTACAATCACACTTGGAAACTTGATCCCATTATTCGTTCACTTCTCGATACGGATTTTTATAAACTTCTAATGGTGCAGATGATTTGGGGGTTATATCCTAATGTTAATGTTACTTTTTCCCTCATAAATCGCTCTAAAACAATACGTCTTGCCGATGATATTGATGAGAGTGAATTACGTTCTCAACTTGATCATGCTCTTAGTTTGCGCTTTACAAAAAAAGAAATGATTTGGCTTGCTGGTAATACATTTTATGGACGCAAACAAATTTTTGAACCGGATTTTCTTCAGTGGCTTGAGAATTTTCAACTCCCAGAATATGAACTAACCCGTAAAGATGGCCAGTATATTCTTCATTTTTATGGTTCGTGGGCTCATAGTTCTATGTGGGAAATTCCAGCCCTTGCTATTATAAGTGAATTACGTTCACGTGCTGCTCTCAGAAAACTAGATCGTTTTGCTCTTGATGTACTTTATGCGCGTGCTAAAGCAAAAATGTGGAGTAAAGTTGAACGTCTCAAAAAATTGCCTGATATTAAAATATCTGACTTTGGGACAAGGCGCCGCCATTCTTTTTTATGGCAGCGCTGGTGTGTGGAAGCATTAAAAGAAGGGATTGGTAATTCTTTTACTGGAACTTCTAATGTTCTTCTTGCCATGGATACGGATTTAGAAGCTCTTGGAACCAATGCACACGAATTGCCCATGGTTATTGCGGCTCTCAGCAACAATGATGATGAATTACGCAGAGCTCCGTATCAAGTCTTGCAGGATTGGAACCGTTATTATGGTGGAAATCTTCTCATTGTTTTACCTGATACCTTTGGTACAGAAGCATTTTTACGCAATGCACCAGATTGGGTAGCTGATTGGACAGGTTTCAGACCCGATAGTGCTCCCCCTATTGAAGGTGGCGAACGTATTATTCAATGGTGGAAAGAAAAAGGAAAAGATCCATGCAAAAAACTTTTAATTTTTTCTGATGCTCTTGATGTCAATACAATTGAAAAAACCTATCATCATTTCCATGGTAGAGTACGCATGAGTTTTGGATGGGGCACGGATCTTACCAATGACTTTACAGGCTGTGCACCTCAGGAAATCGAAACTCTTGATGCTCTTTCCCTTGTTTGTAAGGTGACCTATGCCAATGGTCGACCAGCTGTAAAACTTTCAGATAATCCTGAAAAAACGATCGGTGATTCAAAAGAAGTACAACGTTATCTCAATTTTTTCGGTAATAAAAACCGAGTTTCTAGACCTATAAAGATATAGTTTCCAGCTTTTTAAAACGGATATATTGACTCATCATATTTTTTATAAAGTTGATCTCTCTAAGGATGAGGGTTTTTAGCCCTTGCTGGTTTGTAAAAAGTTTGACTGCTTGTCTAACCGATTCCGCTTGACTTTCCACACATGCGATTTACTGACGTAAGACTCGACAGATAGGATTTCAAAATATTCACTACGCATTAAAATATTTAACATGCCAAGGAGGTTTATATGCCTTATATCTTTGTCATAAATAATTTTGTTTATGGCATGGCTACTATGATTTTGCATGTTAAATGAAAGCGCACGAACATTTTGTTTCATATGCATCTTGGATATGGAGAGGTTATATTTAAAACTTGAAAGAAAATTCCTTCTCTCAATAGTTCTTATAAATAAGTTAAAGTTTAAAAGAGTATCTCATAACGCCTTTTCTATCCCTATGAAGATGGACGCGTTACAATGTAAATAGCAATCAACAATAATATAACTGTAACGAGTAAAGAAATCCATAAAGGAGGATGTATCATCACAAAAAAGGATAAAAATCCCCCGGTCATACTCATCACTGCAAAAATTTTAACAAATGGAGAGATAGCTTTTTTCTCTTCCCATCGTTTAATAGGGGGACCAAAAATACGATGATTATTCAACCATTGATGAAAACGTGGAGAAGAACGCGTAAAACACCATGAGGCAACCAATAAAAAAGGCACAGTTGGCATAATAGGTAATACGATACCGATAATACCTAATATAACCATTGCCCACCCTGCTATATAATAGCAGATACGCAAAGGGTGCGATATCTTGAAATCTTTTTTCATTCTCTCGTACTATTTTCCTCTACGCAAAACCCTATACAAAAACATTGTATCTGTTTTTTTCTGTTTACATGTCTGAGTGCACAATTACGCTCTACTCCTTCATGCGTAAGCGTCTTTTCTGTTATAAGTTCCTTGAAAATACCGAATAGCTTACACAATATTATAATCATTTTAAATGATTTCAAGAAAAGAGGAGAGATTTTAGAAAAACAAAAAAATAAAAAGGCTGCAGAAAAAATCAATGCAGCCTCTTAATTAAGAATGCAGTCTTGGGGGGGGGAGAAAATTTACTGCATTCACCTGCTAGATATTAGGAGGAAAAATAACCTAGCACCCCAGACTCTAATTAAAATAAAAGTGAGAAACAATATATAAAAATGCATGGCTGATATGCATGAAATTTAACACTTTCAAGTCTCTTGAACTGTGCTTCGACGAAAAAAAATCATCATGAAAATAGCCATAAAAATCAACGTCAAGATCAACACAATTGTGGAAGCAGAATCAGAGCCGATAAATAAGCTGAGATAAATCCCTAAAAAACCAGAAAAAGCTGCAACAAGTATCGCGATCATTAACATAAAAGAAAACCGCTTTGTGACAAGATAGGCAATTGCTCCTGGTGCTATCAGTAAAGAAATAACGAGCACGATACCTACAGCTTTCAAAGCTGCAACAATTGTAAGAGAAATCATCGTTAGAAGAGTATAGTGGAGTAGAGATATTGGTAACCCCATTGCACGTCCTTGAACTGTGTCAAAAATATACAGCATAAAGTCGCGCCATTTTGCTGCTAAAATAAAAGTGACAATAGCAGAAATAATCGCGGTCTGCGTTATATCAAGCCAGTTAACACCCAAGAGATTACCAAATAGAATATGATTCAAATCTAAGTTACTATAAATAGACGTGGCTAAAACAAGCCCCAAACCAAACATTGAAGAAAAGACCACACCCATCACTGTATCCTGTTTGATACGGCTATTGCTCCCTAAAAAACCTGTTAATAATGCACACACCATTCCTGCAACAAAAGCACCGCAAGTAATCAAAGTCATTGTAATATTCTCTGGACGCATATGCTGAAACCAAGCAAATGGCAAAGAAGTTAAAAATGCGATTACCCATGGTGTTGTCATATAACCAACAACAACACCAGGAAAAACTGCATGAGAAATAGCATCGCCTAACAGCGCCCATCCTTTCAAAATAAGAAAACAGGAAAGCATCGCCATGGGAATAGAAAGAATCATGACAATAAGCATACCCTTAAGCATAAAAGAAAACTGAAACGGAAGCAGTAATTGATCAATCATGATAATATTACACCCTTTTTTGCCGCATTTATGCGTAAGCGCGCAGCAATAAACCCATGTTTAGGAGCAAAAATAAAAGCCAAAACAAATAAAGATGCTTGAAAAAGCACTACAACCCCCCCTGTTTGTGCATTCAAAAAGTAACTTACATAAACACCCAAGACACTTGTGAATGTTCCAATTACAACTGCAATAATCAAGACATTTACGAAACGATCACTTAAAAGATAGGCTGTTGCTCCAGGCGTTACGACAAGACAAATGACTAAGAACGCTCCAACGGTTTGCATCGCAGCAACGGTACAAGCGGCAAGCAATGTGAAAAAGAGAATCTTTAAAAATTTTACGTTTAATCCAATGGCATGCGCATGCGTTTCATCAAATAACGAAACAAGAAGATCTTTCCATTTCAAAAGCAATATAAGCAATGAAACAAAGCCGATAAAAGCCAATTGTAGAATATCTGTTGAACTAACTGCTAAAATATTTCCCAAAACAATCGTATCAATATTAACAGCCATTGGTTTTAATGATTTGAGAAACAACCCAAAGGCAAAAAAGGAAGAAAAAATGAGCCCAATAATGGTATCTTCTTTAAGCTTTGTCCGGTGGTTAAAAAAGAGCATTGCTGCTGCTGCAAGACCACCAGAAAAAAAAGCGCCGAGTGAAAAAGGTAACCCTAAAAGGTAAGCTCCTGCTACACCAGGAACAATCGAATGGGAAAGTGCATCACCAATCAATGACCAACCTTTTAACATCAAAAAAGCCGAAAGAAAGGCACAAACACACCCAACTAACCCAGAAACCCACATTGCATTCACCATATATTGATAGCTCAGTGGCTCAAGCAACCAAGAAGTCATGCAACGTGCTCCACTCTTTCAATATCTTCACAAACTGCAGACTGCTTTCTTCCCATGAAAACATCATTTTTTTTTGTGCTTTGAAGATCAAAAATATGGTGGTGCAAAGACCCTCCAAAAGTTTTCTCCAGATTTTCCTTTGTAAAGATTTTTTCTGTTAACCCAGAAGCTAAAACAGTTCCTTTTATTAAAACTGTATGATCACAAAATTCGCGAACAGAACCCAAATTGTGAGTTGAAACCAAGATCACTGCTCCTTCTTTACGAAGATCTTGTAACAAAGCAATGATTTTATCTTCTGTTGTAACGTCAACCCCTGTAAATGGCTCATCTAATAAAATAGCTTTTGCTTTCTGCGCAAGAGCGCGCGCTAGGAAAACACGCTTTTTCTGTCCACCAGAAAGTTCTCCAATTTGGCGCTTGGCAAAAGCCAGCATATCAACGCGTTCTAAGGCAATACGAACGGCTTCATAATCTTGTGTACGGGCATAGCGAAAGAAATTCATATGACCGTACCGCCCCATCAATACAACATCTTCAACCAAGACAGGAAAATTCCAATCAACATCTTCACTTTGAGGAACATAAGCAATAAGATTTTTTTTCAAAGCCACATCAACGGGCAAATCAAACATACGAATTTTTCCCTTTGAGGGGCGTACAAACCCCATAATCGCTTTAAATAACGTTGACTTACCGGATCCATTAACACCAACCAATGCCGTAATAGAACCCTTTGGACTTTCAAAATTCACTTCGCGTAAAGCTGTATGTCCATTACGATAAGTTACCGTTACCCCTTGGGCAAATATTCCACATTCCGTCATTGGCTTTTTACTCCCTCTACTAAAGCATTGCTAATACGCCCACTCGTGACACGTAATAAATCAATATAAGTGGGGACCTCACCATTTTTCTCACTTAAAGAATCAACATAAAGAACACCGCCGTATTTAGCCCCTGTTTCTCTGGCAACCTGCTTAGCAGGCGCAGGGGAAATAGTGCTTTCAGAAAAAACTGCATGAATATTGTATTTGCGAACCATATCAATAACATGCTTGACTTGCTGTGGTGTTCCTTGTTGGTCAGCATTGATGGGCCATAAATAAAGTTCTTTTAGATCAAAATCACGTGCCAAATAGCTAAAAGCCCCCTCACTGGTCACAAGCCAACGCTTATCTTGCGGTACGGCTTCTAATTCAGCCCTAATTGGATCAATCGTTGCACGAATTTTCTGTTTATAAACTTCAGCATTTTGTTTATAAATTTCAGCATGTTCAGGATCATATTTTACAAAAGCATCGCGAATATTATCAACGTAAATCAAAGCAGAGGTCGGTGACATCCACGCATGAGGATTGGGTTTACCACTAAAGGGGCCCTCACCAATTTTAATGGGGACAATACCTTTTGAAACAACAACACTTGGAACATCCTTGATATTTTGAAAAAACTTTTCAAACCAAAGCTCTAACTCTAAACCATTCCACAATACAAGGTTAGCTCCCTGAGCACGCATAAGATCGCGTGGGGTGGGTTGGTATTCATGAATTTCCGCACCTGGTTTTGTAATGGATTCAACATCAGCGGCATCACCTGCTACATTGCGTGCCATATCAGCAATGATAGTGAATGTCGTAACAGCTTTAAATTTACCAGCACACAAAGCAAAATTGGGTGTAAAAAAAATAACACTTCCAAAAACTATGGTGAAAAACGTTCTTACGTTCATTGATTCTCTCTTTCCTTTATATGCCTTCTTTTTATTGCAAATAATTTGCATTATCATTTAGCAATAGCAGTTATCTTTTACATTTGCAATGAAGGATTAAGAGAAAAAATAACTTTTCAAAATGTTTAAAAACAATTTTTTCATATTGAAAAAATTGATGATTTAAGCAGCTTGTTTTGGTAAGGAGGTCCCCTTTCAAGAAGCTCTATAGCTCTTGAATGCCAAACAAAAAGGGAGCACGCAAAAATGCTCCTACTTCATGTAAAATATCTCATAAAAAATGAGAATACTCAGTAGCGTAAATATGCACCTGTCATTTTGGTAACATTATCCACGATCTTTGAGGCAAGCTTTTCTAAATCTTCATCTGTTAGAGTCCGTTCTATGGGCTGAATAGTTACTTCAATTGCAACAGATTTTTTATCTTCACCAAAGCTTAAATCTTCAAAAATATCAAAAACCTGCACTGAATGAATAAGTTTTTTATCGGCTCCACTTGCCGCCCGAATAATAAGAGAAGAGGCAACAGTTTTATCCGCTATAAAGGCAAAATCACGTCGTACCATTTGAAAAGGTGAGAGTTTCAAAGGAGGACGGCTTTTGGTCGTTTTTTTCTTTGGTTCTGGAATTCGATCTAGAAAAATTTCAAAGCCGCATAAAGGGCCACTGACATCTAACGTTTCTAATGTAGCAGGATGAAGAACACCAAAAAAACCAAGAATAATCTTTGATCCAAGTTTTATGACACCTGAACGACCAGGATGATACCAATCCGGTGCTCCAACTTCAATCTGCACTTTCCCAATATCCATATCACATGCTTCTAAGACAGTTAAAGCATCTGCTTTAGCATCAAAAACATCAACTGCGGTTGCATTTCCATTCCAAAAACGCCCAGCCCCTTTAAATTGCTCTGTTCCGCGACGAATTCCGCTAACAACACGCTGTTGTTTATCAGGGGTATCGCCTTCATAAATGTTAGAAACTTCAAACAAAGCAAGATCAGAAAAACCACGATCAGCATTTCTCTGTGCTGCCATAATCAAACCAGGTAAAAGCGAAGGACGCATTACTGACATATCAGCAGCAATAGGATTAACTAATTTAAGCTCTTCTTGACCTCCTCCAAAAGCAAGAGCTTGATTTTCAGAAATAAAAGACCATGTTACCGCTTCTTTCATACCACGTTGCACTAGAGCCAAACGTGTAGCACGTGAACGAATTTGTGCGCATGTTAAAATTTGATCTTTTCTTTCTGCAAAGTTTTCCAAAGGAATAGGTTTAATTTTATCTAACCCATAAATTCTCATAACCTCTTCCACCAAATCGGCTTTACCCATAATATCAGGGCGCCATGATGGTACTTTTACCGTAACGACATCTCCTTTTCCTTCAACGAAAAATCCAAGTTTTGTTAAAATAGAGATGACTTTTTCAGGCTCTATTTCCAAATTTGTTAAACGTTTAATTTCAGCAAAAGGAAAAGCGATCTGTTTGATTTCTTGTTGCTGATAGCCAACGATCCTCTTTTTAGATACTTCACCACCACAAAGACGTAAGACCAATTCTGTTGCAATCTCAAGTCCTGTTTCTATAAAAGCCGGATCAACACCTCGTTCAAATCGATAACGTGCATCACTGATAAGACCTAATGTTCGCCCTGTTTGTGCAATGCTTTGCGCATCCCAAAGCGCCGATTCAATAATAACGCGATGTGTTTTTTCATCACAACTTGTTCTTTCACCGCCCATGATACCGGCAATCGAAACAACCCCCTCGTCATCTGCAATGACACAATTCTGAACGCCCAGATGATAGATTTTTCCGTTCAGTGCTTGAAGCTGCTCTCCCTCATGCGCGCAACGTACACACAAATTACCTTTAATTTTATCTGCATCAAAAACATGGAGTGGACGACCAAGGTCAAAACTGATGTAATTGGTCATGTCAACAAGCGCATTAATCGGTCTCAAACCAATTGCATTCAAACGTTGTTGCATCCACTGTGGTGATGCACCATTTTGAACATTGCGCACTTCACGCCAAGCAAAACCTAAACATAATGATGAATCTTGCGAAAAATCTAATGAAACATCGAGAGGCATTTCAAAAGCAGTATCAAATTTTGGTAAAGACAATTCTTTTAATTGTCCGATTCCTGTAGCGGCAAGATCACGTGCAATACCACGAACACCTGTGCAATCGGAACGATTAGGGGTCAAACCAATATCAATGACCGGATCATCTAAACCAGCATAAGCTGCAAATGAACCTCCAATAGGACTATCTTCTGGAAGTTCAATAATCCCATCATGCTCATTTGATAATTCAAGCTCTGCTTGTGAACACATCATCCCAAAACTTTCAACACCTCGGATTTTTCCTACAGATAATGTTACATCAAGTCCTGGAATATAAGTGCCTGGTAGTGCTAGAACACCAACAAGACCTGCTCGTGCATTTGGTGCTCCACAGACAACTTGAACAGGTGTAGCAGTTCCTGTATCCACTGATAAAATTTGAAGTTTATCTGCATCAGGATGCTTTATTGCTGTTAAAACTTTTGCAATCACAAAACCTTTTAAAAAAGACCGATCATCAACGTGATCAACCTCAAGACCGATAGCGGTTAATTTTTCACAAATTTCATTCAAAGATGCATTTGTTTCTAAGTGATCTTTTAACCACGACAATGTAAACTTCATTTTAAAACCTCACATGAAAGCGATGACTAAGATCACACATTTTTATTAGGAAAAAAAGCAGGCATATCAAAGCAACGAAAGCCATAGTGGTCTAACCAACGCAGATCAGCATCAAAAAAAGCCCGCAAATCAGGCATACCGTATTTCAACATGGCAATACGATCAATGCCCATTCCCCATGCAAAGCCTTGATATTCATCGGGATCTAAGCCAACATTTTTCAACACATGAGGGTGCACCATTCCGCATCCTAAAATTTCCAACCAATCCTGCCCTTCTCCGAACTTTACGTCTGAACCAGAACGATCACATTGAATATCCACTTCCATAGATGGCTCGGTAAAAGGGAAAAAAGAGGGACGAAAACGCATTTTTACAGAGGGAACTTCAAAAAATTCTTTACAAAAAGTTTCATGTAGCCACATCATATGAGCAATGGTGGAGGTTTTATCAATGACAAGACCCTCGACCTGATGGAACATGGGTGAATGTGTTGCATCCGAATCCATACGGTAAGTTTTTCCAGGAATAATGATCCGTATCGGTGCTTGTTGTTTTTCCAGTGTGCGAATTTGCACGGGTGATGTATGAGTCCGCAATAATTTTCGCTTCCCTGTATTATCAACATTAAAAAAGAAGGTATCATGCATTTCACGCGCTGGATGCCCTTCAGGAAAATTCAATGCCGTAAAATTATAATAGTCTGTTTCAATATCTGGTCCTTCTGCAAGAGAAAAACCCAACGTTGTATAAATGGCAATGATTTCCTCAATCACCTGTGAAATAGGATGAATACGCCCCCGTTCTATAGGAGAAGAACGAACAGGCAAGGTAACATCGACCGTTTCACGAGAAAGACGAGCATCCATTGCTTGTCTTTTCAGAAGATCACGCTTTTGCGCCCATAATTCTAAAATACGATTTTTTAATCCATTAAGAACTGGTCCAACTTTATGGCGTTCGCCAGCATCCATTTTTCCTAATTCTTTTAATTTTTCAGAGATACTACCTTTTTTACCCAATGCTGCAATACGCACTTCTTCAAGTGCTTGTTCATCACCTGCTGCCTCTAAGGCTAAACAAATTTCTTGTTCCAGACGCTCAATATCATTCATATTTTTGCCTATTTTTTAATAAAGAAAAACCCGTACTCGCAATAGCCAGCACGGGACCTCGAATAAATGAATGCTTTAAGAGAACACGACTGGCTTATTTGACAGCGCCTTCGAAAGCATTAGGTGTCGTATCTTTTAAATATTCTAAAGCTTTTTTTGCCGAAGCAACTAAAGCAGAAAATGCTTCTGCCTCATGGATTGCTATATCTGAAAGAACCTTACGATCAACCTCAATACCGGCTTTTGATAAGCCATCAATAAAACGTCCATAAGTCAAACCTTCTGCACGAACAGCTGCATTAATTCTCTGAATCCACAAAGCACGGAAAGTACGTTTCCTATTTTTGCGATCACGATAAGCGTATTGCTTTGAACGATCAACCGCTGCTTTAGCTGCACGAATGGTATTTTTACGACGACCGTAAAAACCTTCAGCCTGTTTAAGAACTTTTTTGTGCTTAGCGTGTGCTGTCACACCTCTTTTCACACGAGCCATATTATAATCTCCTCAAAATCAAAAGCGTAAGGTTTAAATACCATTCGGCAAATAATGCTGAATGACTTTTTTAGCATCTTTTTCACACAAAACCATTGTTCCACGTGCATCGCGAATAAATTTATTCGAACGCTTAATCATGCCATGGCGCTTACCAGCAGCTGCTACTTTAATTTTGCCTGACGCAGTGATTTTAAACCGCTTTTTAGCGGATGATTTGGTCTTCATCTTGGGCATTTTGCTACTCCATACATTAATTGATTCAATCAAACATTTTATTCACTCAAGCGGACCAACGCTTGAACAAGCATTTAAACAGCCACGGCATGCCCTGCCGGGCGGTTTCAGAAATGTTTTCATAAGCTAGTATACACAAAATAGCAAGACCGTATTACAAAAAAATGGGCGCTCCATTGCCTTGAAGCTCAACCAAAGGTGCCGGAATAGCATTTGTTTTGCTGGCTGCTTTACATAAATCGGCAATAATGCATTGCGTACATTGTGGTTTACGGGCTTGACAAATATAGCGACCATGTAAAATCAGCCAATGATGCGCATGGCGAATATAATGAACCGGTATAATCTTTAATAATTTTTTCTCAACAATTTCTGGCGTTTTTCCAGGCGCCAAACCAAGACGATTGCTTAAACGAAAAATATGTGTATCTATTGCCAATGTAGGCTGACCAAAAGCAACATTCAAGACCACATTAGCCGTTTTGCGCCCCACTCCAGGAAGGGCCATGAGTGCTTCACGCGTATCGGGTACTTGACCGCCATATTGATTAATTAAACAGTTGCAAAGCGCATAAACATTACGTGCTTTTGCTCGCCAAAGACCAATTGAACGGATATGATTTGCTATTTCTTCTTCCCCTAATGCAACCATTTTTTCTGGTTGATCAGCAAGGCGAAATAATTCTTTTGTCGCTTTATTAACGCTTACATCTGTTGCTTGAGCCGAAAGTACAACGGCAACCAAAAGCGTAAAAATATTTGTATAGATAAGATCACTCTTAGGCGTAGGGCGTTGCACAGAAAAACGGCGAAATATTTCTGCAATTTCATCTTTGTTATATAATATACCAGATAAATTTCGCGCTTTTGATAATTTTATGGTACGTTGAGTCATTGAACTCTCTTAAATCTTCTCTCTTGAAGTTATCATTCACGCTCGCCATATGAGAGGAATGCAGCGAACATTTTATATAGAGTTTGGTCAAGTAACGCCGCTTTTCAAAGAGGATACTCATGAATGACACATGTGACGCCTTTCTCCAATCCCTTTCTTTTAGGGTTTGAAACCGTAGAAAAAATATTGCAACGTATCGGTAAAGCTGATGAGGCTTACCCAGCCTATAATATTGAACGTTTGCATAAAAATGATGATGCAAATCATATCCGGATAACTTTGGCTGTTGCTGGATTTAAGATTAATCATCTTAATATTTTGCTCGATGATAATCAATTGGTTATTCATGGTAAACAAACAGACAACCAAAATCATCAATATTTATATCGCGGTATAGCTGCGCGACAATTCCAGCGAACCTTTGTTCTCGCGGAAGGAATGCATGTTACAAATGCCGAGTTGAAAAATGGTCTTTTATCAATTAATCTGTATCAACCAAAGTTAAAAAAAGAAATAAAACAGATTCCAATTAAAGTCAGTAGTGTTGAGTCATAAAAGTTAAGGCGTAAAGGAATAGTGAAATGGGAGAACATAAACAAAACTTATCGTTTCAGAACACAGCCTACTCTGATGCGGGACAGATTGCCTATTTAAAAAAAGTTTGTACTGATGATTTGGCTAAAAACTTTCCAGATCTTCCACCAATGACTCCAGGCATTACCATATGGGCTCTCTTTGGTGAAACAGGTTATCCTATTATTTTATCCGATGAACGCTCTATCGCTCTTGCTGGAGCCAATGAGCATGAACTACAAATTGTAACTTTGCACTAGATGCCCTTACGAGAAAAACGGACTCCTTTATAAATTCTATCCGTTGTTCTCATAAAGGGTATAATATGAGTTATAGTTATAATGAGATATGATTTATATTCATAATTAAGCTTTTACAATGGGAGATAGTCCCGAATATCTTAAAATTCTCTCATTTTAAATCCTCTTATATTAAAACAGTTAAAATCACTTGTTTGTATGTCATAAGCAAGGAGAGTCATGTGGATAAAAACACTTGAAGAAAGGAATAAAAATGCTTTTTGTGAATTGTCTTAATTGCCAATGACTTTGTAATATTGGGGATGGGTAAAATGCATGATGGTGTCTGTTTGCTTCTTCATAAGTGATGAAGATGCTGCCTTTAAATTTATATGATTCACAGGGTTTGTTATACTATTCATGGACGCTGTTGTGAAATGGATCCGAGCGCACTGAAAAATGTTTCTTTAAAATGAATGCG
Organism: Bartonella sp. TT119HLJHH; assembly: GCF_042193385.1. Classification (NCBI taxonomy): domain Bacteria; kingdom Pseudomonadati; phylum Pseudomonadota; class Alphaproteobacteria; order Hyphomicrobiales; family Bartonellaceae; genus Bartonella; species Bartonella sp. TT119HLJHH. The sequence continues at coordinate 91,110 of NZ_JBHILS010000001.1, read as the reverse complement.
TGAATTAGTAATACAAGTATATTTGTTTGGGGCGTTCTGTTCTTCCTGAAGGGACTAACTCCATTGAAGAGTGTGAAAAACAAAAACATGAGACAATGCCTCATCATTATTTAAAAGATATTTCTATGAATGCGTTTGAAAGGTGTAAAGCTAAATTGTCAGGAGATGATAGGTTTTTACCATTACGCCTTTATGTTCTTTCCAAATTACACTGTCTTCTTGTTCCAGAAATTACGCAAACAGATAGATGTAATATACCCACAAAATCTGGTATATAAAAATCTGGAACAGTTCGTGCCACACTGAAGCATTTTTGATATTTGTCTCAAACGTGGACTTGCACAGGGATTAGATGTTGATTAACAGGTAAGAAAAAAACAAAGGCTTTATGAAAAAGTTTATGCAAAGCTTTTAATTTTGTGCTTCAAATGCCTCAGTCCAAGGTATTTTTCTCTTTTGAATATTAAAGCTCTTGTTTTTATAATGAAGTTACAGCACAACAAGCAAAATGGAATTATTTGAGGGGAAAAAAATAATGCCTTCTTACCGTTCAAGAATATCGACTCACGGGCGTAATATGGCTGGAGCTCGCGGTCTTTGGCGTGCAACAGGGATGAAAGATGCAGATTTTGGTAAACCCATTATTGCGATTGCGAATTCTTTTACACAATTTGTACCAGGGCATGTTCATTTAAAAGATCTTGGGCAATTGGTTGCACAACAAATAGCCGTTGCCGGTGGTGTTGCGAAAGAGTTTAACACCATTGCTGTAGATGATGGAATTGCGATGGGGCACGATGGAATGCTCTATTCTTTGCCTTCACGTGAAATTATTGCTGATTCTGTAGAGTATATGGTTAACGCCCATTGTGCGGATGCACTTGTTTGTATTTCTAATTGTGACAAAATTACGCCTGGTATGTTAATGGCTGCTTTACGGTTGAATATTCCGACAATCTTTGTTTCAGGTGGTCCTATGGAAGCAGGTAAGATTAAATGGAAGGATCAAGATTTAACGGTTGATTTGGTTGATGCCATGGTTGCAGCAGCTTCAGAACAAAATTCAGAAGAAGAAGTTGCTAAAATGGAGCGCGCAGCTTGTCCTACATGTGGTTCTTGTTCTGGAATGTTTACAGCCAACTCTATGAATTGTTTAACGGAAGCATTGGGGCTTTCGCTTCCCGGAAATGGATCAATGCTAGCAACACATGCAGATCGACGAATGCTTTTTGAAGAAGCTGGAAAACAGATTGTTGCATTGGTTAAACGTTATTATGAAGAAGATGATGAAACAGTTTTGCCGCGTTCTATTGCTTCACGCAAGGCTTTTGAAAATGCAATGACCGTTGATATTGCCATGGGGGGATCAACCAATACAGTACTGCATCTTTTAGCGGCGGCACAAGAAGGTGAGGTGGATTTTACCATGACGGATATTGATCATCTTTCGCGTTGTGTTCCGGTTTTATGCAAAGTTGCTCCTGCTGTTGCGAATGTACATATGGAAGATGTTCATCGCGCTGGTGGTATTATGGGGCTTTTAGGCGAATTGGATGCGGCGGGACTCATTGATACGTCAACTCATACGGTTCACGCAAAAACGATGAAAGAAGCTCTTTACCATTGGGATGTAAAGCAAACTAATGAGCCAACAGTTCGTGCATTTTATCGTGCTGCTCCAGGTGGTATTCCAACACAGACAGCTTTTAGCCAATCTAGTCGCTATGAGACCCTTGATCTTGATCGTGAAAAAGGTGTGATTCGCGATAGAGAACATGCCTATTCACAAGATGGAGGATTGGCAGTTCTTTATGGAAATCTTGCAAAAGATGGCTGTATTGTAAAAACAGCAGGCGTTGATCAATCAATTTTAACCTTTAAAGGTCCGGCAAGAATTTTTGAAAGCCAAGATTCAGCTGTTTCAGCTATATTAACGGATAAGATTAAAACAGGTGAAATTGTTTTAATCCGTTATGAAGGTCCACGTGGAGGACCTGGAATGCAAGAAATGCTTTATCCGACGAGTTATCTCAAATCTAAAGGGTTGGGCAAGGTTTGTGCACTTGTTACGGATGGACGTTTTTCAGGGGGAAGCTCAGGGCTCTCAATAGGACATATTTCGCCAGAAGCTGCTGAAGGAGGAGAAATTGCGTTGGTGGAAGAGGGGGATATCATAGAAATTGATATTCCAAATCGTAGCATTCATATGTTGGTGGATGACGTTGAGATGAAGCAGCGCCGTGCTAAGATGGAAGCAAAAGGAAAAGGCGCTTGGCAACCAATTGAGAAGCGTCAGCGTAAAGTTTCAAAGGCTCTCAAAGCCTATGCAGCGATGACTACATCTGCTTCAAAAGGTGCAGTACGTAATATTTGATGAGTTGAATAGAGACAGTACTCTGATTTTTTGCATCTTGTGCACGATATTCTAAGCTAATTATTTTATGAGTTTATGAACTTATCAGAATATTTCGAGTCATGATAAGTATGATTTAAAAAATTATCAATACAACTAAAAACTGCGGTAGATTGCTTATTTTAGCAGCTATGTAAGACAGATACAGTATCATTACTTTTCATATCATATTCCAATTTTATACGAAATTACGATTTCTTATTACTCATATTTATGAAAGATATTTATTGTACTGGTGGCATTATCTTGTTGTACCGTAAAACACTGTCATTTAGGACTGTGATATACGGCATTTTGCTTAAATATTAAGTGTGTTTTTAGTGCGTGGTGAATATTCTTAGACTTGTTTGTAAAGCTTTGAGTTTAAGAGAATCACATGACTAGAAAGTCAAGGGAAGTCCGTTAGAATCTGGACTATTTGCAGACTTGATTCGAATGAAAATCTTTATCCATTGAGAGGCGGGAAGGAGTTCAAGGATGTTTATGAAAATAACGTACTGCTATGATATATCTAATTATATGTTTCATATGAAAACAGTAAAAGAGCTCTTTATAATTTAAAATGTGAAGAAAATACGAGATCCATTATTCATGAATTTATTATGCAAAGGATGGTATTCCAACACTGACAGTTTTAAACTAAAAATATTACTATGATAACAATAATATTGATCGTGAAAAAGCATAATTCATTAAATATGGCGTATTTGCAAGGTGCAGGAGTTTCATGACAATCTTTACAAAAAAAGACAATCTTGTAAAAATAGTCGATGTTGAGCAATTTTTGTATAAGAGCCAATATTAATCTAAGGCAATATGAAATATAATGCATAGGGTTTTGCCTATAGGCAATTACACTTATCAAAATAGATTATGTAGAAAAGCAATGGGAATACGGTAAATAACTGTTTGTGCTGTGGCATAGCAAAAAAGGTTACGTTATCTCCTATTAAGAGAGCTTTTTAATAAAAAATAGCATTTGTTTTCTATAGGGGGGTACTCTTTTCAAGCTGTTTGAGGTGGTAAATTGCTTCTAAAGCTTGTTTAGGAGAGAGTTCATCGGGATGGATATTTTTTAAAGCTTCGTGAAGTACACAATGTTTGTTTTTTGCTTCATTGACGGGAGATGTTGCTTTAAGAGAAAAGAGTGGTAAATCATCAATGAGTTTATGTCCTTTTCCAGCCATTTCGCCTTGTTCTAATTGATGGAGTACATCTGTTGCTCGTGTAATAACGGCTGGGGGAAGTCCAGCAAGCTTTGCCACTTGTACACCATAGGAACGGTCAGCCGCTCCTGGTGTGATTTCATGAAGAAAAACTACATCACCATCCCAGTTTTTGACTTTCATGGTTACATTATGCAGTCTGTCAAGTTTTTCGGTAAGTGCAGTCATTTCATGAAAATGGGTAGCAAGAATAGCACGACAATGGTTAATTTCATGGAGATATTCAACAGCAGCCCAAGCAATAGAAAGTCCATCAAAGGTTGATGTTCCACGTCCTATTTCATCAAGAATAACAAGGGAATGGTGGCTAGCATGATTGAGAATCGTTGCTGTTTCAACCATTTCCATCATAAAGGTTGAGCGCCCCCTTGCAAGATCATCGGAAGCCCCAACGCGACTAAATAGGCGATCAACGACACCAATATGTGCTGAAGTTGCTGGAACGAAGGATCCCATTTGCGCCATAATAGCAATAAGAGCATTTTGCCGCAAAAAAGTTGATTTCCCTCCCATATTAGGCCCTGTCAAAAGCCAGATTGCTGCATATTGCTGATTTTCTTTCACAGAGAGATCACAATTATTGGCAATAAAAGGTTCTGCGGCTTGTTTACGGAGTGCTTGCTCGACGACAGGATGGCGTCCTGCTGTAATATGAAAGGTCAGTGAATGATCAATTTTAGGGCGGCAATATCCTTGTTCTTCAGCAAGATGCGCTAGAGCGACAGAGACATCTAAAATGGCAAGTGCTTCAGAGGCTTTACGAATAAAATCAACTTGTTCGGTAATTTCTTGAACAAGAATATCAAAGATCTCTAATTCAAGTGTCAATGCGTGGTTGGCAGCATGGGCAATGCGGCTTTCAAGGTCAGCAAGCTCTGTTGTCGTAAAACGCATAGCGTTTGCCATTGTTTGCCGATGAATAAAACGTGCTTTAGCTTGTGGATTATTTGTAAGGGAAGATGCTTGTGTGCTGGTTACTTCAATGAAATAACCTAGAATATTATTATGCTTTATTTTAAGCGTCTTAATATCTGTTTCTTGGGCATATTGCGCTTGAAGTTCAGCAATGATACGGCGAGATTCATCACGTAAAGCACGCATTTCATCGAGCTCTTTATGATAATTGGAACGAATAAATCCTCCATCACGTTTAAGGAGTGGGAGATCATCAGCTAATGCTTGTTCTAAATGAAAGTATAAAGCAGTGGGTAAGTTTGAAAATACCTGTTGTACACCACTTATTTCTTGAGGCAGAAGCTCATTATCAAGAAGTTGATGCAATTCACGAATGATTTCAAAGCCACGCTGGATTGTCGCCATATCACGGGGACCTCCTCGTCCAAGAGCCAAACGTGAAACGGCGCGGGGCATATCTGGTCCCCCCTTTAAAATAAGCTTTATCGCTTCTGCAAGAGAAGGATTACGTAGAAAAAAATCGATAGAATCCAAACGCGTATCAATCGCTGAAGGAGTGGTGAGGGGAGCAATAAGGCGATCAATAAGAAGGCGTGATCCTCCTCCTGTTACAGTGCGATCAATAGCTTTTAATAAACTTCCATCCCGTTGACCTGATGTCGTACGAATAAGTTCAAGGCTTAGTCTGGTTGCAGCATCAATAAAAAGAGTCGCACTTTCATTTTGGCGCTCAGGTTGCATGAGAGGAGGACGATGTGTGATTTGTGTTTTTTCGATATAACGAATAGCCGCTACAATTGCAGAGAGTTCACAGCGTGAATAATCGGCAATCCCCTCAAGAGTTGAGAGCTTAAAATAATTGCAAATATCGCGTTCAGCGGTGAGTGCATCAAAGAGACAAGCAGGTTGAGGTGAAACAATACGGTCAAGAACATTAAAAAGCGATTTGTGAGATTTATCATGGAAAAAGGAATCAGCAACAATGATTTCTTTTGGATCCACACGCATAATATCTGCCAAAAGTTTTTCTTGGCGGCTTTCTGTTACACGAAATATGCCTGTTGAGATATCAATCCAAGAAAGAGCAAACTCCTCTCCATCACTGGTTTTTATACGGGAAAGTGTCATCAAATAATTTGCGCGTGTTGGATCAAGGAGTTTTTCTTCTGTTATTGTTCCAGGTGTTACAAGACGAACAACATCACGCCGAACAACAGATTTTGAGCCACGTTTTTTCGCTTCAGCAGGATCTTCTGTTTGTTCACAAACAGCAACGCGATAACCACAAGCAATGAGTTTTTGCAAATAATCATCTGCCGCATGAACGGGAACACCACACATAGGAATATCTTGTCCTAAATGTTTTCCACGTGCTGTGAGTGTGATTCCTAAAGCTTGAGCAGCTTCAATTGCATCATTAAAAAATAATTCATAGAAATCACCCATTCGGTAAAAGAGAAGGGAATCATGATTGACGGCTTTGATTTCTATATACTGCTCCATCATAGGAGTAAGACGTTCTTGAGGGAGAGCAGATGAGGAGCCAGACTGTGGAATTAAATTATTTTTATAGTTGTTTTTTTTATCCATTTGTACGTAGCCTGTTCCCTTTAAGTAAAAATTTTACTCTTTTATTTATTTATCTCTAAATTGAAACGCATCATTAGATTTGCTAAGGCAAGAATAGCGATTTTTGATATATGAATCAAATTTTAAAAATTGGATGATTATACGCATTAACAATGCAAAATTGACACTGTTTTTGGAGAAGATAGAGTGAGATGAAAAAGAGCGAGCAGGATCAGAAAATATCTCAAACGGTTTACAGTGCGAGCGAAAGAGAAGCTCTAGATTTTCATAGTCGTGGTCGACCAGGAAAGCTTGAGATTGTTCCAACAAAGTCTATGGCAACACAGCATGATTTAGCACTTGCTTATTCACCAGGTGTTGCGGTTCCAGTTAAGGCAATTGCTCAAAATCCAGCGCTAGCTTATGATTATACAGCAAAAGGCAATCTTGTTGCTGTTATTTCAAATGGTACAGCTATTTTAGGGTTAGGCAATTTAGGTGCACTTGCCTCTAAGCCGGTCATGGAAGGCAAAGCAGTGTTGTTTAAGCGTTTTGCGGATATTGATTCCATTGATTTAGAAATTGATATAAACGATACGGAAAGTTTTATCAATTTAGTGCGTCATTTAGAACCTTCTTTTGGTGGAATCAATCTTGAAGACATTAAGGCGCCAGAGTGCTTTATGATTGAAAGCCGCCTACGCGAGGTGATGAATATTCCTGTTTTTCACGACGATCAACACGGTACAGCAATTATTGTAGCTGCTGGTGTTCTCAATGCTTTGACTTTAACAGGGCGCGATATGCAAAATACGCGGTTAGTCTGTAATGGTGCTGGTTCTGCAGGGATTGCTTGTATTGAACTGATTAAAGCGATGGGTTTTCGTTCCGAAAATATCATATTATGTGATACAAAGGGTGTGGTCTATAAAGGTCGCAAAGAGGGAATGAATCAGTGGAAATCTGCGCATGCTATTCAAACAGATAAACGTACGCTTATGGAAGCAATGGAAGGTGCAGATATATTTTTTGGGGTTTCTGCTAAAGGTGCTCTTACTCCTGAAATGGTAAAATCCATGGCCCCCCAGCCCATCATTTTTGCTATGGCTAATCCCGATCCAGAAATTACGCCGGAAGAGGTTATGCAAGTGCGTCATGATGCCATTGTCGCAACAGGACGTTCCGATTATCCAAATCAGATTAATAATGTTCTCTGTTTTCCTTATATATTTCGTGGTGCGCTTGATGTGCGTGCAAGAGTTATTAATGAAGACATGAAGATTGCTGCGGCAAAGGCTCTTGCTAATTTAGCGCATGAAGAAGTGCCTGACAGCGTTGCAGAAGCTTATCATGGAAAGCGATTAAAATTTGGTCCTAATTATATCATCCCTGTTCCTTTTGATCCGCGTTTATTTACGGTTGTTTCAATAGCGGTAGCAAAAGCAGCAATGGAAAGCGGTGTTGCGCAAAAGAACATAGATGATTTAGAGGCCTATGAGCGCGATTTGAATGCGAGACGTGATCCTACTTCCTCTATAATGCGTGAGGTTTATAACCATGTTCGTCAAGTGCCAAAACAAATTGTCTTTGCAGAAGGTGAAGAAGAGCAAGTTATGCGGGCAGCTGTTTCCTATGTTCATCAAAAATTAGGACAAGCGATTTTGGTTGGTCGTGAAGATCAAGTAAGAGAAGCGGCTGTTATCGCTGGAATTGATCTGGAGCGTGAAGGTATTTCTATTATGAATGCTAAGCTTTCTTGCCGTACAGATGCTTATGCGAATTATCTTTATAAAAAGATGCAGCGTCAAGGCTGGCTGTTGCGTGATTGTCATCATCGTATCAATAATGATCGCAATTATTTTGCTGCGTGTATGGTGGCACTAGGAGATGCTGATGCAATGGTTACAGGGGTGACATGCAATTATGAAACAGCGTTGATCGATATACGTCGTGCAATTGATGAAAAACCAAAAGAACGATTGATTGGTATTTCAATGGCTATTTGCCGTGGACGAACTGTGTTTATTACGGATACAGCTGTTTATGAAAATCCTAATGCTGAAGAACTTGCGGATATAGCTGAACAAGCAGCTTCTTTTGTGCGAGGATTTGGATATCAACCACGGGTAGCATTTTTAGCATTTTCTACATTTGGTTATATGAACGGGCAGATGACACAGCAAGTTCAGGATGCGATTAATATCTTGCATGAACGCAAAGTTGATTTTGAGTTTGATGGAGAAATGAGTGCTGATGTGGCACTCAATCCCAAATTGATGCAGCAATATCCATTTATGGGATTAACGGAGCCCGCTAACATTTTGGTTATGCCTGGATATCATGCGTCTTCCATTGCAAGCAAAATGTTACAAGAACTTGGTGAAGCAACCATCATTGGTCCTATTTTAATTGGATTGGAAAAATCTGTCCAAATTGTACCGTTTAGTGGAAGCGATACAGATGTTGTCAATATTGCAATGCTTGCGGCTTATCATGCCGCAAAAGTCGTCTAAAGGAAAAAAACCCCTAATATACCAATAATATATCAAGGGGCTTTTTGATAACAAAAGAATAAATTTTTTAAGAAGGCTGTATTTGATTGTCTTTTTGTTCTTCAGAAAGACGCTTTTGGAAGAGTGCTGCAAAATCAATAGGATCAATCCACAAAGGTGGAAAGCCACCATTTTGAGTAGCATCAGATATAATTTGGCGAGCAAATGGAAATAAAAGACGGGGACATTCAATAAAGACCAGAGGCATAACATGTTCTTGTGGAATGTTTTTAAGGTGAAAAACACCACCGTAAATCAGTTCTACATGAAATAAGGTTTCAGTTTCATCATTGGCTTTGACGGAGAGAGACAAAACGACATCATAATTATCATCACCAATTGGGTTAGCATTGACGTTAATATTGATATCAATTTGTGGTGATTTTTCACGTGCACGCAATGAACGAGGAGCCCCTGGGTTTTCGAATGATAAATCTTTTAAATATTGAGTTAATACAGCAAAAACCGGCTCTCCACTACTGTTATTCATTTCACCTTCGGCCATACGACGAACCTCTCTCATTATAATATGTATATTTATTTTAGATCTAAAGACTAGATTGGTTATCACGCCTTGCAAAAGGTTGCAAGAAATGCGCTCTTTATCTTGAATATTTTTTTAGTTTGTTACAGATTTTTTAGGCATTTCAATGGTTATCATCATTTTTGCGCCATGGAGATTCTGTAGTATCATGAATTGTGTAATCTTCTGCTTTAAGATCAATTATTTTTTCAGAGTCATTTTTTCTTTTAGCATTGGGATTCATTTTGTTTTTTAATGATGCAAAGAAATGCCAAACAACAGAGCGAATTGGTTTAATAAGAAGTAATATTCCCAAGAGATCACTTACAAAGCCGGGAAGAATAAGTAAAATTGCACTAAACAGGATGAAAGCATCATTAATAATATTATTCTCTAATGTGCGTCCTTGAATAAGTTCATTTTGTATGTTTTTTAAAAGGCTAATCCCTTGAATTCGCAATAAAACAACCCCAACTATGGTTGTGAGAATAACCAAACTCAAAGTTGCCAAAATACCAATTTCTTGACCAACAAAGATAAAACCAGCAATCTCGATTAAAAGAATGCAAAGAAAGATAACAACAAAAAAACGAGGATTTATAGAATAAAGTTTTATCACATGAAAGTTTCCTTCTGGATGAGTAGGGGGAGAAATTCTTAAGAGCACTCCGTTTAAATCTATAAAAATATTTGAATGATAAGATTCCTTATTTTACATATTTATTGATAAATGGTATTGACTGCAATGTTTATTAGAGACTTAAGCTTTGGAGATTGATAGCGCCTATGGAATTTGACGTTATACTTGTCATAGCTCTTGTTGTTATGGTTGTTATTTTTGTGCAACTCCGTAATGTATTAGGGAAACGAATTGGGTTTGAAAAGCCACCCTTTGATCCTTATTCACGTCGTTCTAAAAAACAAGTTGAAGCAGAAACGGCTGATAATATTGTTTCGTTCCCTCATCAGAAAAATTCACAAAAAGACGACTTTAGTGAAATTGATAAAATTTCACCACAGGGAAGTATTTTGAATAAAAATTTGCGGGAATTGCATAGAATTGATCCTCATTTTTCTCCTCAATTTTTTATAAAAGGTGCACAAATTGCTTATGAAATGATTGTAACAGCTTTTGCCAAAGGTGATCGCAATCAACTTAAAAGCTTGCTTTGTCAGGATGTTTTTGAGAGTTTTTGTACGGCTATTGAGCAACGAGAAAAAAATAAAGAAAGAATAGAGTTCACTTTCGTTGGAATTAATAAGATCGAGTTTGTCGCGGCGGCAATACAAGAAAAGGATGAACTTTTAACGATACGTATCGTCAGTGAGATGATTTCTGTTACTTATAATGAACAGGGCGAGCGTATAGATGGTGATCCTGATGCTATTGTAGAAATTAGGGATATTTGGACTTTTGTTCGCAATAGCTTATCGTCAGATCCAAACTGGAAGCTTTTTGCTACAGAAGATGAAAATTAAAGTACTTTTGGTGTTTTTTCCATAAGCACTCAATGATTTATGAGAAATGAAAATGTCCTCAAATGAATGGAGACAAAAAAGAGGTTTATTGGCTTCACAAGATCGCCTTTTATGGGAGATGGTTTGTCGTACGACAACACCGCTTCATGGTAAGATATCCTCTTCTGTTTCAGAAAATATTGCAAATATTAATGATAAAAAACAGCGCGTAACTCAAAATCCTCCAGTGTCTCGTGAAAATCAACAACACTCCACAATGATTAAAAGAGAAAAGAAGGGTGTTACACAAGCGCATAAGATTCATTTCTTTGATCATGTTGCACATCATAAAATTTCTCAAGGTCGTTATCCTCTTGAGGCGCGTCTTGATCTCCATGGTTATATGCAGGAAGAAGCTTATTTTTTCTTAAAAAAATTTCTACAATTTTCTCAGCAGAGAGGATTGCGTTATGTCCTTGTGATTACAGGAAAAGGCCGATCAGTTGGGAGCGATGGAGCTTTGTATAGATTTGTTCCGTATTGGTTATCAACACCAGCTTTTCGATATTATGTCCATGCGTTTGAGCAAGCAGCGCGTCAGCATGGCGGAGAAGGTGCGCTTTATGTTTGGTTGCGCCGTTTTGTGTCGGAAGAAGGAAATTGATGTTATTGTGGTCGTTCTAGGTTTAATATTTATTCATACTTATAATTTATTGTTTTCGTATATTTCGTAAGAGCCTTGAATACAATATTCTCTTCTTTATAATTTTTTATAAAAAATTATAAAGATATTATTTTATATTCTACGTATTACTTCACGCTTTTGTTTATCGCGTTCTTTAATGGGGACACATCCCTCACGCAAAACAGAACGACATTGTCATTGCATATATTCACAGGCTTGTTTTAAAGAAACATCTTTCAACACTCCCAATCCTATTTTGCGACGGCATTCGTGAAGGGTATAATGATAAATCCATGAAGCACGCCTATCTTTATGCTTAATAAAAGAGCAAGCTGGCATCATCATACACTTTTCCATATCTCCCAATGTTGCGACAATTCTTTAAGCCCTTGGCACTTGAAAGCATTTATAAAGGCATGCTTTTCTTTAAGTGTTTTTACTCTACACGGCTCTCATCTTGTTTGTGATGTGCAAACGAAAAAATTTGATTAATTCAATATAAGAAGACTTAGAATGAGAGAGATATAGATGAACCTCATTCAGGTTGCAAAGCGATAAATTATTTTTATAAACCATAGCATGACTCTATTAAATACACGAAGAATAAAAACATGAGAAATTGAGAAACTGTCTTATTCAAAAGATATTGCTATGGATAGTGTTAACAGCAGTACAACTAAATTAAAGAGAATCGTGAAAATGAACAGAAATATAACTTTACAACACATAGCTGCGCAGTAGCACCAAAAGATACAGTTTCGTTGAATAGTTTATGAAGAAATATTAAAAGCCCCGTTTTCATAAATTTCTTTCTCATACTAATCCGATAGTCGGAAATTTAATAACGAAGCGCAGAAGGCGTAGAATATGAGATTCTACCGTGGGTATTATACTCTTATCCGACGTCTTTCAGATATTGGTTGAAATGCTAGCTTAGCATGAAAGGCACAATAGGGGCTATTTTCATCAGAATCGGCACCACAAAAATGAAAATCTGCTGATAATGGATCGCCAACCGGCCATCTACATGTATTTTCACTCAATTGTAGAAGATTAAGTTGACGTGATATAGGCACAACGACATTGGATTTTGTGGATATATCAACTTCTTTTACATCTTCCACTATAAATTCTGTCTTTAAAGCTGTTTCTTCAATACTTACAGATGATGTGTTTATTGGCGATACCGTGGATGTGTTGCGACGCACACGTGGAGATGACGGGCTGCTGCTTCCTACGGGAGTTTTTTGCACACGTGTGCTTCCTTGTGCTGTCTTACCACGTCCTGGTAACTTTAATCGATGTACTTTGCCGATGACTGCATTTCTGCTGACCCCCCCTAATTGAGCAGCAATTTGACTTGCACTTAACCCTTCACTCCAAAGCTTTTTAAGAAGCTCAACGCGTTCACATGTCCAACCCATACCAGTACTCCATTCCGATTACGTCACTAAGATGCTCTCCCCCGTTGCATCTTCAAATGTTTAAATAATGTTTTCATTACGCTGAATGAAAGAACTTTACACTCTAAGCGAGCATAAGAAAATCACCCAACCTGTGGACTTACAAATCAAAACACATCATCTTGCTTATTATATTGTAAATTACAATATGCACTCACTCTATGACAAGAGTCTTTAACTCTTGAAGAGTTTATTTAGAATGTTTTCCCCAACTTGCAAATCAATTATAGGCTAAACTTTTACTTTTGTTTAAGGCTTTTTCTCAAAATGCTTATTTGTAGAAGCTTTATTGACTTTTTTTCAATTGGTGTAATGATCTATTCCATAGGTCTAATCATTAATCGTAATGAAATGTTGAAAGCACCGTAACGAAATGTACCATGCTGTTTCATTTGTAGTATTGCTTTGTATATATTGAAAAGGTTAAAATATAAAGGAAATTATGATGGATGCTGTCTCTATACAACCACTTTATGAATGCTTCGCAAGACGAAATTTGCATTTTGAACAGGGGCATGGTGTATGGCTTATTTCCGATAAAGGAGACCATTATCTTGATTTCACATCTGGCATTGCTGTTAATGCATTAGGATATTCACATCCAAAATTGGTTGATACGCTCAAGATACAAGCTGAAAAACTTTGGCATGTTTCTAATATTTTTCAATCTCCTGAACAAGCATCTTTTGCCACGCGGCTTTGTGCAAATAGTTTTGCGGATAAGGTTTTTTTCTGCAATTCAGGCACTGAAGCATTGGAGTGCGCATTCAAAACGGCACGTCATTATTACTATGCTACTGGTCATTCAGCACGCATTGAAATAATTACTTTTGAAGGGGCATTTCATGGACGTACACTTGCAGCACTTGCTGCGACTGGGCATGAAAAGTATCTTGAAGGCTTTGGACCTAAAGCTGGTGGATTTATTCAAGTACCTTTTTGTGATGAAGTCGCTTTGCGTAACGCTATTAATAAAAATACCGCCGCTATTCTTATTGAACCTATTCAAGGAGAAGGAGGAATACGAACGGTTTCTCATGAATATTTAAGATTTTTGCGTAAAATATGCGATGATAATGGTCTGTTGTTGATTTTGGATGAAGTGCAAACGGGCATGGGACGAACAGGAAAGCTTTTTGCTTATGAATGGAGTGATGTCACGCCTGATATTCTTACCCTCGCAAAAGGACTAGGAGGTGGATTTCCATTGGGCGCTTGCCTTGCAACGGATAAAGTTGCAAAAAGTATGATACCTGGAACGCATGGATCAACCTTTGGAGGAAATTTGCTTGGAATGGCTGTAGGAAATAGTATTCTTGATATTTTGTTAGAGCCAAGTTTTCTCATCCATGTTCAGCGCATGGGTGATAAACTAAAAAGTGGGCTTTTGCACATTCTCAATATCTATCCTGATATTATCTGCGCAGTTCAGGGGATGGGGCTTATGTTGGGTATTCAATGTGTTGTGCCTTCAAATCTTGTCGTTAATGCTTTGGAAAATGAATATCTCTTAAGCGTTGCAGCCAACAACAATGTTGTGCGCTTATTGCCTCCTCTTATCATTAGGGAAGAAGAAATAGATGAAAGTTTGCATCGTATTGAAAAAGCAATTTCCTATCTTTCGCAAATAAATAAAGAAAGACAAATATCACACATATGACAAATGCTCTTCGTCATTTCACGGATTTATCCATTTTAACGCCAGCAATGGCACGTGCACTGATTGATTATGCAAAAATTCTTAAAGCATCTTTTAAGGCAGGAAAAGGTTCAAAACCTTTTATAGGTAAAACACTCGCGATGATTTTTGAAAAACCATCCACACGAACCCGTATTTCATTCGATATCAGTATGCGCCAGATGGGGGGAAATACGATCATGCTCACGGGTTCAGAGATGCAACTTGGTCATAGTGAAACCATAGCTGATACGGCGCGCGTTTTATCCCGTTTTGTGGATATTGTGATATTGCGAACAACGAAACACCAACGTATGCTCGAATTGGCACAATATGCACAAATTCCTGTCATTAATGCCCTTACAGATGATACACATCCTTGCCAAATTCTAGCAGATATCTTAACCTATGAGGAGCATCGGGGGCCAATTGCTGGCAAAATATTTGCGTGGATGGGGGATGGTAATAATGTGCTCCATTCCTTAATTGAAGCCGCAGCTCTTTTTGGTTTTCATTTGCGTATTGCTACTCCAAAGGGCAGTGAACCACAGGAAAAATTTATACATTGGGCACGTGAGCGGGGAGCACATCTTATGCTAACCCATGATCCCCAAAAAGCAGCTCAAGATGCTGATTGTATTATGACCGACACATGGGTCTCCATGGGACAAGAATTTCGTGCTCGCAGTCGTTCTATTTTTCAGCCTTATCAAGTCAATGAATCTCTCATGAAATTAGCAAAACCTGATGCTCTTTTTATGCATTGTCTTCCTGCTCATCGTGGTGAAGAAGTGGTTGATTCTGTGATTGATGGACCGCACTCTGTTGTTTTCGATGAGGCGGAAAATCGTCTTCATGCTCAAAAAGCAATTCTTTCTTGGTGTTTACAAGATGCGTTTTTCTCTACAAAATAGCCACCCTACAACAAATTATATAAAAAAGGCAAAGCTATGAGTAAACACGCTAAAGATGAAGCCTCTCTCAACAACACTTTCTTGCATGAAGATGATAATGTTATTCCCTTTCAAGTCGAAGAACTTGATATCCGTGGACGTACCGTACAACTTGGGGAAACTTTAAATTCTATTCTTAACAGACATCAATATCCTGAACCGGTTTCTTATCTTCTGGCAGAAGCTTTACTTTTAACGGTTCTGCTTGGAACTTCTCTAAAGCTTACGGGAAAATTTATTCTACAAACCCATTCCGATGGACCGGTTAATATGTTGGTGTGCGATTTTTCGCCTCCTTCCAGTTTACGTGGATACGCTCGTTTTGATAAAGAACAGCTGAAACAAGCAATAGACAGTGATCAAACCTCTTCAGAAACACTTTTAGGAAAAGGCACTTTAGCTTTTACGATTGATCAAGGTCCCCATATGCAACCCTATCAAGGGATAGTTGCATTAGATGGATCAAATTTACAAGAAGCTTCTCGCACTTATTTTGATCAATCAGAGCAAATTCCTACCGATATCCGTTTGGCTGTTGCTATATTAATTAATCGTGATCAACAAGGAAAACCGCAGAAAAGATGGCGCGCTGGAGGTATTTTGACCCAACTTTTGCCCCAAGCATCGTCTCATTACAAGCGAGAAGAAACAAAAAACCACACCCAATTGGATAACCAATGGCAAGAAGCCAAAATGCTCATGAAAACGATTGAAAGTGCAGAATTAACGGATCCTCAAGTTGGTAGTAAACAGTTATTGTTTCGTCTTTTTCATGAACAAGGTGTTAGAGTTTTTAATTCTTTTTCTCTTGTTGATCAATGTTCTTGTTCACGCGAAAAAATTAAAGGAATCCTAGAAGGCTTTCCTATTGATGAACGCAATAAAATGGTTCAAAATAAATATATTTCAGTTACATGTGAATTTTGCTCAAAAACGTATCGTTTTATAGCGCAAGAATTTTTGGAAGAAAAAACATAATCAAACATTTTTCATTAAGTAATGATGATTGCAATAAAAGCTTATTTTATTCACGTCATAAAAGTTTAAGCATAGCTAATATGAATCTCTAGAATATTTCTTTCTTTAGCCTTTTCTTAAACATTTTTTTAATTCAACATAAAGAAATTTAAAAAAATCTCATAGTATTCGATGTTTTCATTTAATAGATAAAAATGGTAAAAATTATTTAAAATCAATATGTCGATATTTTATTTGTCTTCTGTTACGATCGCTTGTTCAATTTTAGGGAGAATTTTTTTTTGATAAATTTGCCATGTTAAGGGACCAACATGTTTGGCAATAATAATACTCTCTTTATTCAAGAGAAAGGTTTCTGGTGGTCCATACACCCCCCAGTCAATAGCTGTATATCCTGAATCATCAAAGCCAATAAATTTAAAAGGATTACCAAAACTGTTTAAAAAGCGCAGGGCGTTTGCTTTGTTATCTTTATAATTAATGCCAATTAGATCAAAACGTTTATCTTGTGCAATTTTCATAAGAAGAGGATGCTCTTCGCGACAGGGTAAACACCAAGAACCCCAAAAATTGACCAATGTGACACGTCCTTTAAACTGTTTTGAATTGAGATAACTTTCCTTATCAAGGAGGGGAAGATAAGTATTGGGGGCAGGTTTTTCAGCCAATGCATTTGGGAGGAGAGAAGGATCTTGAGGGTGTTTTTTACCCATAAAATTGAAAAAAAACACCATGAGCAGAAGAAAAAGCACAAATGGTCCAAAAAGAACAAACAAAACAGGCAAAGATATATTTTTTTTAAGTTTTAGAGAGATGTTTTTCATTCTATTTTTCTTTTTGAGACAGCTCTTTTTGGTTTAGCTGTTTGAGAATTTTTTTTTGGCATAGAGCTTTGTAAAGAATATATCCAATGAGACATAAGAGGGATATTGCAGAGAGCGTATAGCTTAAAACAACAATTTGCTCGTGTTTAAGGGTTCCAAGGAAAAAATCAATTTTCAAAGATAGATTTCCTAAAAGTCCGCTTTGGATGCCATTTAGGTCGAGCATGATGAAGAGTCCTGTTGTTGTGCACGACGGGATTTTTTCATCTGAAGTATTTGGATATAACGATGATTGATTTCATTTCGCATAGCCATCAAATAGAGCGTAATAAACATAAATATGAAACAAAAGAGCATTGTTATGAGGGGCCATAACATAGCATTGTCGATTGTTGGTCCTCCAGCGCGTAACAATGATGCTGGTTGATGCAATGTATTCCACCAATTAACGGAAAATTTAATAATAGGGATATTAACAAATCCAACAAGTGTAAGAATTGCAGTAGCGCGCGCGGCTTTTATTGGGTTATCGAAAGCTCGTCCAAGCAGGATAATGGAAAGATAGATAAAAAGCAGAATTAAAACTGATGTTAATCGTGCATCCCAGACCCACCATGTTCCCCATGTAGGTCGCCCCCAAAGTGCTCCTGTCATGAGAGCTAAGGCGGTAAAAATTGCCCCAATAGGCGCTCCACACTTAAGTGCCACATCAGCAAGATGATATTTCCAAATCAGATTTCCTAATGCCGCTGCACTCATCGTTACATAGCAGAATGTAGACAACCACGCAAAGGGAACATGAAGGTACATAATCTTAACAGTAATGCCTTGTTGATAGTCATCAGGGGAATGCATCACAAGAATAAGCCCTAAGATAAGGACACACAATGTTATGCTGGCTAACCAAGGCAAAATCATTTTGCTTATTTTCATGAAACGGGTAAAACTTATAGGGAGTGACCTGATTTTATATGTGCGCATTATTTCATTCATAAAATTCATAATAGGCAGAGTTTTGCTATGCGGCAATCATCTTTTATTATTCTGATAAAAGTTTAAGCGTTATCGCAGCAACAAAAGAGCTAAAAAGACTCAAAAGAAGTGAAAAAGCGCCAAGAAGAGCTAGGGATGTGAGAAAAGAGGCATTTGGGTTTGTTGGAGCTGTAGCAGCTGAAACACCAAAAATCATAATTGGAATGATCCATGGCAAGATAATGATGAAAATAAGAAGGGTACTTTGCAACAATGAGGTTGCCAGTGCTGCTCCTATAGCGCCAATAAAAATAATGGCTGGTGTTCCGCATAAAAGGGTAAGTATTGTTGTAAAAGTTATTACTACATCTAAATGGAGCATGAGGGCTAAAATAGGTGTAGCAAAAATAAGAGGAAGCATTGTTCCTACCCAATGGGCAAGACATTTGGTAAAGACAATTAGTGTAAAACTTTGTCTTTGTCCTGAAAGGATAAATTGGTCGAGATTACCATCATCGCGATCGATTTGGAAAAGTTTGTTCAGATTGAGGAGCCCTGCAAGAAGGGCTCCAAACCACAATATACCTGGTCCTATTTGTGCAAGAGTTTTGGGATCTGGTCCAATGGCAAAGGGGGTTATGATAACAACAGCGATGAAAAACAATAGTCCTGTTAGTGGAGAGGCTTGTGGTGCTAATAATAGTTTAAGATCACGCCAGAACAGTGCTTTCATTTTATTCTTTCTTAAAGAGGTAAAAATTTTTCCAAAGCGATTTTATGGTTTTCTGGAATACCTAGGGAACTATGAGTCGCGGCGATAATCATACCACCTTGATTGAGATGACGCTGGAAAATACGAGCAAGGAGTTTTTGAGCATGGTTATCAAGCCCAGATATTGGTTCATCTAAAATCCAAATAGGACGATAGGAGAGCAAAAGGCGAGCAATAGCTGCGCGTCTTTGTTGTCCAGTTGACAGAGCGTTAAAAGGTAAATGTTCAAGGTTAGAAAGACCAATATCGGCAAGAGCGTCATGCGCAAAATGTAAATGTTGACCGTAAAAATCTGCCCAAAATTGCAAATTATCAATGACAGATAAGAGAGGTTTCATAGCATTTTGAGGACCAAGATAATGACAGGCAGTTGCAACAGGGTATATTTGATCATGGTCTTTAAGGATTATATGACCTTCAGCAGCTTCAAGAAGACCGACAATGATTCGGAGTAATGTAGACTTTCCGATACCATTAGGACCGGTGATTGTCATAAGTTGCTGTGAAAATAAACAAAAAGAAAGACCTTGAAACAGAATTTCCTCGTTTCTGTGAGCGGCTAGATTTTTGCCTGATAACACCATGTGATTGCCTATTTTGTTTTTATTTTCATATTCTTTAGTGCATTATAGAATAAAAAACACATTTTTTATGCAATTGTACCTAGAATAGTTCTAGAAATAGTTCTATAAGGGGTGCCTTACATCAATATCTGGTGTAAAATGGTTTCTGGCGCTGATTTCCGCATTTGCCTATGAGCGGGTGGAGGGGGAAATGGATAGCGGAGGTAATTGCGTCTGCGCTCAAGCTGCGACCTTGACTCGTAGTTTGTGTTGTTCATTCCTGGAAATTGGGTGATTATAGTATGAGGGTGGACAGTCATGACTCAAATTGATAGCTTTAATTGTCGCAGAGTATTAAATGTTGGTGACAAAGAATATACTTATTATAGCTTGATCGAAGCGGAGAAGAACGGACTTGAAGGTGTTTCTCGTTTGCCGTTTTCGATGAAAGTTATTCTCGAAAATTTATTGCGATTTGAAGATGGTCGCACAGTTAAAAAAGAGGATATCCTCAATGTTGCTAAGTGGTTAAACGACAAAGGGAGCGCTGGGGCAGAAATTGCTTACCGTCCTGCACGTGTTCTTA
Organism: Bartonella sp. TT119HLJHH; assembly: GCF_042193385.1. NCBI lineage: Bacteria > Pseudomonadati > Pseudomonadota > Alphaproteobacteria > Hyphomicrobiales > Bartonellaceae > Bartonella > Bartonella sp. TT119HLJHH. Next base: position 70,980 of record NZ_JBHILS010000001.1, on the reverse strand, counting down.
TGCAGGATTTTACAGGTGTTCCAGCAGTTGTTGATCTTTCTGCAATGCGTGATGCTATGGTTAAACTTGGCGGTAACGCTGAAAAAATCAATCCTCTGATTCCCGTTGATCTCGTCATTGATCACTCAGTTATTGTTGATGCTTTTGGCAATTCCATGGCTTTTAAGGAAAACGTTGAACATGAATATGAACGCAATGGTGAGCGCTATCGTTTTCTTAAATGGGGGCAGCAAGCTTTTCAAAATTTTCGTGTTGTTCCTCCAGGAACAGGGATTTGTCATCAGGTTAACTTAGAATATTTAGCACAATGCGTGTGGACGAAGAAGGAAGAGGGGTGTGAGACGGTTTATCCTGACACCTGTGTGGGAACTGATTCGCATACGACTATGGTGAATGGTTTGGGTGTTTTAGGTTGGGGTGTTGGTGGTATTGAAGCAGAAGCGGCAATGTTAGGCCAACCTGTTTCTATGTTGTTACCTGAAGTGATTGGTTTTCGTCTAACAGGGAAACTTAAAGAAGGTGTAACCGCCACCGATCTTGTATTAACGGTGACCCAAGTGTTACGCCAAAAAGGTGTTGTCGGTAAATTTGTTGAGTTTTTTGGTCCTGGTTTAGAGCATATGACGCTTGCTGATCGGGCAACGATTGGAAATATGGCCCCTGAATATGGAGCAACGTGTGGTTTTTTCCCAATTGATAAGGAGACAGTGCGTTATCTCAATATGACAGGGCGTGATGAAGATCGGATTGCCTTAGTGGAAGCTTTTACCAAAGCACAAGGGATGTGGCATGATGAAATGGTGGCTCATCCCATTTTTAGTGATACAATTGAATTAGATATGGGAACCGTTGTCTCTTCTATGGCTGGTCCTAAACGTCCTGAAGGACGTATTGCATTGGAAAATGTTGGGCAGGGTTTTGAGAAGGCATTGGTCGAAGACTATAAGAAGACTTCTGGACAAGATAAACGTTATCAGGTCGAGGGTGAAGAATATACGCTTGGTCACGGTGATGTGGTGATCGCTGCGATTACGTCGTGTACGAATACATCGAATCCAAGTGTTCTTATTGCAGCGGGTCTTTTGGCACGAAATGCTGTGACAAAGGGTCTCAAGAGCAAACCATGGGTAAAAACTTCTCTTGCACCCGGTTCACAAGTCGTTGAAGCTTATCTTCAAAATTCGGGTCTGCAAAAAGATTTAGATGCATTAGGATTTAACTTAGTAGGATTTGGATGCACAACATGTATTGGGAATTCTGGTCCTTTGCATCCAGCTATTTCCAAAACGATTAATGACAATGGTATAATTGCATCTGCGGTTCTTTCAGGAAATCGTAATTTTGAAGGGCGTGTTTCCCCTGATGTGCAAGCGAATTATTTAGCTTCACCACCGTTAGTTGTTGCACATGCGCTCATTGGGACAGTGTGTAAAGATTTAACCAAGGAACCTCTTGGTGAAGATTCAGATGGTCAACCGATTTACTTAAGAGATATTTGGCCAACTTCTCAAGAAATACAGGAGTTTATCGAAAAAAATGTCACGCGTAAGGTTTTTGCCGAAAAGTATGCAGATGTCTTTAAGGGAGATGAAAATTGGCAAAAAGTTCGGATTCCTACGGGTTCTACCTATTCTTGGGATGAGCAATCCACCTATGTACGCAATCCACCTTATTTCGATGCTATGCAGAAAACACCTGATATCTTACCAGATATTAGAGATGCACGGATTTTAGGTTTATTTGGTGATAAAATCACGACGGATCATATTTCTCCTGCTGGTTCTATTAAAGCAGCTTCTCCTGCCGGAAAATATTTAATGGATCATGGTGTTAAAGTAGCTGATTTTAATCAGTATGGAACGCGTCGTGGGAATCATGAAGTTATGGTGCGTGGGACCTTTGCCAATATTCGCATTCGTAATTTCATGTTAGGGGAAAATGGTCGAGAAGGAGGTTATACGGTCCATTATCCGTCAGCGGTAGAACAAACCATTTACGATGCAGCAATGGCGTATAAACAAGAAGGTGTTCCGCTCGTTGTTTTTGCTGGTATTGAATATGGCAATGGATCATCACGCGATTGGGCTGCCAAGGGGACCAATCTTCTTGGTGTCAAAGCGGTGATTGTGCAATCTTTTGAAAGGATACATCGCTCTAATCTTGTTGGTATGGGTATTGTCCCTTTTGTCTTTGAAGAGGGGCTAAGTTGGAAATCTTTAGGCTTAAAGGGAGATGAAAAGGTAACAATTGAAGGGATTCATAACTTGAAACCTCGTCAAAAGACTGTAGCGAAAATTACTTTTTCTGATGGTAAGGTAAAAACCGTTCCATTATTGTGCCGTGTTGATACTGAAGATGAGCTAGATTATTTGCATCATGGTGGAATTTTGCAATATGTCTTACGTAAGTTAGCCGTTTAAATTCTTTTGTTTGTTAAGAAATATCTATTATTAAGCTATACAGTTGCGGATCAAAGAGTTTGGCTTCGTTTTTTATGACTATCTTTGAAAATCTAATTGACGTTAGCTTTGGGATTGCGCTATAAACCACACAGTTATAGGCAGCTTTATAGTTTTGCTTGGGTTGGATTTATTTATATTGGTAGAGTTGTTATTGAGACTCATTTTACCAAGGTGTTGAAAGAGAGATTATATTTATGGCGAATACACCTTCTGCTCGAAAAGCGGTGCGCAAGGTTGCGGCGCGCACACAGGTTAATAAGGCCCGCCGTTCACGCGTTCGTACTTTTATACGTAAGTTTGATGATGCTTTAGCGGGTGGCGATAAGGCGTCTGCAGAGATTGCATTTAAGAATTTTGAGCCTGAAATTATGCGTGCAGTTTCTAAAGGGGTTTTTCATAAAAATGCTGCTGCGAGGAAAGTATCGCGTTTAGCTAAACGTTTGAAGGCTCTCAGCGTTTAAGCTTTTTTTCCTTTATTGATAAAAAAGCCAGTATCCTTATGGATGCTGGCTTTTTGTTTATTGTTTCAAAAAGTTTCTATTGAAAATAAGAATCGATAATGATTCTCCCCTTGAAAAAGGAGAGAAAGTTTATAGGGGGGGAGTATGGTTATCCACAAGCTTTGTGGATTTTTACAGAGTCTTTTTTGTCAAGCATTTTATTTTTTTTTTTAAATCTGATGAGATTCTTTAATTATTGGTAAATTTAGAGAAAAAAAATGAATTGAATCAATATTTTTTTCAGTCTTCATTGATATAAGCATTTTTTTCGGTTTTTTTGATTTTATTTTGACCTCTTGCATTTTACCGCTGCTGTTTTGTATGGTTCTTATGAAGACTAAAAAGCATGAAGGGGTCAATCAGCACATTATTCTGTATTTTGTTGAATACAAGATGTTTTGATTTAGGCTTTTCGAAGTTTTTGTGTTGGAGAGGTTTTCTGACAGTTTTTTAGTTTTCTTAATAGATATGTTTACCATTTTAGAAGGGTAGGTCATATCATGAGTGCAAGTAAATCTTATTGGTCATCTTTGTTAGTGGGGTTGTGATGAGGCTATCCTAGGGGAGGGTGAGTAATCTTATTTGGGGTAGGGCGTTTTGCCTTCGCTAGATTTATTTTAGCTGTTTGGCAGGACAAAATTTTATTTTTATCAGGATGGAAGATGGTGGATAAATTGAACTCTAAAGTTAGTTCCTTTAAAAGGGTTTCGGTAAATATCCTGTCGGCAGAGAACATAATAAAGAATAGGATGACGGAGAGTGATGAGAACGTTTGTAGAAATGCTCCTATAGGGCATTCTATTGTTTCAGAGGAAGAAAGTGCGGCGGCTTTTATACGTGTTATGGCGCAATTGAAGGTGCAGGTTGGTGTTGAGGCTTATACCAGTTGGTTTGGGCGCGTGAAGCTTGCTGAATATAGTCATACTCTTGTAAAGCTTTCTGTTCCTACTGCTTTTTTACGTTCATGGATTAATAATCACTATGGTTCTCTTTTGACTCATTTATGGAAACAAGAGAATTCAGCAATTCTCCGTGTTGAAGTTATTGTTCGTGGTATGGAACGCGTTTCAAGAGATGTCGTTTGTAAAAGAAGTGTTCCTCCTGTTGTGCTAGAGGAGCAGGCGACTTCATCTTTTATTGAAAGTTGCGCAGAGCATTTAGTTAAGAGTTCTCAAACGGGAGTTTTTGGATCTCCGCTTGATTCTCGCTATACTTTTGGAAGTTTTGTTGAGGGGGCTTCTAATCGTGTTGCTTTAGCAGCTGCGCGTTCCATTGCGGAGGGGCATAAAAGTGCTTTACGTTTTAATCCTCTTTTTATTCACGCATCTGTTGGCTTAGGAAAAACACATTTGCTTCAAGCGATTGCTGCTTCTGCATTGAAGCGTTTAACGTCTGCGCGCGTTATTTATTTAACTGCTGAATATTTTATGTGGCGTTTTGCAACAGCTATTCGTGATAATGATGCTCTTTCTTTTAAAGAACAGCTTCGTGATATCGACCTTTTGATTATTGATGATATGCAGTTTTTGCAGGGTAAGTCGATACAACACGAGTTTTGCCATTTGCTTAATATGTTGCTTGATAGTGCAAAACAGGTTGTTGTCGCTGCAGATCGTCCACCAGCAGAATTAGAATCGCTTGATCTTCGCGTTCGCTCTCGTCTTCAGGGAGGGGTAGCTCTTGAAATTGAAGCACCAGATTATGAAATGCGTTTGCAAATGTTGCGCCAGCGGTTGAAGGTGGCACAACAAGATGATGGCATGGTATCAATTTCTGATGATATCTTGGAATATATTGCGAAAACGGTTTTAGGGTCTGGGCGTGATATTGAAGGTGCATTTAATCAGCTCTTGTTTCGTCAATCTTTTGAGTCTGATTTATCTTTAGAGCGGATTGATGAGTTATTAGGTCATTTGACACGTCCTGGTGAACCTAAGCGCATTCGGATTGAAGAAATTCAGCGTACGGTAGCACGCCATTATAATGTTTCTAAACAGGACTTGTTATCTAATCGTCGAACACGTACGGTTGTGAAACCACGGCAAGTTGCAATGTATTTAGCAAAAGTATTAACTCCTCGCTCATTGCCAGAAATTGGGCGTCGTTTTGGTGGGCGTGATCATACGACAGTTTTACACGCTGTGCGTAAAATTGAAGATTTGGTTTGTGGTGATCAGACCTTGGCTAAGGAACTTGAATTGCTTAAGCGGTTGATTGGAGAACAGGCTGTATAGTGTTTATCGTTTCTTTCTTTGGAGAGACTTTAAAGAATTTAATGAAAAGATTTATTTTTTCTTATGCAGGAGTGACTTGCCATTTTAAGAGAGGTTTAATAGACTTTAACAGGCGATTCTTTAAAGAGGGTCTATTCTTTAATTCTAAAGAATTCTTATAGTTTTTAGTAAATCATACGGGGCTTTTATGCGTATTACAGTTGATCGCAGTCAATTTCTCAAGTCTCTTGGTCGGGTTCACCGTGTGGTAGAGCGCCGTAATACTGTTCCTATTTTATCGAATGTGCTGATTGATGCAGAAAATGGCCGTGTGCAGTTAAAAGCAACAGACCTTGATTTAGAGGTTACGGAATCTTTTGCAGTTAATGTTAAACAAGCTGGAGCAACAACTGTTCCAGCACATTTGCTCTATGATATCATTCGAAAACTTCCTGATAGCAATGAGGTTGTGTTGTCCGTCGATGAGAATCAAGCAGGTACAATGTCTGTTGTTTCGGGTTGTGCACATTTTCAGCTTCAATGTCTTCCGAAGGCAGATTTTCCAGAGTCGCTTCCTGGGCAGTTTGGTTGTCGTTTTTCTTTATCGGCGTCAGGCTTAAAACATTTACTTGATTGTACACAGTTTGCTATTTCTACTGAAGAGACCCGTTATTATCTTAATGGTATTTATTTCCATATTATTAATGATGGTGTTTTGAAATTGCGTTTGGTTGCAACTGATGGTCATCGTTTGGCACAAGTTGAGATGGAAGCTCCTTCGGGAGTTGAAGGAATGCCCGGTGTCATTGTTCCCCGTAAAGCTGTAGGAGAATTGCAAAAACTTCTTTCAGAAGAAAATGATAGCGATGTATGTATAGAGCTTTCAGAGACAAAAATTCGTTTTTCTATAGGCTCTGTGATTTTTACATCAAAATTAATTGATGGAACATTTCCAGATTATCAACGTGTTATCCCTCTTGGAAATGATAAAGAATTAATTGTTAATAGGCAGGACTTTTCTTCTGCCGTTGATCGTGTTTCAACGATTTCAAGTGATCGGGGGCGTGCAGTTAAATTAACGATTGAGCATGGACAGTTAAGGCTTGTTGTTAATAGCCCAGATTCGGGCAGTGCAGAAGATCAATTATCAGTAACTTATGCATCTGAACCGCTTGAGATAGGGTTTAATTCACGTTATCTTTTGGATATTGCTGGGCAGCTTTCAAGCGATGAGATGGTTTTTATGTTGGCTGAGGCTGGAGCACCCGCTCTGATTCGTGATAATGATGATGTGGATGTGCTCTATGTACTGATGCCTATTCGCGTTTAGGGGCGGTTGTTTTGCAATGTATGGCCAGTCATGTGCACAAAGTGGCAGTGAGGCAGCTGAAGCTTTTACGTTATCGCAATTATTCTTTTTTCAATATTCATTTTTCTGGTCAGCATGTGGTTTTTACTGGCCATAATGGTGCTGGTAAGACGAATCTTTTAGAGGCATTATCTTTTCTTTCTCCTGGCCGTGGTTTGCGGCGTGCTGTTTATTCTGACGTTAGCTTTGTAGATGGTGGTGGAGGATTTGTTGTATTTGCGCGTCTTGAATGCGCTCTTTATGGTGAAGTAAAGATTGGTACAGCTTTCGAGGTTAGCGATAACAGTCGAAAGGTCCATATTAATGGTGTGAATGAGTCGAGTGATTGCCTAACAGATTATTGTCATATTAGTGTCCTAACACCGTCTATGGATGGTCTTTTTACAGGTCCTTCACTTGAGCGCCGTAGTTTTTTGGATCGTATGGTTTTGGCGATTGATCCCTTGCATAGGCGCCGCATAGCCGATTATGATAGAGCTATGCGCGCACGTAATCGTTTGTTTTTAGATGGAAATGAAGATTGTGCTTGGTTTGATGCTTTAGAAAAGCAGATGGCAGAACTGGCGATAGCTATTTCTGCGGCGCGTGTTGATGTTATTCGTCTTTTAAATGACATGTTTACACAAATGCCATCACAGATACCTTTTCCACGAGCTTTTTTGCAAATTGATGGTTTTTTGGAAACAGCTCTTAGTGAAATATCAGCAACTGAAGTTGAAGAACAATTTTGTGATCGATTACGGCATAATCGCGCAATAGATCGTGCTGCTGGTCGGACGTTAGAAGGACCACATCGTGCAGATTTGCAAATTTTTTATGCTGATAAAAATAGAGCAGCAACATCTTGTTCAACAGGTGAACAAAAAGCGCTGCTGATAGGTTTAATTTTGTGTCATGCACGTCTAACAGGTATGATGTCGGAAAGAGCTCCCATTCTTCTTCTTGATGAAATGGCAGCCCATCTTGATTCGCATCGACGTGCTGCTTTATTTGATATTCTTGATGATTTAGCTGTACAAACATTTATGACAGGTACAGATCGTCTTTTATTTGATGACATAAAAGGACGCGCAGAATTTTTTGAAATTAAGGATGGAGCTTTATTGCCGTAAAAACATGCTAAATATTTTTTTATAAGTGATAGGTCTAAAAGAAAAGGCTTGCTATGTCAGAGATAATAACGATTTTAAATGGTCCTAATTTAAATTTTCTAGGTCAACGTGAGCCAGAAATTTATGGAACTGAAACTCTAGAAGATATTGAAAAATTTTGCAGAGAATGGGCAAAAAAAAATGATATTATAATAAATTTTTATCAAAGTAACTGTGAAGGGCAATTAGTAGCATGGATACAAGAAGCAATAGAGGCAAGTTCTGGATTGATCATTAATCCAGCGGCTTACAGTCATACATCTGTTGCACTTCTTGATGCCCTAAAAATGTTTTCAGGGCCGAAAGTAGAAGTTCATTTATCTCATATTTATCAGCGTGAAGCTTTTCGTCACCATTCTTATACATCTGCAGGTGTAGACGCTGTCATAACTGGGTGTGGAGGTGATGGATATTGGTTTGCACTTGAGTATATTGCAAAACAATTAAGCAAAACAATTAAATTGTGATAGATAAAGAGTAGGCGTTTAATAAGAGTAATATAGGCATTGAATTCTCTTGATAATTATTTTCAAATCTGTACAATGTGAGGTATATATTTATGACAATTTTTAGTGCGTATGACGGGGGTAAATAAAGGTGAAAAGCTTTGTTAGACAATTAGAAATGCTTGTGATTTTAGGGGGAGCACTGCTTTTGTCTGGTTGTAAAATTGATGTTATACAGCCATCAGGTTATGTTGCACGTCAACAGCTCATTTTGATCGTTGTTTGTGTGGTGGTGATGCTTTGTATTGTCATCCCAGTTATGGTGAGTGTGGTATTTTTAGCTATAAAATATCGTGCATCGAATATGAAAGCGGACTATTCTCCTGATTGGGCGCATTCAAATAAAATTGAAGCATTGATGTGGGGTATTCCAGTTGTAATTGTAATGGTTTTAGGTTCATTAACAGCTTATTATACCTATAAGCTTGAACCTACAAATCCTCTTCCAGTGGAAGTTGTGGGTGAAGGAAAGCCATTACAGATTGATGCTGTTGCTCTTGATTGGAAATGGCTTTTTATTTATCCTGAATATGGTGTTGCATCGATTAATGAGATTTATGCGCCTGAAGGACGTCAAGTTTTATTGCAATTAACGTCAGAGAATTCTGTCAATGCTTTTTGGGTTCCCAAATTGGGTACAGTTCTTTACGCTATGCCGCAGATGAATGCTAAGTTGCATTTGGTCGCTGAAGAGCAAGGAGTATTCAAAGGAGCCTCAGCAAATTACAGTGGTGATGGTTTTTCGAGTATGCGGTTTAAGTGGCATTCTGTGTCTTTGCAGGATTTTGAGGATTGGATCGTAAAAGCTCGGGCTAATGGTCGAGTACTTGATCGTGCATCTTATCGTCAACTTTCTATTGCGCCTCGTATGGGTGATATTGCTGCGAAGGAAAAAGATGCTGAAGTTCGTTATTTTGCACCTGTTGAGAAGCGGCTTTATTATCGTGTTGTTAATCGATGTGTCGATGAAAAGACGGTATGTAATGAAGATTTAATGAAACGTGCTGCTGCTCAGACGCTATGGGGTGCACTATGTTCAGTGTTTGATCCTGATGTTATTTAAAGAGTCAATAAAGTAAAGAGCCCTTTTAACAAAGGTTTCTTTTAAACTTGAATTTCATTTGAAATGGGTTGAGAAATGTTTGGAAGACTTACAGATCCTACGGCAGGTGCTTTTCATGCGCTTGCACATGAACCGATCGTTTTGTATACATGTATTGCGATTGTTTTGGTTGGTTTAATTGCTGTTATTGCTTTAACAGCACTTGGGTGGTGGGGGATTCTATGGCGAAATTGGATTACAACGGTTGACCATAAACGCATAGGTATTATGTACATCGTTCTTGGAATTATTATGCTTGTTCGCGGTTTTGCGGACGCACTTATGATGCGAACGCATCAAGCTTTAGCTCTTGGGAGTGAAACAGCAGGTTATTTGCCCCCTGAGCATTTTGATCAAATTTTTTCGGCGCATGGTACGATCATGATTTTTTTCATGGCCACGCCTATTTTATTTGGTCTTTTTAATTATCTTATACCCCTTCAAATTGGTGCGCGTGATGTTGCTTTTCCCTTTGCAAATAATCTAGGTTTTTGGATTACGGCTGCGGGGGCAATATTGATTAACATATCCCTAGGTGTTGGTAATTTTGGTCGTGGTGGTTGGCTGATGTATCCACCTTTTACAGAATTGCAAACGAGTCCAGATACAGGGGTAGATTATTATTTATGGTCCCTTCAGCTTTCTGGTATTGCAACAACAATGGGATCAGTAAATTTTATTGCAACGATGATTAAAATGCGTGCTCCTGGAATGACAATGATGAGAATGCCTGTTTTTTGTTGGAGTGCTTTTGTCAGCAATGTTCTTATTTTAGTCATTTACCCTGTCTTGGCTGTAGCATTTGCACTCTTGGCATGTGATCGTTATTTGAACATGAATTTCTTTTCTAATGTTGGTGGCGGAAATCCGATGGTATGGATTAACTATGTTTGGATTTTTGGTCATCCTGAGGTTTATGTTTTAGTTGTTCCTGCTTTTGGAATTGTTTCCGAGGTTGTATCAACGTTTTCTTCAAAACGCCTCTTTGGTTATACTTCGATGGTATGGGCCATGTTGGTTATTTTGATTCTTTCGCTTCTTGTTTGGGGACATCATTTTTTCACAATGGGTGGCGGTGAAGCTGTGAATACTTTCTTTGGTATTGCGACAATGATCATCGCAGTTCCAACAGGTGTAAAAGTCTTTAATTGGTTGCTTACGATGTATAAAGGTCGAATTCGCTTTGAGCCTCCGATGCTTTGGTGCATGGGCATGATCTTTACATTTGTTGGTGGTGGATTAACTGGTGTTTTATTATCTATTGTCCCTGCTGATTGGCAGTTTCATAATTCGCTTTTTTTGATAGCACATTTCCACCATACAATTATTGGAGGTGTGGTTTTTGCTTATTTAGCGGGGATTGCATTTTGGTTTCCAAAAGTTTTTGGTTATAAACCAAATCGCATACTAGGTATTGCATCTTTTTGGTGTTGGTTTATTGGTTTTTACCTTGCCTTTTTCCCTGTTTATGCGCTTGGTTTAATGGGGGCGACTCGTCGTCTTCAGCATTACATGGAACCTAGTTGGCAGCCGATGTTTATTATTGCTGCATTGGGTGCTTGTATTATCTTACTTGGTATCCTTTGTTTTGTGTTACAGGTTGTTTTGGCGATTTGGTACGGTATTAAGCATAAAGGTCACTTACCGGTAACATTAAATGATTCTTGGGGTGATGCACGTACACTTGAATGGTTTACCTCTTCACCGCCTCCTTCCTATAATTTTGCCCTCCTTCCAAAGATACAGTCTGATGATGCTTATTGGAATATGAAGAAAAGTGGTTATCAACGGCCGACAAGTGGATTTACAAAAATTCATATGCCATCAAATACATCGGCTGGAATTATTGCTGGTTTCTTCTCATTAGTTGTTGGTTTTGCGCTTGTTTGGCATATTTGGTGGCTTGTTGCGGTTGGACTGGTTGGTTTTATTGCAACGCTTGTGTGTCATTCATTAACAGGTGATCATCATGGTTACTATATTCCAGCTGAAGAAGTGCAAAAAACTGAAGATGCCTTTACGGCTGTTCTTAAAGAACAAGGAGTGACAGTATGAGTGCTGTAACAATGAATAACGCGAGTACTATAGATGAACTTCACCACGATAGTAGCTCGGTAATGACGTTTGGTTTTTGGGTCTATATTCTTTCAGACTTAATCTTGTTTTCGACACTATTTTCAAGTTTTGCTGTATTTTCTGCTTCTTATGGCGGTGGTAAAGCGGGCAATGAGTTTATAGATTTAAAGTTTGTTTTGGTTGAGACTGCTTTCTTGTTGTTTTCATCCGTCACTTATGGCTTTGCAATGGTACAAGCACATAAAAATAACATCAGTGGTGTGCGTTTATGGATGGCTATTACCTTTGTATTGGGGTGTTGCTTCATTGGTATGGAACTTTACGAATTTCATGAACTTTTGAATGAGGTCTTTTATTTCGATCCAAATGCTTATGCGGGTATTGATCCTGCAACAGGTTTACAGCTTTTTGGACGGGAAATTCTCTCTGCTTATTGGTCAGCATTTTTTGCTTTGGTTGGCACTCATGGTCTTCACGTAACTGTTGGTCTTCTTTGGATGGTTGTGATGTTTTTTCATCTTCGTCGTAATGGTTTGGATCAGGATAATAAAACACGTTTAGCATGTCTTTCCATTTTTTGGCATTTACTTGATATTGTATGGATTGGTGTTTTCACCATGGTTTATCTATTAGGAGCGTTGTGATGAGCATGCAAAATGAAACACATGGTCCCAGTACTGGTTCCTATTTGGTTGGTTTTATTCTGGCTGTATTTTTCACCTTGGGTTCTTTTATTCCTGTGATGTATGGGATGATGGAAAGTTGGGCAATTAGTACAAAGGTTGCATATCTTATTGGGATGGCGATTATTCAGATTATCGTACAAATTGTTTTCTTTTTACATTTAAGTTCTGGTCCAGATGCCAAGTGGAATTTAAGCGCGTTGTGGTTTGCTGCTATTTGCGTTTTTGTTATTATTGGGGGAACTTGGTGGGCTATTTCTCATTTGAATTATAATATGATGGGTGGTTCAGGGCGTGTTATTGAACCGGAAATATCAAGTAGAGATGATTCTTCAGTGTCTGAGCAGTTATCAAACAAAGATATATCCGTAAGAAAACAGCCAGAAAAGATACAGAGCTCAGAAGTTTCGATGGAGCAAGGTGCAAGTACGCAAACTCCTGTAGATCAAGCACCTGGTTCAGAAATGCCCATGGGGCAAGGTCTAAGTACGCAAACTCCTGTAGATCAAGCACCTGGTTCAGAAATGCCCATGGGGCAGGGTCTAAGTACGCAAACTCCTGTAGATCAAGCACCTGGTTCAGAAATGCCCATGGGGCAGGGTCTAAGTACGCAAACTCCTGTAGATCAAGCACCTGGTTCAGAAATGCCCATGGGGCAGGGTCTAAGTACGCAAACTCCTGTAGATCAAGCACCTGGTTCAGAAATGCCCATGGGGCAAGGTCTAAGTACGCAAACTCCTGTAGATCAAGCACCTGGTTCAGAAATGCCCATGGGGCAGGGTCTAAGTACGCAAACTCCTGTAGATCAAGCACCTGGTTCAGAAATGCCCATGGAGCAAGATCCAAATACGCAGTTTCCTGTGAAGTAGTTGTTAGAAATATCTATGGAGCTGATGCGGTATGTATCAGCTCGTAGAAGAAATTCGTAGGATATAAAAAAGGAGATAAGTACAAGATATCAGTGGAATAAGTATCATGATTTTGAATATACTTTTAGTTTAAAAGAGAAAGTCCGTGGGGTATTTAGTCAAGCTTTAATTTTTGAGACAAATAGCTATTTGTAGAATATACAAAAAGTGATGTTTGTAAAATTTACTACAAAGAAAGAGAATGTGCGAAACAAGTTTTTATATTGTGTGAGATAAAAAAGCTACGAAGCAGTAATATTTTTAGATTTAAAGAATTTATATTAAAGATAGCATTAAAATTATTGTAATAATAATATGCAATTGAAATCAAAAATTTAGAGAATAATCAGAAAATTTAATGAAAACCGTTGCAATGACAGTTATTGGTGCTGGTTCTTTTGGTACTGCATTAGCGATTGCTGTTGCCCGTAATGGTCATAGTGTTTTACTTTGGGGGTATGATCCTCAACATATCAAAGAATTACAGGAACAACGTTGTAATCAAGTATATTTACCCGATATTCGATTTCCTGAAAATTTATTACTTGAAGCTTCGCTTGAAACTGCAATAACAGCAAGTCACAATATATTAATTGCTGTTCCAAGTCATGTATTTCATCAAGTTTTGTATAATGTTCAACCTTATTTGGATCAGCATTCACGTGTTATTTGGGCAACGAAGGGTTTAGAACATGGTACAGGACGTTTCTTACAAGAAGTTGCTCGTGAGATTTTAGGTGAAAAAATTCCTTTAGCTGTTTTTTCTGGACCCACTTTTGCTAAAGAACTGGCTATAGGTTGGCCTACTGCAATGACGATAGCAGCGTCTGATGATGTATTTGGTAAAGAATTGCAGCAACTTTTTCATTGTGACAAAAGTTTTAGAGTTTATAAAAGCTCAGACATGATTGGTGTTCAATTAGGGGGAGCAGTCAAAAATATTATTGCTATTGGTGCAGGAATATCAGATGGCATGGGATTTGGGGCAAATGCCCGAATAGCTCTCATCACACGAGGATTAGCTGAAATCAGTCGTTTAGGGGGGGCTATGGGTGCTGAACTTTCTACATTTATGGGAATGACAGGCTTAGGTGATCTGGTTTTGACGTGTACTGATAATCAGTCGCGTAATCGCCGTTTTGGAATACTGCTTGGTAAAGGAATAGATATAAAAGAAGCGGAAAAACAAATTGGTCAGGTTGTGGAAGGATATTTAAATACCAAGGAAGTACATATGTTGGCGCAGCGTATTGGGGTAGAAATGCCCATTGTAGAACAAATTTATCAAATTCTCTATTGTGGTAAAAACATAACTGAAGCGGCAAACACATTATTAAACCGCACCCTCAAGGACGAAATACAATGATGTTCTGTTTTTTTAATAATTCCAATCGTAAAAAATAGAAACATGCTATGATAGACATATAAAATAGATTGTATTGATGGTTGTATAAGACAGTCATATTCCAGCAAGTTATAGATTCATATCATTCGATTCTTTATGAAACATGGCTGAAATATAAAAGTTTTGGTTTTTGTCTAAGAGCTATCTCTTTGAAGATAAATTATCGTTTCCACTTACACATGTTTATGTAATGTAATGAACAAGATATTTTTATTGTCTCTTAAATTCATCTCACAATGATATTTGCAAACAGAATAATACAAGACTCATTAGATAGAAGCATCTTATTTATGTAACGTATAAGCTAAGAATATCGGGGCAGGGATATTGTGTATCTCTGTTTTTGTAATTCTTTAAAACAAGAAGACAATCTATTTTGAGAAGAAGATGAAATTTTAAAGATGAAAACCAGTTCCCATTTCTACAATCATTTTTAAATTCAGTTTTACGCTATCTAAAGCAATATCTTTTAAATAATAGAGATTATCTCACACCTTTATTTTCTCATTTTCTAATGAAAGCATTTCTCTGATGTGTCAGGTAAAATAGAACGTCCAAAAAAACACGATTGCTGTTGTATATTCATGTTCTTGTTTTAAAGAGACCTCTCTCTTAAAACTCCCAAGTCCACTTCGCAACGGTGACCGTGAATAGTATAACGATAAAGCCATTGTGCACATCCCCATCTTTACGTTTATGAAGGAGGAAGACGAGCACCATTACCCCCAATGTTGTGAAACAGCTCTTGGCACTTGAAGCTGTTCAGTAGAGATATTTAAGCCTTTTATTTTTGTATTGAGTTAATTAAAAAATATGTGTTTTCTTGTCACAAGCGGGTTAGTATATGGATAAAAATTATTAAAAATACTTCTAATGAATCATCTCAAGTGTCAAGTGTTGTTTCAACACATGGCAAGTAAAATGACGGTGTCAGTTTGTCATCTGTATAAACATTAAAATGGTGATAAAAAAAGGATTTTATATACTTCACAGGGATTTTTTATACGTTTTACAGGTACCATTGTGAAATGGAATGGCGTGCATTGAGAGATATCTTTTAAAAAAATGCATGAAGGAGCAACAGCTATAGTGTTTTTGGGTGTTCTATTTTACCTGACATATCAGAGAAACGCTTTCATTAAAGAACGAGCAAAATAAAGGTGTGAGGTAAAGAGTAATCTCCATTATTAAAAAAACATTGATGTAGATGCTTTTAAAATCGTAAAATCTCATTAAAGAATAATAGTAAAATTAACGATTGATTTCTTTACGCCTTCATATTCTTCCTAAATTAGATTGTATTTGCGTTTCAAGAATAAATCAAACGGTAGAAATATTTTTTTCAATTTGCTACACAACAGCTGAAACTAAGGATTTTAATAATTCTCTAATCTCTGTTTCAAACTGCGGTGACATGAGGGTTGGATATTGATTTATAAGCAATGGCAAAAGCGTATACTTTAGTAAGGTAAATGACGTCATAAAACACAAACTTTATCAACCATGAATTGAAGAAATATTCCGGCTTTTTATAAAATATTTTGCGAAACAAGGCATCGTACATCTGGTTTTGTATTCACTTATTCTTACAAACACTTGTACACATGCCTTACGTCATATTATTATAAGTCAATACACTGTTATATAGCTGAGAAAGTACTCAATACCCGATTAAAGCACTATGCACATGATTGATTTTATTTTTTAGTGCAATGAAATAAAATTTATCCTTCTTGAGAATCGTCACTTTTTTTTAGTTCTTCAAGTATTGGCATAGACATGATGTTATAGCCTGAATCAACATAATGGATTTCACCTGTAACACCTGATGATAAGTCAGAGAGTAGATAAAGAGCAGATTTTCCAATTTCATGAATATTTACGGTACGACGTAATGGGGCATTACGGCGTTGATGTGAAAATATTGCACGTGCAGCTGCAATACCATTACCTGCTAAGGTTCTAACAGGACCAGCTGAAATTGCATTGACGCGGATATTTTGAGGACCAAAGTCCGCTGCTAAATAACGTACCATAGCTTCTAAAGCGGCCTTAGCAACGCCCATGATGTTATAATTAGGGACGACTTGCTGTGAAGCACCATAGGTAAGAGTTAGAAGTGTTCCTCCATTGGGCATAAGCTTACCGGCGCGCTGGGCAATTTCAGTAAAGGAATAAGCTGAAATCACCATCGTGCGTTTAAAGTTTTCACGTGTTGTAACATCAACGTAACGCCCTTTTAGCTGATTTTTATCTGAAAAACCAATGGCATGGACAATAAAATCAATTGTTTTCCATTCTTTTTCAAGTTGCTCAAAGACGTAGTCAACGTCTTCAATTTTTTCAACATCGCACTCTAACACTAATTTGCAGCCCAGTTTATCTGCTAGGGGATGAACACGTTTTCCAAAAGCATTTCCTTGATAAGTCAACGCTAATTCAGCTCCTGCTTGTGCGAGCTGACAGGCAACGCCCCAAGCAATTGAATGGTCATTCGCAATTCCCATAATAAGGCCGCGTTTGCCCTCCATCAAACCTTTCATATTATTCTCCGTAAGACCGTATTTTTTTCAATTACTAAGAACTTTTGTTTATACATAACGTTGGAAAACAAGCGTTGCATTGGTACCGCCAAAGCCAAAAGTATTTGACAATACGGTATTCAGTTGTTGATGATCACGTCGTTCACGAACGATAGGCATATCAGCAAAAGCTGGATCAAGTTCTTCAATATGGGCACTTTCACAAATAAAATTATGATTCATCATTAACAATGTATAGATTGCTTCGTGAACACCTGCTGCTCCCAAGGAATGTCCTGTTAGAGATTTGGTAGCTGAAATAGGGGGGCATTGATCACCTGCTCCAAAGACACGACGGATAGCTTCTATCTCAGGAGGATCACCAACAGGAGTTGCTGTCGCATGGGGATTGATATAATCAATTTTATTATTGACTGTTGCAAGGGCCATGCGCATGCACCGCTCCGCTCCCTCTCCTGATGGGGCAACCATATCATGTCCATCGGATGTTGCACCGTATCCAACGATTTCTCCGTAGATTTTTGCACCACGTGCTTTAGCAAGTTCTAAATCTTCAAGGACTAAAACGCCAGCCCCTCCAGCAATGACAAAACCATCACGATTAACATCATAAGCGCGTGAAGCTTTGTGAGGGGTGTCATTATATCTGCTGGACATAGCGCCCATGGCATCGAATAAAACAGAGAGTGTCCAATCCAAATCTTCGCAGCCACCGGCAAAGATGCGCTTCTGTTTACCATATTGAATCATTTCGTAAGCATTACCAATACAATGATTGGAGGTAGCACAAGCTGAAGAGATTGAATAATTGATCCCCTTTATTTTAAAGAAAGTTGCTAATGTTGCAGATGCTGTAGAACTCATCGCTTTAGGGACAACAAAAGGTCCAACACGTTTTGGACCTTTTTGGCGTGTAATGTCAGCAGCTTCTACGATTGAATGTGTTGAAGCACCTCCAGAACCCATAATAATACCCGTGTGTTCGTTCGATACTTCATGCGGTTCTAGACCCGCATCAGCAATTGCTTGATCCATAGCGATGTGATTCCATGCTGTTCCACGCCCATGAAAACGTAGAGCACGTCGATCTACGAGTTCTTCTATATTAATATCAGGTTTGCCATAAACTCTACTACGAAAGCCTAATTCGGCATATTGAGGTGCGTAAGAAATTCCGGATTTTGCTTCGCGTAAACTGGTTAAAACAGCTCCAGGGTTATTTCCAATCGCGGAGACAATTCCCATTCCGGTTACAACAACTCGACGCATTCATACCTCCTCGTTCCATATAGAATAGTGAAAAGTTCTTTCTGACGGAAATAACGTTCAATCTTCTTTGAATAAAGCAACGCGTAAATCATTCGCCTTATAAATAGTCTCTCCATCTGCTTTTAGCCACCCATCAGCTATTCCTAAGACTAAATTTCCACGTCGAATACGCTTAAAATCTATTTCATATTCAAGAATTTTAGTTTGTGGAGTTACCATCCCTGATAACTTTACTTCACCTGTTGATATCGCTCTTCCTTTTCCTGGTTCGCCTAGCCAACCAAGAAAAAAACCTGTTAATTGCCACATACCATCCAGTCCGAGACATCCTGGCATGACGGGATCGCCTATAAAGTGACAATTAAAGAACCACATGTCTGGTGTAATGTCAAATTCGGCGCGAACCATTCCTTTATCGTATTTACCATCAGTTTCACTAATTTGAGTGATTCGATGAATCATCAACATTGGCGGTGCTGGCAATTGCGCATTACCTCTACCAAACATTTCGCCGCGAGCGCAGCTTAGAAGCTCTTCATAAGTGTAGCGAGACTTTTGTTCAGCCATTGTTACTCCATTTATTTCCATATATCTTTATTTCTGCGCTTTTCCCAACCTACTTTTAGAGCAAATTTTAAAGAGAGGGAAATGATTTTATATCATTTTTAATGACAAAAGCCTTTTTTTATGTATTCTACATAGGTAATTATTTAAAAATGGAATACAAGATTACACCATACTATTCCCATTTTTTTGTATTTTGATCTTATTTAGCAGGAATATATTTGGGTTTGTAATATGTCAGTGAGTGCAGACAATTTAGATATGAATGAAGAGCAACAGTGCACAAAAGAGTGTGGAAAAATTGTGCAATATTATTCCATTTCTATGTTAGAAAAACGTTTGCGTCAAAATGGTCTGCGTCCAACACGTCAGCGGTTGGAACTTGCACATATGATTTTTTCTCAAGGAAATCGTCATATTACTGCTGAAGAGCTCTATGAGGAAGCGGTGAGGGCAGGTGTACCTGTATCTTTAGCAACGGTTTATAATACGCTTCATCAATTTACGGAAGCGGGATTATTACGGATTATTGCCGTAGAAGGCTCAAAAACTTGGTTTGATACCAATACCTCTGATCACTACCATTTTTATATAGAAGGTGAAAATCGTATTCTTGATATTCCTTACAATTTGGAAGAATCTCCCATTATTAGAAATTTGCCTAAGCCACCAGAAGGTATGGAAATTTCACATGTTGATTTAATCGTGCGATTGAAACCAAAAAATCGATCTTGTGATAGGCAGTGAGGATATTCAATGAGGAATAAAAATTAAACTTGTTGAGTTTGAGTATTCACCAGCCTTTTACTTTTACTTTTTCATCAGGATAGATTCCCCATAACTGTGGTTGTTGAAGCCATCCGCGCGTATTATTAATATTTAATTCGCACCATTGTCCATCACATTGGCGGATATTACCAATGACATTAGGTTCTACTTCTGCCACAAGTTCTGCGTTGTCGGTGGGATTTTTTCGTAGCATTAGTCTTTTAGTTTTATCTTTTTGCCATGGAATAGTTATAGCAGTTCGCTTTCCCGATAAAAGCGATTGATACACCCACCCCTCATCGCCTTCTGCATCACGAATTTTGCGCCATTGATCATATTCTTGAATGATTTCAATAGGTAAGCCCTTCTTTTTGTAGGTAAAAATGATAGAATAGTTGCTTCCTGGTCCGACGCGTACATTAACGCTGGTGGGTTTAATCGAAGCAAATCGCGGAAGTGGTAAACCACTGGGCCCTAAATTTTGATTAAATGTTTGTGCATGCAACAAATGAGGTGAAACGAATACAATGACTGTTGCTATTAAGATACATGATGCGAGTATTGAAACGCGAAACCAACGAGAATTTTGCACACCGAACTCCTTTATTTCATCATATATTGGAAATTTAAAATCTGAAAGATAAGACTGGAAACTGATAAAAAGTATGACACACTGCTCGTTAAAGAGATCTAAACGATTAGAAAATTGCTACAAAAATATCAAAATAAGGAAAACAAAAGCTTGTATTTCTTAGTGCATATCTTGTTTATGAGAAAATGACTGTAAATAAAATTGGATTTTTATGGAGCTATATGCATACGTGATAAAATAGTAAAGTATATTTGGGTCGTAGCAATTTTTGTGCAGTAGATTAGGGTTGAAGTGTTGTATCTCTTTTCTGGGTTTATTTTTCGAAATAAAAATATAGGTATACATATTATGAACAAAAAACTGTTCAGTGAAGGGGTTATTGTATAGCTTGAAAAGAAATTTTAAATGAACCAAATAATACGATGAATGAAACATTTAAGCGTAAAAATATGCGCAACATTATAGAGTAGATTGATATATGAAGGGCTAACAGGACACTTTTTCGTGATAATCCATTTTATAAAATTTGCTATAATCTTATGCCATGATAATGCTTATCCGTATTAGTAGATAAGCGGGCTTCATCGTTCTATTTACCAGCTTTCAATATTATGCAGTTCCTATTATTTATAGTGTTCATAAGAAGCATTTTTGTTTTTTCTTAAATAGCTTTTATTCTATTTGCATACGGATCCCGCTTATGATGTACCAGAAGATAATCTTGATTGATTCAATATGAGAAGGTGTTGAGAAATTTTATGTTATTAAGAATTATTACTTAATATGAAAAATGATTACTTATAATAACAAATCTCCGCATTAAAAACTTTAACTCGTTATTTAAATTTTAAAAATATTTCCATCAAAAATGGTAATAAAAGGCACATTCATCCATATTAAAAAACAGAGTTTTCTCTGTTTATTATCAATTTTCTTTTTCTCTAACTCAGTATAGAAGAAAGTTGAATGAAATAGAAAGGCTTATTCGATACATTTATGAGGGGAATTACATAAGTGATAGATAAAAGAAATTTATCAAGAAAAAATCTGTAGTGCAGTGGTTGAAATTCGTCATCCTTTAGAAGAGACAGAGTCAAGAGATATAAAAGTTATGGAATTATATCGTTTTGTTACATAACTGAAGGGAAAGAGGATTATGAATTTGATATCATATATCTTACACACAATTGCATATTGCGATAGTTATTTTTGTTTTGTAATCAGACCTAGGATGATCGAAAGATGTAGAATATTTAATGACAAAATTCATCATGAAACTTGTACATAAGAAGCAAGCTATTTAAGAGATATCCAGAAGGAAAAAAGTTATAGCAAAAAATGATAATAAAACACCTCATACTCAATTCACATAGAAAAAAGTCGCTTAAAGATCTAAAGTGTAGTTTGCTATCTATTTTTTAAAATATATAGAGTGAAATAAAAAACATCTCTATGATAGAAACTTTATTATTATTCAAATAACTAACATATTAGATAATATTGTACACAAAGCCCACACATAAGCACTTTATTACAATCGCCTATAAAGATAAAATTTTCTAGTAGCTTATTATCTATTGCTGATACAGTTACATAATATCATAAAGTGTATTACTTTACCGCAACAGCTCGTCCGTTACTAACAAAACCTTCTCTTTGCGCACGCTTACGAGCAAGCTTACGTGTACGACGAATAGCTTCAGCTTTTTCACGAGCACGCTTCTCAGACGGCTTCTCATAATAACTACGCATTTTCATTTCACGGAAGATACCTTCACGCTGCATCTTTTTTTTCAACGCACGGAGCGCTTGGTCAACATTATTATCACGAACGAGTACTTGCACTATCTATCCTGCTTTTTTCAGAGTCATAAATGATAGGAAAAACCTACGTCCTTTTAAAGGCATATCCAAAAGGACAACTACTTATATCATATAAATAAGACATTTGTCTATATCGCTTTTTAAAATTCTATTCTTTTTGCAATAAAATGCTTTTTATAATGAATGATAGAGTTTACGGTTATAAATTTATGAAAGCCCTTGTATTTGATCATTTTCGTCAAGATGAATTTTTTCAGCCGTGGGATAATGGGGTAGTCCCGGCATGGTCATAACATCTCCACAAATGACCACAATAAAGCCGGCTCCCGCACAGAGACGAACTTCTCGTATAGGAATTTCAAAATCAACAGGAGCACCATATTGCTTGGGATCAGAAGAAAAAGAATAAGGTGTTTTTGCCATACAAATAGGGTAGGCGCCAAAACCTTCTTTTTCCCAAGTTTCAAGTTGTTTGAGAATAGGGGCAGAGATGATGGCGCCACGTCCACCGTATAGCTTTGTTATAATACAATTAATTTTTTGAACGAGGGGAATATCATCTTGATAGAGAACTTTAAAATCAGAATCGTGCTTTTCAATCAAGGTAACGAGTTCTTGTGCAAGTTCTATAGCGCCTTTCCCACCTTGTTCCCAATGCTTACAGATAATAGCTTTGTGTCCAGTTGTTGCAACTATTTTTTGTAATGTTTTTATTTCAGCATCGCTATCGCTGTCAAAATGATTGATAGCTACAACACAAGGAATACCGTAGTGCTTCATATTTTTTATGTGTCGTAAAAGATTGGCTGCTCCTTTTTCTAAAGCGGTAATATTTTCTTCTGTCAGGTTATTTTTATCCAGACCACCATTCATTTTTAATGCACGAATAGTTGCGACGATCACTGTAGCATTTGGTACAATACCTGCTTGCCTACATTTAATATTGAAGAACTTTTCTGCTCCCAGATCTGCTCCAAACCCTGCTTCGGTGACAACATAATCAGCAAGTTTTAAAGCAGTTTTTGTTGCTATAACTGAATTGCAACCATGAGCAATGTTGGCAAAAGGTCCTCCATGAACGAGAACAGGATTATTTTCAATTGTCTGTACGAGATTGGGCTGTATAGCATCTTTAAGAAGAACGGCCATTGCACCTTCCGCATTGAGATCAGCAACGGTGATGGGCGTTTTATCATAACGATAAGCAACAATAATTTTTTTGAGTCTTTGTGTAAGGTTTTCTAAATTTTCAGAGAGACAAAGAAGCGCCAT
Organism: Bartonella sp. TT119HLJHH; assembly: GCF_042193385.1. NCBI lineage: Bacteria > Pseudomonadati > Pseudomonadota > Alphaproteobacteria > Hyphomicrobiales > Bartonellaceae > Bartonella > Bartonella sp. TT119HLJHH. The sequence goes on along the minus strand of NZ_JBHILS010000001.1, from coordinate 47,773 downwards.
AATTTCTGATGCAACAGTAATATCAAAACCTGTTTGGCGTGGAAAACCATTTGTTATGCCCCCCAATGAAATAACAATATCGCGCAATGCACGGTCATTCATATCCAGCACGCGTTTCCAAACAATGCGACGTGGATCAATGTTTAGAGTATTTCCCCAATAAAGATGATTATCTATCATTGCGGCAAGAAGATTATGAGCAGCTGTAATAGCATGAAAATCACCGGTAAAATGTAAATTAAGGTCATCCATTGGAATGACTTGCGCATAACCACCACCAGCAGCACCACCTTTTACACCAAAACAGGGACCTAAAGACGGTTCTCTCAAGGTAGCTATTGTTTTTTTACCAATAAGATTAAGAGCATCACTGAGTCCAACTGTTGTTGTTGTTTTGCCTTCTCCAGCAGGTGTGGGATTGATAGCTGTGACAAGGATAAGTTTACCATCTGGATTTTTATTAAGCGATTTTATGTATTCAGAAGAAATTTTAGCTTTATCATGGCCATAGGGAATGAGATTTTCATGTGAGATACCAATTTTTTGTGCAATTTCAACAATATGTTGCTTTTTAGCAGTGCGAGCAATTTCAATATCTGTTTTAGGCATGGAAAAATTCTTTAACTTAGCTTTTATTAATGTTCGAGATCTGTACCTCATGGATTAATTAGAAAAATTCATAGAGAACAGAAAACATTAAGATATCATAGAAGTTGATGATATGCCATGCAAGAGATAATGCTAAAGAATCAACTTTGCTTTTAAGCAGTAAAAATACGTTTAATTCAATTAAAAATATTGCGAAAAGAAGCTGTGGTTTACAACAAAATGCTGATGATATTAATGGATACCATAAGTGTTTTATAGTGGTACGTTTGAGAAGTAGTTTATTTATTCTTTCCAATAACACATTAAAAAAGTTTTACATGGTGGTACACCGGAATTTATGGCGGCACATCTGAAGTCCCTTTTAAGATGGAACTGCTAGGAATAAAAATATTCAGAAATATCTAGTTATGGAACAATTAGAATAAGCACGTAAAAAATTACCTAACTGATTAGAGAGTATAATCCGGAAGAGATCAAAAATAAGCGCATAGATTGAAAAAAGAAAATAACAACACACGCTACTTATGCAATCGCTACGATTATTAGCTAATAAAAACGCCTTAAAGCTGAATTGAAGGACTCATAATATTTTATTCTAGCAAAAAAGACTCACAACAGAATGAAATAACAAAATACAAAAAAACAAATCACAAAATAAAGAATTTAAAAAGTTTGCTTTATAAGAAGATATTGTTGATTAAGAAGATATTGTTGATAATGGCGCACCCGAAGAGATTCGAACTCCTGACCCCCAGATTCGTAGTCTGGTGCTCTATCCAGCTGAGCTACGGGTGCATACATTTCAATTTTTTACATTGTCTAAGACAAAGGGTTCCTAATCGTTTCATTAAAGAAATGCAAGTGAAACTTGAGTCGTCATAAAAAAAATCTCTCTTTTTTATGATATATTTTAAAAAAGGATATAAGATATTATGGCTTCAGTTGGTTTTGATATGAACATTTTTTTGTCATGACCATACAAAGCAATATGAACGATAGTTAACTTGACGTTTTAATCTATGAAAGATAGTCAAGCAGAGATGAGATGTGTTTTTTGCGGTGGGGGTAAGATATACACACCCGCTGTTGGGTTTTTGTGTAAAACGCCGATATTACTGTTGAAAACTATTTCAGATGAACATGACACAGCAAGGGCGGATGTATGGCGTTATTAAAAAAGAGCTTTCCATTAGTGTTTTTAATCGTTGTTTTAACGGTTACTTATTGGGCTGGAAAAAAGAGTGCAGACCAACCCATTTCTATGGTGGATAAAACAAGAGTATCGGATAAAGATTCAAATGAAAAAATGGGAAGGCCACCGGTAAATGTGGTCGTTGATCTTGTAAAAGTTCAAGATCTTTATGAACAACTTAACGTTCTTGGGAGTGGAAAAGCTCTTGCAGAAGTCGAGCTTACCCCTTTATCCTCAGGTGTTATTGATAAGCTTTTTGTATCAGCGGGTACAAAAGTACAAGCCGATGATGTGATTGCAAAGCTTGATTCTAAAAAAGAAGAAATAGCGGCTGCAAAAGCAAAAGTGCAACGTGATAACAATGCGTTAACGCTTTCGCGCATTCTTAAATTACGCGCCAGCAATACAGCAACGGAAGTTCAAGAAATTATGGCGCGCTTAGAGTTGGATAACGCAAATTTAGTTTTGCGTAATGCTGAATTAGATCTCGATCGGCGAACAATTCGAGCACCGATTCCTGGAGTTGTTGGTATTTTGCCCGTTGATGCGGGGAATAACGTGACCCTTAATACTGTAATAGGCCGTATTGAGAATAGAGAACGTATTTTGGTCGATATATGGGCCCCTGAACGATATGTGTCGCGCATCCATAAAGGAGATGAGGTAACGGCAACGTTAATCGCGCAGCCAGATAGATCTTTTGTTGGTCATATTTATGCGATTGATAATATCGTTGATCCAGAAAGTCGCACACTTCATGCTCAGGTTGAAATCAATAATGAAAAAGATACGCTCATGTCTGGTATGTCTTTTTCTGTTGCCTTGCAATTTCATGGTGGTTCTTTTCCTGTCGTTAATCCTCTTGCAGTTCAATGGAATAGTAAAGGGTCATTCGTTTGGCGTGTGAGAGAAGGGAAAGTAGAGGCTATACCCGTATCAATTATTCAGCATAAAGCAGATCAAGTTTTCGTAAAAGCACCTCTAGAAAATGGTGATCAAGTTGTCATTCAAGGAGTACAAATGCTTTATCCAGGAAGTAAAGTAACGATTGATGATCCAAAGTCTCATCAACAGCAATTACCAGCAGTTTACGGAACGGATATACAATGAGCCAAGAATTGAGCACAAAACAGCCGATGTCACAGGCCGAGCAAGGTGGTCTCATTACCTTATTTATTCGCAGACCGGTTTTTACTTTTGTTTTAAATGCTATGATCATCATTGCAGGATTTGCAGCATGGTTAAATGTTGATGTAAGAGAATTACCCGATGTTGATACTCCCGTAACGACGGTTGTGACGGTGTTTTCTGGTGCGTCGGCAGAAACAATTGATCGTGAAGTTACAAAAGTTATAGAAGATGCCGTTTCTCGTGTTTCAGGTGTTAAGACGATTTCTTCAACGTCTTCTTTTGGGCGCTCCCGTGTACAGATTAATTTTAATGTTGGTGTTGATTTGAATGTTGCAGCATCTGATATTCGTGATGCTCTCTCCCGTATTACCTATTCTTTACCGAAAGATGCGGATTCGCCTTTGATTATTAAAGCAGATTCGAATGCTGCTGCCATGATGTATTTGGTTGTGACGTCACCAACAATGAGTGTTGATGATTTAACCACGATTGTAAACGATCAGATTGTTGATGCAATTTCTGCTGTTGATGGTGTTGGTGATGTACAGGTCGATAGTGCTCGCACAAAGATTTTTCAGATTGATATAGATCAAGCAAAACTTGCAAGTTATGGATTAACTGTAGCAGATATTTCACGTGTTCTTGCTGATATGACAACGGATGTGCCAGTAGGATCATTACGCAATTCTAAACAAACTTTAGTTGTGCGTGCTACTGCACGTTTAACAACACCAGAATCTTTTGAACAAGTTGTTTTAAAGCCTCATGTGCATCTTGGTGATGTAGCGCATGTTACTTTATCGCCGGATATAGAAACGGTTATTCTTCGTATTAATGGAAAGACAGGTATTGGATTAGGTATCGTGCGTAAAGCACAATCCAACACTCTTAATATTTCTGAAGGTGTGAGAGCCGTTGTTGATAATCTCAAAAGTATTGTTCCTTCTTCTGTACATATAGACGTTATTAATGACGATGCAGTTTTTATTAAAAGCGCTCTTCATGAGGTTGAAGTTGCGTTGGTCATTGCTATTTTGAGCGTTATCTTGGTCATTTTTCTTTTTCTCAGAGACATTCGTATAACGCTGATACCTGCTGTATCTCTTCCTGTTGCTTTGATTGGTACCATTGCAGCTATTTATCTTGTAGGATTTTCATTGAATATTCTCACATTTTTAGGACTTGTTTTAGCAACAGGGCTTGTTGTGGATGATGCCATTGTTGTTCTTGAGAATATTGTTCGGTGGCGCAACATGGGATTAGGTTCCAGAGCAGCAGCGGTGATAGGAACACGTGAAGTATTTTTTGCTGTTTTAGCAACAACACTGACATTAGTGGCTGTGTTTGTTCCTATTTCCTTTCTTCCTGGGCAAGTTGGAGGTCTTTTTAGAGAATTTGGTTTTGTTTTGGCAATTTCTATTTTGCTTTCTTCAGTTGTTGCCTTAACGCTTTGTCCCATGTTGGCTTCGCGTTTTCTCAAAGAACATATTGAGGAGAAAGAGGAAGAGTCCCATCATTTTGCTTTTTTATATAAATTAGGTACTTTTTTTCATAAGGCATATACTTACAGTTTGCATAAGTGTTTAGAAAAGCCTTGGGCTGTTGTTTTTGCTTCACTTATTTTTGCGGGTCTTTGTGTTGGAGGCTATACGAAGCTACAACAGGAATTAACGCCAGCAGAAGACAGAGCTGTGATCTTTTTGGTTATTAATGGACCACAAGGTATTTCAACACAATATTTGAACGAGCAAATAGAGCAAATTGAAGCAAGTCTACAGCCATTACGTGATGCAGGGGAGATTGCTAACAGTTACTCTATCGCGGGTGCTGGTGGTTCACCCAATACTGCTTTTTTGATTTTATTGCTTTCATCTTGGGATAAACGGTTACGTAGTCAGCAAGAAATCGTGAAAGATGTTAATGCAAAGGTTAAACAGTTTCCCGCAGTTTTTGTATTTGCTGCGCAGGGAAATTCTTTGGGTGTGAGAGGAACTGGGCAAGGATTACAATTTGCAATTCTTGGCAATGATTATGCAACATTACAACCTATTGCTGATAAGCTGGTGAGTACTTTACAAGATGATCCGCGTTTTATTCGCCCACGTCTTACTGTTGATGCAACACAACCGCAATTTTTTATTGAAATCAATCGAAAAAAAGCCTCCGATTTAGGGATTGATATCACCAATTTGGGCGATACATTACAAACAATGTTGGATGGTAAAAAGATTGGTTCCATTAACGTGGATGATCATTCTTACGATGTTAAATTGATATCGCGTACAAATTCTATGAAGAGTCCTAGCGATTTAGAAAATATTTTTTTAAAAACCAAAGACAATCGATATGTTCCTTTATCGGTTATTGCGCGTTTACATGAAAAAGCTATTGCTCCTCAATTAAAACGGGAAAAACGCATGAGTGCTGTTATTTTAAGCGCAAATCTTGCTCCAGATATCGCTTTAGGGGAAGCTTACCAAACTGTACAGAAAATTGCTTCTCCTTTGTTATCAAAAGGGACCTACTTGGTTCCCTTAGGGGAAGCCGAAACGCTTAATGAAACATCTTCCAATTTTATGATTGTTTTTGGCATTGCTTTTTTGATTATTTTATTGATTTTGGCTGCTCAGTTTGAAAGCTTTATTTCAGGATTCATTATCATGGCCACTGTCCCATTAGGGATTGGTTGTGCTGTAATTGCTATGCTATTAAGTGGTGTAAGTCTTAATATTTACAGCCAAATTGGATTAATTTTGTTAATTGGTGTTATGGCAAAAAATGGTATTCTCATTGTTGAATTTGCAGATCAATTACGCGATCAGGGAAGAAGTGTGCGTGAAGCCGTAGAAGAAGCAGCAAACATTCGCCTTCGTCCAGTTTGTATGACAATGATTTGTGCCATTTTAGGAGGTATTCCTTTGGTTTTGGCCAAAGGTGCTGGCGCAGAAGCTCGTATAGCTTTAGGTTGGGTTATTGTTGGTGGCTTAGGTTTAGCAACTATTTTTACGCTTTATGTTACACCGGTTGTTTATCTTTTTTTAGGGCGTTTTATAAGACCAAAAGCAGAAGAAGATTTACGTTTAACAAAAGAACTCAATCAAGTTAAATGATGTGTATGATAGAAAAGATTTGAAAGTTTATTCTTGTAAAAATATCATTTTCGGATCTTATCCTTTATATTTTGTATATTCCTTCATTTTTATGTGAGCAGTGAAAATAGCGAGCAATAAAGGAGATGCTTTCTGCTTTGTTATTGTTTGGGCATAGATTTCATTATCAATAACTGTATAGGATAACCTTATGGGAGATAGCTTTTCGATTCGAAATGAAAAGGCTTTTGAAGCCACATTAAAAGCTTTAAGAAACCATGCCGCAAAGGATGGGGTTTATGATATTCGTCGGCATTTTGTAGAAGATGAACAGCGTTTTTCCCATTTTTCCCTCAGACTTGATGATCTTCTTTTCGATTTTTCAAAATGTGGGGTGACATTTAAAACATTGCAACTTTTAGATGATTTAGCGGTCGCAGCAGATGTGTTAGGCCGGCGTGATGCAATGTTTTCTGGTAAGGCGATTAATACAACGGAAAAACGCTCAGTTCTTCATATTGCATTACGTTTACCTGCTGCTGAAATTTTCATGTTGGATGGTCATAATCTTATTCGTGATATTCAAGACGTCCTTGAAGATATGGAAAGATTTTCTGAAAAGGTGCGTGATGGCAGCTATAAGGGAAGCAGTGGCGAGAGAATAAGTGATATTGTCAATATTGGTATTGGTGGTTCTGATCTTGGTCCTGTAATGGTCACATACGCCTTAAAACCTTATCATGATGGTCCACAGTGTCATTTTGTTTCTAATGCTGACAGTGCGCATATTTCTGATATTCTCTCTGTTTTAAATCCAGCAACAACGCTGTTTATCATTTCTTCTAAAACTTTTACAACGGCTGAAACAATGGTAAATGCTCAAGTTGCACGTCAGTGGATTTGTTCACATTTAGGAGAAGAAGCCGTTTGTACGCATTTTGTTGCTGTTTCAAGTGCTCTTGATAAAGTGGCAGAATTCGGCATAGAATCCACAAGAGTTTTTAAATTTTGGGATTGGGTTGGAGGGCGTTATTCAATTTGGTCAGCTATCGGTCTTATTGTTATGTTAGCAATAGGAGGGCAGAATTTTCGCCAATTTCTGAAAGGCGCCTTGCAGATGGACCAACATTTTAAAATAGCGCCTTTGCATAAAAATATTCCTATTCGATTTGCTCTTTTAGGGTTTTGGCACCGTGTTATTTGTGGTTATTCATCACGTTCGATTATTCCTTATGCACAGCGTTTAATACATTTTCCAGCTTATTTACAACAGCTTGATATGGAATCAAATGGTAAGCAAGTCTCGCTGGATGGAAAACCATTAAGTTTTTCAAGTGGTCCAATTGTTTGGGGGGCTTCAGGAACAAATAGTCAACATGCTTTTTTTCAGCTTCTGCATCAAGGAACAGATATTATTCCTGTAGAATTTATTTTATTTATAAAAGGGCATGAGAAAAATTTACATTCTATGTATGAGATGTTGCTAGCAAACGGTTTGGCACAATCAAAAGCATTGATGAAGGGGCGTAGTATTGAAGATGCTCGGCATATCTTGATAAAAAATGGAGTTGATGAGGGTGAGGCAGATCATTTAGCACTTCATAGAAGTTTTAAAGGAAACCGTCCCAGTATTACGCTGGTTCAAGATTTATTAACACCTTTTGCACTCGGTCGTCTTATTGCGCTTTATGAACATCGTACTTTTGTTGAAGGGATTTTAATGAATATTAATTCATTTGATCAATGGGGTGTTGAACTTGGTAAAGAATTAGCAAACGAGTTACTACCAATTCTTCGTGGAGAAAGTAAAGCGGATAATCGTGATAGTTCAACATTAGGGTTGCTGGCACATATTCAGGCAAGACGTGCAAAATAAATATAATTTTACAGTAGTTTTTGTACTAACTAAGCAAAAGTAGAATGAGAAAGAAATATGAGATAATTCTTTAATTTTACTATGCGTTCTCTTATTATCTGGATTAGATTTATATAACAGAAAATCAAAAAAGTGTAAAAATTGTAAAAATGAGAATTTATTCGCAAAACGATAAAGACCTTTGAGTGGTCTTTGAAGACCCTTTGAGAACACCTTTAAAACTCTTTGAAAAAAAATAAATTGGTACAAAAACTAGTGTCAAATTATACAAAACCCGCTGGCAATCTACAACCGGCAAGCTACGATTAAAGACAGTTTTAATAATATCGCTTTATAAACTGTGGCGGAGAGAGAGGGATTCGAACCCTCGATATGGTTTCCCATATACACGCGTTCCAGGCGTGCGCCTTCAACCACTCGGCCACCTCTCCAGAAGTTTGCACTATACCCAGAAAGAAATAACGTGCAAGTCTAAACTACACATTCAAAACCCAAAAAACAAATTCATTTATTAAAGTAATAGCTTATATCTGTTGAATAACAAGCACATCCCTTCTTTTTAAGAAAAAACTTTTTTCGTGGATAGGTTTGTAGAATACAATAATGGGAATAAAAAAATTGTCACCAGTTATAAACTTTCATGCTCATTTACGCACTTTCTGCTTCACAAAAAAATACTTCTCTTAAAATTGGCATACAATCCATGGTTTTACATAACCAAATCATTAAATACCTCTCGCTTCACACCATTGATTACCCTAATAATAAATAGAATAATAACGATATAAACTTCTTATATCCCTAATATTAAAATTGTTTATTCAGATAATAAATTTCATTTCAATAAAATCATTTTCAACCTCCTTCTTGCCTCCAAGGATGAAAGTCTTTAATCACTATAATTTTGATTACAAACAACTCTTTCTTGAAATGAGATCTACCTGCTAATCACTTTTATGTTTAAGACAATATATAATATATTGACTTATAATGATAAATTATCGTTTACACATCATAAAAACCTCGAATATCGTAAATTTTTCTCATCAGACCCCCTTTCATATTGAATGAATTAAAATCACTTGCTTATGCGTCATAGGAAGGGATGGTATGTGGGGGAAGAACATTTTAAGAGAGGATAAGTGCCTCTTATGCATTTTTTTAAATAGCACGAATTTTTGCAACATTGAGAGTTGTAAAATAGTGTGATGGTGTCAGTCTTCTCTTTCATAGGATTACATAATAAGCTCTACTCTAAATCCTCTATTCAATGTCACACTTCTATATTTAGTTGATACTAAAGAAAATAAAATTCAGACAAAAAAACTTTGCATTTTTAATTTAATATGTATGAATATATCTTATTTTCTGAAATGAAAAAATAGTCTCATTTTGGTCAAATACAAAATCATAAAAATGCAAACCTGTTTTCATTTTTACCATATATTTTTAAATTCAGCTTTACAGTTTTCAAAATATCTAAAGTAGTCTCCATTATTTAAAAGAGAGTACGTATTACTTCATACTTTTGATTATCGCATTCTTTAAGTGGGATATGGTCTCATAACAAAACAGAATACTCTAAAAATATATTTTTTTCTCATCCACACGTTTGTTAAAAAACATCTCTTAAAGCTTGTCACATCTACCTCATACGGTGTCTATGAGTGGTATAAAATTTATTGGATAGCATCATCTTTTCTTAAATAAAAAGGAAAAGCCAAGTACGATCACGCTATTTATCCCCTAATGTTACAACATCCCCTGCTATTTAAGAGAATGCATAAAAGGCATTTATTCTTTCCTAAAGTGTTTTTATCCATACATTACTCCTCCTTGTAATGTATAAAAGAATAATTTTTATTAATTGAATATAGAGAAATTTAAAACGAACAAACCTTACGATATTTAGAGCTCTCATTATGTAAAACGATAAACTACCATTATAAATTAATATGTTGTTAATAATCGTCTTAAAGGATAATGTTTTACAGCACTAAAGATCTGATTACTGTGCAAAATGAGCTCGTTCTTTTCCCTTAATGTTCTTTATCACCTTATATCCTTGCTTAGAGCACGTACAGCTCGTGCAGTTTCACATTGTAATGCTTTTTGTGCTAAAATTTTCATATCTTCAAAACTATGAGTCTGTAAACACGCCTTTACTGGAGAAATATCGCAAGATATCATAGAAAGCTCATGAATTCCCAATCCAGTCAAAATCATTGCACCAAAAGGATCTCCAGCCATACCACCACATACACTAACCCAACACTTATGTTGTGCAGCTCCCTGAATAGTCTGATAAATCATACGCAAAACTGCTGGATCAAGGCTATCAGCTTCAGACACAAGGTACGGATTTTGCCGATCAACAGCCATTGTATACTGTGTTAGGTCATTGGTTCCAATTGAAAAAAAATCAACATAGGCGCTTAATACATCTGCCATAATAGCCGCTGCTGGAACTTCGATCATAATACCAAGTTTTAATTTTGGTGCATCAATATCGTTGCGGATTTCCTCTGCAATCTTTTTTATAGCGACAATCTCTGAAACAGACATGACCATCGGAAACACAATCCATAGATCTCCGCCCTCTTTTGCTGCTCGATATAAAGCACGTAATTGAGGAACCAAAAGATCACGTCGACGTAACAAAAGCCGCGTTCCTCGAACACCTAAAAAAGGATTGTCCTCTTTAGATAAATGTAAATGCGTAACCTGTTTATCTCCACCAATATCAAGCGCACGAATAATTAATGGCTTATCTCCTACAGCTGTAATCATCGCCCGATATATATTAAATTGTAGCTCTTCATCCGGAATATATGGATTCTCTAAAAACAAAAATTCCGTGCGCATGAGTCCAACACCTTCAGCCCCCAAATCAAGCGCAACAGGAACCTGATTTGCGTAGTTGACATTAGCCATGATACGAATTCTTTGACCATCTATCGTTTGCGCTGGTAATCTACACGCACTTATTTCACTGACACGTTTTTGCGCAACAGTATCAATATGCCTTTGAGCATCTTCAACGTCTTCAAGCGTAGGATCAAGGTAAATAAATCCGTTATCGCCATCAATAATAGCCTGAATATCAGACTGAATCGCTAAAATATCATCACCTGCAGCAACCACCATTGGAATACCAAGAGTACGCGCCAAAATAGCTGTATGAGATAATGGACCTCCCCATGCTGTTGCTAATCCTTTTACCCTTGTACAATCAAGTTGTGCTACATCAGAAGGAGAAAGGTCATTTGTAACCAGAATTACACCATGTGGAATATCATTTAAAAAGAACGATTTATAGGATGGATTGATTTCACCTAAAACACGTCGACCAACATCAACTAAATTAACAGCACGTGCTGCTAACAAAGGATTATCTACCTTAAAAAACATATCTGAAAATTGACGAACCGCTCTATCCCAAGACCAAGCGACACCATGACCTTCCGCTATAAAACGACAAGCTTGAGCTATTAAATTTTCATCTTCAAGCAAAACCATTTGCGCAGAAAAAATCGCAGCAGAATCTGCTCCCATACGCACTGTAATATCAGAAATCACAGATGCCATTTTATGTTTTGTTTTTGTAAGAGCATTTTCAAGACATGCTGCACCAGCTGCAAAATCAATTGGCTGATCTATTATGGAAATATCATTTTGCCTTAAAACAAAAATCTTACCAAATGCTAATCCTGAACTCGCTCCAACACCAGAAATGCCTTTTTGCATAGAGCGTGGATACCAACCATGAAAAGCCTTTGTTTGAGATTCCATTGCTCTCATCAGACATTTTTCACTAATACTCACTTTTTTCGCAATAGCAATGGCATCATTGAGAAGTTGTGTTCCTTCTGCAGCATCTGTAGAAAAAATCAGAACATCACCGTTTTTTGCTCCTAATTGCAATAAACCAACCAAATTTTTCATTTCAACGGTATATTGACCATGGCGAACTCTGATAGAATTTTGAGCCTTTTTTGCAAAATCAACCCAAAGAGAAGCTGGTCGTGCATGAAGACCACTTGGATAATCTAAAGTCCATTCCTGACACACCGAAAGGTCACCAATAAAAGTTTTTTCTATCTTCATATCTTGGTCAAACAAAGTTGTAACAATTTGCTGTTTGTCCATAGTTGTTGCAAGTACTTCAAGCTGTTTTTTATCAAATAAAAGAGACGTCAATTTCTTACAAATTTCTCTATAGCGATCTGGACACGCTGCAATGGCAATAACCAAATGTGCTTTTTTTCCATCATGCCACTCAACACCAGCAGGAACCTGTATAACAGCAACAGCATCCTTGATAATTAAATCACGATTTTCAGCCATACCATGAGGAATGGCTATACCATTTCCAAGCCAAGTATTGGTTGTTTCTTCACGTGCAAGCATGCTTGCCAGATAACACTTATCAACTGCACCAACCTGCACAAGCAATTCAGCAGCAGCATAAATTGCATCATTTTTATGATCAAAAGCAGCTGCAAGTTGTACAGATCTTATAGACAAGATTTCACCATCAGCAAAATCTACATTCATTGCTTCTGCTTTCTCATATCTCATCATGAATTCAAATTGCCTCACATTTGAGCACCAATATCTCTGACACATTCCTTTTCAAAGCTGCATTTCCCAAAATACAATCTATAAATACCACCACAGCTTTATTTATATTTTACGGAATATAGCTAAGTGAGGTGCTTAGATACCTCAATATAACCGATAAAACAATTGGATATTATTATCTAGCGAAGTGCTTAAAACCATTATAAGCAAATCTGCCTCTTACTCTTTTACTTTACAAAGACAAAACCCCATTTCCTACAGAACCAATCACCTGAAAAACTATGTTTTCAAAACACTCTCATTATCCTAAGTTATCCAACATAACTTTTCATTATTTTTCCTACAAGAAAGCATCCTTCCCAATCATCCGTAACTTCAGCTAATATTTTGATTGATTCCTCAAAGTTTATTTAACCTATTATCCCTCTTTATAAATTCATGACATAATTACAAATTGCTCCATGCAACTTATCATATTTAAAATTCCGTGCTGCCCATCTTATGATATCAAACCCTCGATATATAATATTTATATATTTTAAGCTACACCTTTACTTCAATCAACATCACAAATACACAATACCCTCTGTCGCACATTTGCAAAGTACGAACATCCCCCAAGCACCATCACCAACTACTAAAATCAAGAAAAACTCTACAAATCATCTTATTTTCTAGACATTTCGATAACTGAGATAAATAAAGTACAAAAATGAAAAGTAATTATTGCCTTAACCCTAGCTCTTATGCTTATTTATTTTCAACAATACACAATAATAGTGAAATCAGAAAAAATATTCTTGAAGGGCGCTGATTGCACGTTGGTTATTTTTATATCTTTAAACACCGTCATCCTTAAAAATATAATTTCACTCTCGATTTACCGAAAGCCCCTTAATGCACGTCACTTTCAAAGTAGTTTTGGCTGCCTTCTTATGGATTTTTTATCCCTATGTCTTTTTAAATGAATAGTCCCACCTATCCACACTACCACCTAAAAACAGTATGACAACTCATCAATACCACAATGCCGATAAAAAGCCCCATCTTTATCAAAATGATTACATAAAGAATGCTCTCATTAAATTTCTCATAATTTTCTGAAAACAAACTGCTTCTCTTATAAGAAATCACTAGACACTTCTTCATACATAAAAAGAAAGTCTCTCTCACTATTATTATACAGAAATTTATCAACAAATTCTATCATAATATCAATATGTTTAGTACTAAATACTAACATAACATCGCACAAACTTTTTCCTTCATTGAGAAAAGCCATTTCCTCAATTCTACCTTTTTCGTATATCTTCTACATTTATTATAGTACCAACGCAAAAAGGGAAAGATGAGACTCTATCTTTCCCTTTTAATACTTATAAAACCACAACTATAATTCAATGAAATCCTGTTGATTGCTAGAGAGTGTTACAGATTACTCTACTGCCTCCACCATAGGAATGACTGAAACGTAGGAACGATTACCCGCTTTGCGTTGAAAAGAAACCTTGCCATTTGATAATGCAAAAAGCGTATGATCTTTTCCAATGCCGACATTGTTGCCAGGATGCCAACGTGTACCACGCTGGCGAATAATAATATTTCCGGCAATAACGGTTTCACCACCAAATTTTTTAACGCCTAGACGTTTCGATTCTGAATCGCGACCATTACGCGAGGAACCACCAGCTTTTTTATGTGCCATAGACGCTCTCCTTTAATCTTTCTTACTCTTTGACGCTACAGACGCTTTCTTCTGCGACGTAGTCTTTTTTTCAGCCGTTTTTTTAACCGTCTTCTCAACAGCAGCTGCTCTTGTTTCTTTTAGGGCAGTTGCTTCTTCTTTTATCGGTTTCGCAGCTGCTTTTTTAGGTTTTGAACCACCCATTAAAATTTCTAAAACACGAAGCCTCGTAAATTCTTGACGATGGCCACGCGTGCGTTTAGAATTTTGACGACGGCGCTTCTTAAATGCGATAACCTTGCGCCCACGTGCCTGTTCTAAAATCTCAGCTGTCACCAATGCATCAGCAACGACAGGGGTACCAATAACTGCATTACCTTCTTGCCCAATCATTAATATGTCATTGAATTCAACAACATCACCCGCATTTCCACTAACTTTTTCAACTTTTACCACTTGATTAGCAACAATGCGGTATTGCTTACCACCAGTTTTAATGACTGCGAACATTTTTTATCCTTCCGTTCACTCCAGCTCTTATTTAATTTCTGCCTTAAAATAAGGGAAAATAGGCTGCTTTTTATCAGTCGTAATAGATCTTGAAGAAGGTTAAAACCTTCTTCAACACAAATATGCGCAGATTTCCCCACGCTTATATTTTGTATATATGAAGGAATTTCTATTCTCTGTCAATAAAGTCCCATAAAAAAGAAAAAAAGGTTGTACCAAAAACAATTGAAGGTTATCTACCCCTTATATACTCAAATAGTGCCGATTTTTGTTTCACTTTATTATGGAGAGATGGCTGAGTGGTTGAAAGCACCGCACTCGAAATGCGGCATAGGGGCAACTCTATCGGGGGTTCAAATCCCTCTCTCTCCGCCATTAATTTAAAACGAACTTTCATATGCTTGATATGACATAGTTTAAAAAGCTCAGCATTTGCAGGATTTTTTATTGTTTGAAATTGACTAGTTCGCGCCGAGCTATGCCTGTCATTATGTACACTTAGAAATTACTATTGAATTTCCATAAATTTTATAATTTCTAAGCTCCTCTTCTCTCGATCTTTAGATAACCTGATCTAGCATAAACGATCTCTTCAAATATCATTAAAGGATTTTTGCCATTATCACTAACTTCTGGTAGAGCTTTGAGAATTAATGGTGATCATAGTGCTATTTGCAATTTCGTTGCTTAACGGGCTAAATGCGTTTTATCCACATGAGAGGTAACGAACACCTCAGCTTTTCTCACGCAATGTGCTTATTGAAAATTAATGTCATGAATATTTGTACAAAATTTTTATCTATACGATAATCAAAAAAAGGCTGACGTAATATAATAATTGAATATCATTCATGCGGCGCTTTCTTTTATCTTTAAGCTTTGTATGTAAATAGATAGTCCGTGCAAAATAAATAAAGGGGCGCAAAAGCCTATAAATACACATAGGACGTATAATATAGAAAATGAAAAAAATTTTCCTGCATATAAAAGCACAATAGAGAATAAAGCTGTTATGATGCGTACACTGGCATCGCCTGCCAAAATCACCTCGGCTAAATTTTCACTAGGTGTGATAGCTTGTCCAATTGTTATTCCCGATATCCTAAAATAAAATTGCCCAATACCTAATAAAAACCCCATAATATAAAGGGAATATTGAGTAAAATTTAAATATAAAACAAAAGAGATTGCGATCACAGCAAAAGCCGGTGCCCCCCATACAAAAAAACGAATTAAAGATGGAAATTTCTGTAAATAATAAGATGAGATAAGACCATTGATCACAAAACCCAGTGCTGACAAAGCAAAAATAGAATTTTGAATAGCTGTAAATTTTATATTATCTGATGTTATAGAAGCAAGAACAAGTGGCAATAAAACAATAGGCCCCGTATAGAGAGAATTATTCAAAATACGATTAATCGTTAAAAACCGCAACGCAGAAATCCGCCAAAGGCATCTAAAACCAACTCCATAAGCTTTTTGAGATGGCTTTTTTAATAGCTCTTTTACTCTGTTTAGTTGTTGTATAGACTTTATACGAAACCATAAGCAGGCATTCAAAAGATAGATAAATACAATAAAGGCTATGGCTATTTTGTGCCCCAAATGCGCAATTATAAAATATATAAGCAATGGGGATATAATAACAAAAAACTGACAGCAACTAGTGTAAAATGCAAAAATTCCAGCTTTTTGTTTGGGAGCGGGAACCAGCTGATTCAAGGCACTATTGTTATTTGGGTTATCTGCCCCCATCAAGAGAGAAAGTAAAAAAAATACAAATAAAATAAGCACCGGATTGTTCATAAATAATAAGAAAGATAATAAACAAGCGCAAATAATTTGACTATAAAACCCAATTATAAAGCCTTGATAGTGCGCCAACACGTTTCCCAAACATAAGCCAGCAATTCCAATTGCGATTAAATTAACAACATTTAAAGTAGCAGACGCTTCTCCCGTTGTATCTTGGAATTGTAACAAAGAAAGGCCAATAGATAATACACCACTAGCACAAAAACTCGTCAAACAACCAATCACAATCATAAGAAAAACAGAATTACGCAATAACTTTCTCTCTCTCAAACAGGGATTCAAGCCATTTTATGATTTTCTCCATTGTCGAATATGGTTCAGTACTAAATTCGAGTTTTTCATAAAATTTGAGTTCAAATGCGTTGTAGGTATTTATTTTTGCAAGGCATCTATCAGCATGAATTCTATACTTTGTAGCATCATTATATATACTTTTGTTTAATTCTAGGAAACTTAGTCATTATTGTACTCCATTGTAAGATATGGGCAAGGTGGGGGGCAGTACTATTATCCTGTAAGAAATATTGCATCCATTCTTTATTCTTTGGATTGTCATATTCCCATAAAAAGGTGGATTTTATAATAATATCAAAAGGTTCAAGTTTTTTTCTACAATGGAGACATTTTTTTCTTTTTGTTCTGTACTGAGCAAATGAGAAAAAACCATCTGGGCTTGAAAGTCAAATAAATATAGAAATTTTTCTACTTATTCTGTTTATATGAGATAGTGTATTGCAAACTATGGATATAGGTTCGCCATGAAAGCAGAATTTTCATAGAGGGCTATCCATATTTTGAAGTATATACTTGGGCCTTTTCTGTTGTCAAGCGTTTGAAAATCTTTAAGTATGGACCCAAAATTCTCTCTATAAACTTCAACTTTTTTGTATGGGGGGATTCGAAAGTAATAAAAGATGTTTTTTCCAAAGCTCTTATAGTTATCGCAATAATTTATAAGGTTTTCTATAGTACTTTTTGCGGTCAACTTTTTGTGAGCCTAAATCTAAGCATGTTTTTTGGGTATTCATTTATCCCGAATAGACAAGGAAAAGGTCTGTTTTTGTTATTCATGGTTGCATTGAATTCTTTAAAAATGACTTGCTTCCATTTTTAATATTTGTCTATATTTTCAATTGATTGCGCTTCTGAATCCATGTTTTTCTCCCCCTTGCTGTATTTTATAAGAAATTGCTACGAATGATCCTCTCCAAAGCTGATAATTCATCATCACTGTGTCCCCAAATTGCTATAATAGCTGGACAGGTATTTAAATCGATGGTTAGGGGGAGGGGCTCGTTTTCTTTAAAAAAGAGCATAAAATGAACCACATTTTCCCAAGAATGAAGCTTTTGCCGCCATACATTAACATCTTTTATAATATGACTGTCGATCTCGTTGATAAGGAAGATAATACGCCCTTTTTTCTTAAAGCGACTTGGTGTTTGCGAAAACACGCCTGCAATAAGGTTAACGGAGCTTTCAAGTAAACCATCTTCATAGCAATGCGTGAACAAGGTGGGTGCAATTCCTCCGTGGAGGCGGGCTCCTACTTCAATCATCACTGGACCACGAGCTGTTTGCATGATTTCCATATGCGCAGGTCCATATTCAATTCCCAGCGCGCGAATGCATTGTTTTGCATAAGAGATAAGAGGGGCATAAGAGGGATCTTGAGCATCAAGCACATCAAGCGATTCATAAACAAAAGCACTTCCATTATGAATACCTTTTTTATATCGTGACAAACTACATATTTTTATAGCCTCTCCCTTTACAACGGCGTCAACGATGTATTCCTCTCCCTCCAATCTTTCTTGGAGCAAATAGGCCTCGTTAGGTGCGCCAAAAACATTTTTTTTCTTCCAGTCGATTTCAGAGGTCCACGTTAATACTTCCTCAAGATTAGAGAAAAACAAAACACCATCACTCCCTGCAGAATCATTTGGCTTTACCACATAGCCGCTGTGGCTTTCAAAACCATCGAGAGTACAATCGTTTTTTGTAAGAATTTTTGATCGGATGTAAGATAAACCATTTTCACAAAGACGTTTTTGCATCGCTGCTTTTTTCCGTCGCCAATCGGTAGTCAAGGGGTTATTCCCAAGACAACCATAATAAGCCGCCAATTGCTCTGCACAATAGATACCTCTTTCGGCACCCGCTATTACAGCCTCTATCGTGCCGATAGGAAAGCGTTTCTTTATCTCATCGACACTATGAAGCTTCGCTTCTGCCATGCCCTTTCCCTGATAAGAAAGCATAAAGTGTGAAAAAGGAGCTGCTTGAGAGACAACACCATAACAAGCATAGCCTAATTTTTTCAAAGCAGGGCCATAGAGGGCACCAGTGGAGAAAGGGTCGACAATAAGAATAGGTTTTCTCATACTTTGTTCCGCTGTGATAAAAGGAAAAGAACATAAATAAAGATTATTAGCCCTATAAGGGGTAGAAGATAAACAGCTGCTTGAGGTCCCATAAGGGCAGAGCTTGTAAGAAGACCAAGGATAACATAACCTGCCGACTGGGAGAGAGTATAAAGCATACCGCTATAGCTTCCCACCAGCTCTGCTTGAGCCTCTGTTTTGGTTGCTTCAATCGTATGTTTGCGGGCATTAATTCGCATGGTATTCATTGAAAAGCCAATAAAAAAGCAAAAGACCACAGCCAAATAGGGCGATTGTGTGGTGCTAAAAATAAGATCAGCCATGCTCAACATAAGGGCTGGGAGAATAAATTCAAAACGAGGGATTTTGATAAAAGCAGCCAAAAAAGCGCCCACGCCTGCAACCGCACTGCAAAGCCCATAATATTCAGAACCAAAATTTTTCACACTCTGAAAAAGAATAGTTGCCAGCGTATTATAAGCGCAAATATGAAAGCCAATAAGTCCTATGCAAACGCATAAAAGTTTAAGCTCACGGGAGAGCTCATCCGCTTGCGGTGTAGGTGCTGGCTTCTTACCAGTTGTAAGTGCTGTGGTATCTGTAGCGTTATATTCATCGCAAAAGATAATATATCCGGCTATAAGGCTTATAATGATGTCAAACACACAAAGTGTCACAATCAAACCATTATAACCGATTTCAGCTGCTGCCCCTCGAGGGCTGGTCGCTTCTAAGAGATAACCACTCAGTGCTGCTCCCAAAAATGCACCAATTTGCACCACTGTTTGCATAATGCGGGAAGCCTTTTGGGCGCTAATATAACCACTAAGTGCTAGTTTAGTATTATAAGTCTCGAGTGTGCTTAAGGTAATCAAAGAGAGATAGCCGATAGAGATAGAGACAGCAATAAAACCAAAGGGGGAATCAGCGTAATGGAAAAGAGCAATCAATAAAAGAAGGCTATAGATAATGATCCGCCTTTTGTATAAATCGACCAACCGCAGTGAGGCTTTAATGCGCACAAGTCCGCTTTTTTTCAAAAGATAGGGCATAAGAGTTCCCAAAGCCATGGTTACGCCTAGGAAAACCGATGAGGATGTTATGCGATAAGCATTCCAAAGATTACTTAAAAATAAAACCATATCAGAAAGATACAGCAGGACAACAAGCCCATAAAACCGAAACATCAGTTGTTTGTGCACATTATCCCCCCCATTTCAGAATCTCTTAAAAACACACAGTATTATAAATCAGCATACATGTTTACAAATAATAAATACACACACATATTACTGGGCACGTCAAGTTTTTTGGTAGGGAAAATTTGAACGCTGATGTCTATGGTAGTGATAGCTTATTATTCAGGAGAATGAATAGCGATAGAGGTTGGTATTTTTACTGCGTCTGTTGCGGGAGGCTTGCCAATAAGGGGAAAGCCAGATAACGAATATAACTATGTCCTAGAGATATATTTTGCGCTTTCAAGTTGATTTTGTTTATACTCAAGGTTGAGGTTTTTCTTTTGACCGTTGTTAGATGTTGTTGTGACAATAAACTTCGTTATTTGAAGGCTTATTATAATATTCTTAGTTTCAGTTTATGAATATACCGAAAGATATAGTGAAACATTTGATTCAAACGCTTTTGCAAGACATATTTCAATATCTCAGCGATGTTTTCTGAGAATTGCTCTGCTGCTTTTTGACGGGATTGGATATCAAATGCTTATAGTGAGGGCAGTGGTTTGAGAAAAGATAGAGTTGATTTCATTAAATTCCTATGGAGCGGCATCCAGTCTCAGCCCTTAGGGGCAATAATATATCTAGATCGAACTCATTTTTATACGCTTACACGACGCTATAGGAGTAATCCTCAGAAATTCTACTAGAATTCATTAGAAAATGGAAGGTTATGGAGTGTGATCAAAAAATATATTTTTTACAAATACTTAATCTCATTTTAAGTTGTCTAAAATATAATCTTATCTTAAAACTAAGTCTATATATCGCCATTTATCATAAAGTTAATAAGTTATACAAATGCGGGAGTATTGTGTTTTTCTGTTTAGAGACGAGTTAAAAAACACCTTATTGAACATTAAAAGATTTTAGACAAAAAACAATTTAACTTATGGAGAGTATATAGACAGAATGTATCTTGAAAAAAAGTTTATAACTCCATATGGTTCTTCAAAGAAATTTCTCGTCATTACTCAACAGAAAAACATATAATACAAATTTTTAACACAGTTCTTAGTATAGAAATAATCCATAAATTAGAGATATTTAGATAATGGAAAAGCAACTGATCCGTTGCTTTTAGCACTCTTAGCAAGACAGATAGACGCAAACATACGCTTGAAATTATTGAACCTTCCTTAGCTTCATTGCAAAATTTATTAATTAGCGATTGATCTGTTTATTCTAGTCTTGCTTATTTTTATGCTCGAGAGCTTTCTTTTGAAAGTGTCGTTAAATTAAATTCAATCTATTCCAAGACCCCATATTATATTTTATCTTCATTTATCGCCCACTACAGTACTGGAGCGGTTGCAGAAAAGGAATAGTTTAAACTTAAAATACGAAGAAAAACTCTCTTTTATTGAAAAAAATTATTTGGAAAACTAACTGTAATGGGTTTGTTTTAAAAGATTTGGAGAAGGGGAGTAGAAAAGTTATCAATATTTATCGTGAGGATAATAGTGTGTTTATTCTTTTAGAGCCAAAGTGTGGTGATAGAAGAACGACATGGAAGGATATACTCGAGCATATTTTAGTGCACGGAATAATAAGGACAATAATGTGAGTGAAGCTTCCATACCGTAAAATTGTTTTACATAATAAAGGTGTAGCTTCTGAATAAAATGCACATAAAATATTAATTTTGTTTTTGTCCATAAATGTTTTTTTCATAGAAGAATTAATTATACATCAGCGCGAAAATTGTAAAAGTCTCAAAAAAGAAATTTTGTTTTCTTAAATTTAATGATCTAAAATGAAAATTGTAAGAATGCATGTTTTTAAACAGGATGTATGATGCATATCAACTGGTATTTATTTTAAAGGATAGTTTATGTTCACTTCAAATTTGAAGGAACGCATTGCTTTATTTGAAAATAGAACTTTTCTCTATTTTACTTTGAGCGGCTTATTTGCTACATTTGGAAGTGGACTAAATTATATTACATTGTCATGGCTCGCTTACAATCAAACGGGCTCAATCCGTGGTGTAGCGTTGATGATGCTTTTTCTTTGGACGCCTGGCATTATTTTTGCGCCTATTTTTGGCATATTGGCAGATAAATATAATCGTAAAACGCAGATTATTATTTCAAATCTTGTGAGAGGTTTGGTAATCGTAAGCTGGGTAATGCTTTGGCATTTTGGTATAGAAATTGAATTGATGGTCTTATCTGCTCTTTTGGGTATTTTTATCCCTTTTTATATGCCATCAGCTATTTCTTTAATTCAAAGTATTGTGCTGAAGGAACAGCTCATCAATGCAAATGCAACCATCGATATGGTTTATGAACTTGGCACGATCGTAGGTATGGGCTTAAGTGGATTGATACTCGCCTATGCAGGAATAAAAGGAACTCTTCTAATAGGTGGTATATTCTTTATCATTGCTGGTTTATTTAATTTTGCAATGAAGGTACCTAAAAACCGAAGATCTAAAAATCAAAACCAGCAAAATTGGTGGGAAAATTATACAGCATCTCTTCATTATTTTAAGCAGAATCCGGCTCTTTTTGTACCTTATATAAGCCAGATGATTATTATGACTCTTTTGATGACCATTCCTGTTATTCTCGTTCCTTATATACAAGAGGTTTTACATGCGGATAGCAGGATCTTTGCAATACTGGAGGTGCTTTATTCTATGGGCGTATTGACAGGTGCGTTTTTTTCACCACTTCTTTGTAAAGTTTTATCTATCAGGAAAACATTAGCCATTTTATTAGCTTTTATGGCTATTGGCCTCGCTATTCTATCTGTTAATACACACAATTTTGTTGTTTTTCCTGTTTACTTTATGATTGGATTTGGACTTTCGAGTTGGGCTCTTTCGATTTCTTTATCACAACTCTCTTGTGATCCTGAATACCAAGGAAGATTGCAGGCAAGTTTTAATGGTATCTCTGGATGCTTGATCCTCGGAGTCTACCTCATTATGGCAAGCGATAACAGTAGCATATCACCTCAATCGATATATTTTTTTCAAAGCATTGTTGCGTTTGTTGGAATACTCATAGTGCTGTTTTATAAACATGAAAAACAATAAATTACGTTTAAGAGTGGTCAATATACGCTATTTTATAAAACATTTACGCTGCAGCACATTTCATATTTTGCTTTTAAAGGAGAGTTGAGAAAATGTAAAAGTTGGTGCTTAATGAACAAAGCATAAATTGATGTATAATAGAGAATACTCTCTATTTTTTGATAATGATCTAAAAGAATTGATGCGTTTCTTTAATTCATCTCACTATTGTTAAGAAGGCGAAAACGTAACACTTTAAATCTTCTTGAAAGTTTTTTGTTTAAGCGTAGTAGAAAGTAAAGCACTGAGGTAATATCGTATCATATGGGGAGAGTATTGTATTATTTTCGTTTTTCAAAATCCATATGAAAAATTGTATCAATTTCATCTTCATTGGAATGGGTATTTCTACGACGATGCAAGGTTTGCACAATCTCTTTTTTTAAAACAGCATCTGTTTCACTTAAACGATGAATACTGAGTTCCAATTCAAGAGATAACGCCAAATCCACGCACAATTTAAGCTCTTCTCCAATGTCGAAACCGCGTTGATAGTCGTCATAAAGACCAACCAGTGTGTCAGACAATTCTTTATCGCATAAAGAGGTCATGCTTAATTCCTCAACGTTGCGGGTTTCCATGCAGCTTTTTTAAGTATCACTCCACTATCATCACTTAGAATTGCCATGTATACGAACCTCATGGTTTTGTCAATTTTCTGCAAAATACGTGCTTTTAAATCAAAGCCTATTAAAGATTTTATTACTCCAAGATTTTGAAGCGCTCAATTGTAAATATGGGTGGCAATGTGTTTACTATAGAACTTATAGCATAAAATACATTTCCAAAAGGCTTTTAATGTGCGTAGAGGAGGATTATTCTGACGATAAACAAAACACCTTAAAATCTCTATTGCCAATTACAGCTAAATCAATGCCATTAATATATTAAAATAAGCAAACAGGGTTTGTAAACGTCTAACTTTTTAATAACGAATGATAATCTCATTTTTTGTAGAATACCAATTATTTTGCTTAACAAACAAATTGATTAAAAAAGAAGCTAATATAGTGTCATTTCTGAAATGTTTGTTGGTTGAGGGAAAAGATGTTGACAACAGTGCAAGTACAGTGGGTTATGTGGGAGAAAAGCTAAAAAACAGCTTCTTTTCGATTTGTGATATTTAAAAAATTTATACAACAGTGAAAATACAATGACGATGTTTTGTTCCTATAGAAGGGTAACAGACATATACGCGAGAAGAACGAAAGATCATTTATAGCACTTTTGTCTTTTTATGAAGAGGACAAGATGAGCACGTTGGAACTTTTTATAGAGCGTGCATCATTATATTAAGAAAGATTTCTTTCAAAGATATGCAATTATATATTGAAACAGATTATCTCGCAACAAAGAGTGAGATTATCATGATAATCGTTATCTATTACATTGTGCTATAAGTTAAAAAAATCATAAATTTGTGTTTATAAGAACTGCTATTTTATTGAGAAGTATTTTTACAAATTTATAAAAAATTATTTTTTACACTCTTGCCATTTTGCTGATGCGCTTTATTTGAAAAGTAGAATTGCTCTTTAGTGAAACTATTTTGTTAAGAGATAAATTGCAGTATTTTTAAATGGAGATTATGGTATATTTTCAAAGTCTTGTGTTTTTATTGATTTTTTAGCTTGAATCCCTCTAGCTAAAAGGGTTGGGGACTTTTCTAGATTTGATGTTGTTGCAGAGATTTTAGGGCGATGCCGTAAAGATAGCGGTATCGTAGGGGGAGAGTTTTGTCTTGATTTATTGGTTTTTGAAGTGCGCAAACAAGGGTTTTGCCGTGTGTGTTTTCACGCGTTGTGATGATGTTGAACTCTGTTGGAGGAGGTTCTTATGAAAAAAAAATATTCCACACCAAATTTAATTAAAGTTGTCTCTCTTAGTACGGTAATGGCGACACTCTTATCGAGTGTTTCTCCTGTTTTTGCTGCGAATCTCTCAATAACAGGAGAGACAGTTAGAAGCACAAATGGTGGTAATGTCATGTATCCACATGGTAGTCATGGCAGTGTTGTTCTATCTGGTGATGATGACTACTGTGGTGTAGATAACGTTATTGATCGTGGCGGCAAACAACAACAAGGAATTGCTGATAGTCAGCGAATAACCGCACAAGAACAATATGATAGATTTGTTGGTGAGAAAGTTTTTGGAAATCGTAGTCCTTATGGTACGACCACTGGAAAGGTTATTTGGGCGGGTGATGGATACACGACTAGCACTGATGGTAGAGTTTTAGGTGGTTATATGGGGGGAATTACTGGTGGTTTTATGAATGCTCTGCCTGAAGCTTATGGTGTTTATTCTTTTGCTACCGGTTGTGGATCTGCAGCGACGGGTAATTATTCAACCGTATTTGGTGCAGGCGCGACAGCAAAGGCAGGGGGAGCACAAGCTTTTGGTGTTTCTGCACTTGCAAGTGGTATAGCAAGTGTTGCTATGGGTGTAGGTTCAGAAGCATCGGGGAAATCTGCAGTTGCTATTGGAGGACTTGCAACTGCTTCTGGTAAAAATAGCGTTTCTATAGGTGTGCGTTCTCAAGCTACGTTGGACGATGCGATTGCGTTTGGTTCAGATGCAACCGCGAGCGGTATAAATAGTGTTGCTATTGGTAAGGTGGCATCTGCGTCTGGTTACGATAGTATTGCATTAGGATTAAAAACCAAAGCAGCTGACGAGTACGCGGTTGCTATAGGCACGAAGGCTGAAGCTCAAGCTCTTGGTTCTATTGCAATAGGTGGTGGGGAACCTGCAGAAAGCGGGGAGGAAAGAAAAGTAATAGCGAAGGGTAAAAATTCGATTGCCATAGGTACTCATACCTATGCTGAGACGGCTCATTCAGTTGCAATTGGTATAAATGCACAAGTACGTGTTATAGATGGTGTTGCTGTGGGGGGAGGATCTGTTTCTCGTGTTAATGGGGAAGTTTTGGGGTATGATCCTGTAACAAATACTACAACAACAAAGAATGATCTTGCATGGAAAAGCACTGCAGGTGATTTTAGTGTTGGTAATACTAACCAGAAATTAACGCGACAGATTACAAATGTTGCAGCAGGGAGTGAAGACACTGATGCAGTGAATGTTGCCCAGTTGAAAGCTATGAGAGATGTCATAGCAGGGGGAGGTACTTGGCAAATTTCTGCTAACGATACAGATCCGACAGATGTGAATTCAGACAATACCGTAGATTTTTCAGTGAAAAATGGTGTAGTAGGAAAAGATAACTTAAAAATTGCAAAAAAAACTGAAGGTACTAAGCATAAAATTGAATTTACTTTGAGTGATATGCTTAAATTGACGAGTGTCACTACAGGACGAAGTTCTATGAGTGACGATGGTTTTATAATCACTAATGGGGCAAAAATAACTATAGACGGTATTGATGCTGGCAATAAACAGATTACAAAGGTGGCAGATGCGACTGCAGATGATGAGGCAGTGAATTATAAACAGCTGAAAGAAGTAAAAGATGGTTTCAAAACAAGTTGGCAACTTTCTGTTAATGGTGCAGATGCTACGCATATTGGTCCAAACGGTGTGGTAAATTTGCAATCAGCTGGTCGCGAAAGTAACCCGAATATCAAAATTACCAAAAACGGTGACAATACTGTAGAATTTGGTTTGTCTGATGATATTAATGTAATGACTGTCACAGCAGGAGAGAGCGTTATGGATGCTGCTGGCTTTAGATTTAACAATGGCGAGGGGCCGAGCATAACTGTTAAGGGCATTCATGCTGGTGGTAAAACGATTAAAGGAGTAGCTAATGCAGAAGACGATACCGATGCTGTCAATTTTTCACAGCTTAAAAAAATAGAAGGAATGATATCAGAGGCAGGAGGCTGGAAGCTTTCTGTTAACAGTGGAGATGCTACAGATGTTAAGGCTGGTAGCATAGTAGATTTTGTAGGTGTTAATGCAGAGGATGGTAATGAAGAAAGTAAGAATATCAAAATTACCAAAAACGGTGACAATACTGTAAAGTTTGATTTGAATGATATTGTCAGAGTTAAACGTGTAATAGCAGGCAAGGCGAATTTAAGCGATAATGGCTTCGTGATTACTGGTGGTCCTAATATGACTACTGGGGGTATTTATGCTGGTAATAAAAAGATTACGGGAGTAGCAGATGGCGCTGATGAACATGATGCAGTCAATTATTCACAATTGAACGAAATCAAAAATGAAATAGCAGGAAATAGTCTTGTTAAATGGGACGAAGGGAAGAAATTTATCACCATTGGTAAGGAAAAAGATGGCACGACAATTGACATTACAGGCAGTGAAGGAGACAGAACTATCTCGGGTGTAAAAGCAGCAGTGGAGGATAATGATGCCGTTAATAAAAAGCAACTCGAAGAAACTATAAGAGAGACAGCTGAAAGTATTAAACTTAACATTCTGGTGAAACAAGATGGGGAGAATGCTCCTATTACTGTGGGTAAAGAAAGAGGTGGCACAACAATTAATATTGCAAATAAATCGGGTGATGCTCGGATAATTTCTGGTGTAAAAGCAGCGGTAAACCCTGATGAAGCTGTTAATAAAGAACAACTTGATGGTCAGATTGCAGATATTACTGATATTGTTAACAATATTAAGATAGACAGTGCTTTTGCAGTTCGTTATGATAAGAATGAAGATGGCAGTATTAATTATAACAGTGTGACTTTGGGTGGCGATAAGAGTGATGGTTCCGTTGCTCTTTTGAATGTCAAAGATGGTAAAATTGCTAAAAATTCGCATGATGCAATCAACGGTAGCCAAATTAATGAGATCTCTCAAGATGTAGCAAAATTTTTTGGTGGAGATGCAGCGTTTGAAGATGGTGCTTTTAAAGGACCAAAATATAGTTTATCTGTTATTTTTGAAGATGGTACGATAGGAAATATTAATTATCGTGATGTTGGTTCTGCATTGAAAGGACTTGATGGGAATGTCAAAAGTGTGAATAATCGTTTGACGAATGTTACTAATGAATTTACTCAGAGATTTGATACTCTCTCTCAAGATGCGTTACTTTGGAGTGAAGAAGAACAAGCGTTTGTTGCGCGGCATGGTGGAGAGGGTAATAAAACAAAAAGTAAGATTAGCTATCTTATGAATGGGGAAATTCACGAAGAATCAACAGATGCAATTAATGGCAGCCAAATTAATAAAATATCTGGAGATATCGCGAGTTTCTTTGGTGGTGGTACTTCATTTGAAAATGGTGTTTTTGTTGGACCACAGTATAATTTATCTACTGTTTCTGCAGATGGTAAGGTAGAACAGAAAATTTTTGAAAATGTTGGTGATGCTTTGACAGGAATTGATGCAAATGTCAAAAATGTGAATAGTCGACTAACATATGTAGACAATAAATTTGATAAATTTTCTCAGGATGCCTTATTGTGGGATGAAGGTAAGAAAGCGTTTGTTGCACTTCATGAAAAAAATGGAGAAAAAACAGAAAGTAAGCTTACCTACCTTTTGAATGGTGATATTACTGAAGATTCAACTGATGCTATAAATGGTTCCCAAGTTCATTCTATGGGCAGCGAAATTGCTACTTATTTTGGTGGCAATGCCTCTTTCACAAATGGAGTCTTTAGAAAACCGAGATATAATTTAACTACTATTGATGAAAATGGCCAGGAAAAACAGACGGAACATAATGATGTTGGATCGGCTTTGTCAGGGCTTAATATGAACATCAGGCATGTTAATCAGCATTTGCTCTATGCAATAAATGATGTTGCTAAATATTTTGGTGGTGGAGCAGGATATGATGAAAATAGAGAATGGCACGCTCCTACTTTCAAAGTTTATCAGATCAACGATAATGGTACTGTCTCTAAGAAGCCTTATGACAATGTGGCGGAAGCTTTTGAAGGTGTAAACAATACTTTCACAAATATTCACAATCAAATCTCTGATATAACAAAAAATAGCCTTGTGAAGCAGGAGGAAGAAAACGGTCTTATTACTGTTGGTAAAGAAACTGGTGGGACTAAAATCAGTATTGTAAATAAAGGTGGTATGGAGCGTATACTTTCCGGTGTGAAAGATGGGACAATTTCTGAAACATCAAAAGAAGCAGTAAATGGTTCACAACTCTTCAAGGTTTCTCAAAATACATCAAAATATTTTGGTGGCAGTACAGATGTATTTGCCGGTATAGAACCAACATTCCTTATTCAGGGGGAAACACATCATAATGTTTTTGACGCATTTACTGCTGTTAATACTTCTATCACAAATATTGATAATAAGATTTCTGATGTGGTAAAAAATAGTCTTGTTAAGCAAGACGGAGTTTCTGCTCCTATCACTATTGGTAAGGATACAGCTGGTACTGAGATCAATATTGCAGGATATGGTAAGGTTGCACGTTCCATTTCTGGTGTTAAGGCAGCAGAAAAGGGCGATGAAGCTGTTAACAAAGACCAACTTGATAAAAGCATAAAGGATATTACGAAAGATATTGAGACAGCAAGTGCTGCTGCGGTTCTCTACGATAAGAATGACGATGGTAATGTTAATTACGGTAGTGTAACTTTGGGCGGCGATAAGAACAACGGACCAGTTGCTCTCCTTAATGTTAAAGATGGCAGAATTGCTGCGAATTCAACCGATGCCATTACCGGTAACCAGCTTTATCTCATGAGCAACCAATTGGCTGCGTATTTTGGTGGTGGTGCTAAATATGAGAATGGCAAATGGACAAATCCTACTTTTAAGATTGTTCAAGTCAATGCTAATGGTACGACTGTTGAGAAAGAGCACCATAATGTCGCTGATGCTTTTGGTGATATTAATGATGGGATGTCAAATATTAACAACCGTATTGATGATGTCATCAACAAGGTCGATTCAGATGCTTTAAAGTGGAATGATAAAGAAAAAGCCTATGATGCTAATCGTGATGGCAAGCCGAATAAAATTATCAATGTAGCAGATGGTAAAATTGTAAAAGGTTCGAAAGATGCGGTCAATGGTGGACAACTTTGGGAAACTAATGAACGTGTCACGGGTGTCGAAAAAGATGTGAAGCATCTTACCAACAGAGTTGATAACATTTCAAATACGATTGCTGATATTGGTGATGTAGTTCTCAATATTGATACCAAAGTTGATAACATCAATAATAGAGTTGACGGTATTGAGGAGGACGCTGTTCGTTATGACAGAGATGAAAACGGCAAAAAGACGAATAAAATCACATTAGCGGGTGCTGATGCTAGTGAACCTGTTATGATTGATAATGTAGCTGATGGTAAAATTGAAAAAGGTTCGAAAGAAGCTGTAAATGGTAGTCAACTCCATGACTATACTAAAGAACAGATGAAGATTATTCTTGATGAATCCAAGCACTACACAGATCAACGGGTTAATAATATTGTGATTGATGCGATTGATGATGCTGTTGATCAGTCTAAACAATATACAGATATGAAGTTTAACGTTTTAAACTACAGTATTGAGAGTGTGAAAAAAGAGGCAAGACAAGCAGCGGCTATTGGTCTTGCGGTGTCTAACTTACGCTACAATGATACACCTGGAAAATTAAGCGTTGGATTTGGTACTGGTTTATGGCGTAGTCAGTCTGCATTTGCCTTTGGTGCAGGTTACACCTCAGAAAATGGGAAATACCGCTCTAATATATCCGCAACGACTTCTGGAGGTCATTGGGGTGTAGGTGCGGGATTCAATATGACATTGAACTGATAATAAACAAAATACATAAAAATTCCTTTTCACCCCTGTCTCATGAGGCAGGGGTGAATTGTTGTTACGTATGTAAAAATTATATATATAAATTGATAAGCGCTATAACGACAAATACAGGTTTAAAAAACAGAAAAAACCTATACACTTTCAACAAAATGAACTTCTTATTTCAAAATAAGATAATAAGTTTTTTCATAAATTATAAGTTCATTATTTTCTTCTTTAATTTTTAAATCTGAAAAATCTGTAGCACTCTACAGATAGAAAAAACCCTTTTGCTCTCTACAAATCTATTAAAAAGTTTTCTACTAAGATAAAAGTACACATTCAAATGTATTTCAATTTTACTGGAAGAAGTTATAAAACAATATACTAAATTAACTCTATCCCTTGCAAAAAACAACCAATAAGCTTAAAAGTTAAAAAAACAAATCACCACAAAAAAATTTACTTTCTTAGGAAATGTAAAAGAGCAAAACGCATTAACCTTAAAAACAACTTCTTTATCTTTTCAGTCAGGTACTAAATTTTTGAATACATTTAGAAAAAACAGCTTTAAAAGGCTCTATAGCGTTTAAATGTGTCTTTTTTGTGTTTATAGTTATTTCTTTCATTGGGGAGTTCATTATGAAAAAATTATATACAAAATTAGCAGGGAGCGATTTAAAATTTTCTCGTTTTCCTTTTATTAAAGTCCTATCCTTGACTTCGATAGCGGCACTTTTAGCCAGTATTTCCCCTGTTTTTTCGAATAATTTGGATTCTTCTAGTTCATCACAGGAAAATTATTTAACAGCGCTGAATGTTGCTTTGACATCCAAGGTAAGTGTTGCTGATGACTATGAAAATTTTTTAACCAAAACTCTTACTGGTGTAAGCGATTATAGTCCTATAGTGAATGTTTTGGCAGAAACCAGCGATTCGATACGTTCAATTGATATGAATGTTGGAAGTAAAAAAATAACAAGAGCAGCTTTAACTCCAAGAGTTGTAAAGGGAGACCAGATAACTAGGGATGAGAATTTGGGTAATCCTCTCGTCTATGGTGAACGAGCTCAGGGAGAAGCTCATGATGCTATTGTTTACGGGCAGGTAGCGCAGACGAAGGCTGACCAAGGGATTGCTATCGGCTTAACTGCTTTAGCTGGTAGTAGTAGAAATACTAAAAATAGCATTGCAATCGGCTCTTCTCTAACCGATAGTTATGATGAAAAAGAGAGAACAGCTTCATTAGGTGATTTTTCAATAGCCTTCGGTAGTAAAGCACATAGTTATGCAAATGAAGCGATTGCTATGGGGTACAATGCATATGCACAGGAGCAGGCGCCGCAGGGAATTGCTATAGGCGCTAGCTCTAATGTGACGGTTGCGGAAGGTGTTGCTCTAGGAAGCAATTCTATATCCGATAGGGCTGCTGGTGAGTTTGGCTACACTCCTTTGTTGCAGGGTCCTGCAACAAACATCGAGACACAATGGAAAAGTACGCGGGGCTCAGTTAGTGTTGGTGATGATAGTAAGGGTATAACCAGACAAATTACAGGCGTAGCTGCTGGTTCTAATGTTACCGATGCAGTGAACCTTAGACAGTTGCAGGACTTAGAACAAGTTGTAAGACAAAACGGTTGGAAATTCTCTGTTGGAGATAAAAATGCAACAACTGTTCTTATGGATAGCGCGGTAGATTTTTCCGCTGGAAGTAGCAACCTAAATATTACAAAGGGCGAAGATGACAATAAAGTAAAATTTGATCTGGCTCAAGACATTACGTTAACAAGCTTAAAAGCAGGTACAAATACCTTCGATGCCACGGGCTTAGTAGTTACTGATGGTCCGAAAATAACCACCGGTGGTATTGATGCTGGAAATAAAAAGGTAACGGGTGTTACATCTGGTGATCTTAGTGCAGATTCACAAGAGGCGGTAAATGGTAGTCAGTTGAATGTTGTAGCTACCCATATAGCTGGATATTTAGGCGGTGGTGTTAAATTTACGAATGGTCAATGGGATAATCCAGAGTTCAAAATTAAAACTTTAAATCCTGAGACGAGTGAGATTGAAGAAGAAAGTTTTCCAAATGTAGCAAAAGCCTTTGAGGGTGTGGGTAAGTCTTATGTAAATCTTCACAATGAGATTAAAAAAGCCGCTGATGATAGTGTTTTTAAATGGCATGCCGAAACGGAGAGCATTACAATTGCTGCCAGTGAGGGAAAAGGTGGGCAAGAAAGTATTGCTATAGGTAAGCTTTCAAGTGCAACTGCCGACAATGGTATTGCATTAGGTGGTTCTGCAAATGTATCTGGTGAAAATAGTATCGCATTAGGTGGTTTTGCAAATGCATCTGGTGAAAATAGTATTGCATTAGGTGGACTTTCAGCCGCAACAGCTAAAAATAGTATGGCATTAGGTTCAAATGTACAAGTACTTCCTGAGGGTGGTGTTGCTGTGGGTTATAAATCTGTTTCTCGTAACTCAGTGTCCGCAGTTGGCTATGATCCTTCCATAGGGAGCCAGTCAACGGATGATGGTGTGATATGGAAGAGCACTCAAGGAGCTTTTAGTGTTGGTGATACTCCGAATAAGATAACACGACAGCTTACAGGTGTAGCAGCGGGTTATGCAGACACTGATGCCGTCAACATTGCACAGCTGAAAAAATTAAGAGAATTTGTAGCACAAGGGTGGACACTTTCTCTTAATGATAAGGCTGTTTCAAACTTTCAGCCGGGTGATATATTAAATTTGGTTTCTGGAAGCAAAAACTTTGAGATTAAAAATAGTGATACAACAGACAATAAAGACAAAAAAATAACATTTGATTTGGCACAAGATGTCACATTGAACAGTGTAAAATTAAAAGGCGTCACTTTAGATAAAACGGGATTAACCATTGAAAATGGTCCCAAAGTAATAGCGGATGGTATTGATGCTGCAGGTAAAAAAATAACAGGTCTTGCGGGTGGAGATCTTAGCACAAATTCGACAGATGCCGTTAATGGTGGTCAGCTTCATACAATCACTGGAGATTTATCAAGAATTTTAGGTGGAGATGTATCCTTTGATGGAAAAAACTTTAAAGTACCAGGGTATAAATTATCGAATATTGATAAAAAAGGTGAAGTAACAGATAAATCTCATACCGATGTTGGTTCTGCCTTTAAAGGACTTGATGATAATATCAAGAATGTGAATGCTCGTATAAAGGAATTTGAAAATGACCTCTCTTCGAATAGTTTAAATTGGGATGGCAGTGTAGGTGATGGTGGTGCCTACAATGCTGCTCATGGTGAGAAGGGTGCGAGCAAGATTGTTAATGTCGCTGATGGTAAGGTAGAGAAAGATTCGCACGAAACTATAACAGGTTCCCAGCTTTATGCACTGGGCAACAAAGTTGCAGAATATTTTGGCGGCGATGCTACGTATGAGAATGGCGTATTGAACAAACCAACCTTCAAACTCAAAGTTTTCAACTCAGAGAGCAATGAAATTGAAGTTGAAGAAAAAACCTACAATAATGTAGCGGAAGCCTTTGACGGAATTGATAAGAATTTCCAGACTGTGAATAAGAATGTGCAGAACATCGTTAATGATTTTAATGACAAAGTCACGAATATCAAAGAATCTGTCCAAGGCGATGCTCTGTTGTGGGATGGTAAAGCACAATCCTTTGTAGCCAAGCATGGGGAAAAAGATGGAGAAAAGGAAAACAGCAAGATCACATCGCTTGCCGCAGGTTCTATAATATCAGCTTCGAGTGATGCGATTAATGGCGATCAGCTTCATACAATCACTGAGGATTTATCAAAAATTTTAGGTGGAGGTGTATCCTTTGATGGCAAAAACTTTAAAGTACCAGAGTATAAATTATCGAATATTGATGAAAAAGGTGTTGTAACAGATAAACCGCATACCGATGTTGGTTCTGCCTTTAAAGGACTTGATGACAATATCAAGAATGTGAATGCTCGCATTAAGGAAGTCTCAGAAGGAGTTGCACAAGATTCTTTATCTTGGAGCGATGCTGACAAAGCTTTTGTTGCCCAGCATGGGGAAGGTGATGACAGAAAGGCAAGTAAAATCACATCGCTTGCTGTAGGAGATATTACGAAAGAATCGATGGATGCCGTAAATGGTTCTCAACTTTATTTACTGGGCGATAAGGTTGCAAAATATTTTTCTGATGACGCTGAATATAAGGATGGGGAATTGAAAGTTCCTGATTTTAAGCTAAAAATTATCAATGATGATGGCACTGAAGCTGAATCAAGCTATAAGAATGTATCAGATGCATTTTCAGGTGTGGGTAAACTTTTCACAAAGGTTCAAACTGCGATCAGCGATGTAATCAGTAATTTGCTTGTTACGAAAAATGAAGATGTTATCAACATTGGTAAAGGAGTAGAAGGTAGTGAAATCAATATCGCAAACAAGGGTGGTAAGGATCGAACTCTTTCTGGTGTAAAGGCAGCAGAAAAAGCCAATGAAGCTGTGAACAAAGAACAATTTGATAAAGGTTTGAAGGATCTTTCTGATACCCTTCTGTCGGATAGTTCTTCTGTTGTTCTTTACGATAAAACAACAGATAATCAAACTGATTATACAAATGTAACTTTTGGGAAAGGGAAGGATGCTACACCTGTTGCGCTCCATAATGTAGCCGCCGGATCGATTGCGGAAAACTCAACGGATGTTATCAATGGAGGGCAGGTTCACATCCTTTCAATGGATATAGCGAAATTGTTGGGTGGAGATGCTGAATTTAAGGATGGTGCTTTTAAAGGGCCAACTTATAATTTATCCAGTATTGATAAAGGTGGCGAAGTAACAGATAAACCGCATACCGATGTTGGTTCTGCCTTTAAAGGGCTTGATGACAATATCAAGAATGTGAACGCTCGCATTAAGGAGGTCTCAGAGGGAGTTGCACAAGATTCTTTATCTTGGAGCGATGGTGACAAAGCTTTTGTCGCTCTGCATGGGAAAGGTGATGACAGAAAAGCAAGCAAGATCACATCACTTGCGGCTGGCTCTATAGTATCAGGCTCGAGTGATGCGGTTAATGGCGGACAGATTTATGATCTGAATCAGTCGCTAGCAAAGTATTTTGGTGGTGATGCTAAATATGATGGTGATGGCTGGGCGCTTCCAGGTTTCAAGATAATGACTTTCCAAGAAGATGGAAGCTTTGAAGAGGAGAATTATGATAGCATTGCAGCCGCGTTTGCCGGTGTAAATAAGGTTTTCAAGAATCTTCATAATGAGATTTCAGACAACATTGAGCAAAATGCGTTGTTGTGGAGTGATGATGCAGGTGCGTTTGTAGCACAGCATGAGAAAGAAGGTAACAAGGAAAACAGCAAGATCACGTTCCTTGCGAAAGGAAAGATATCAGAAGATTCGACGGATGCGATTAATGGTGGTCAGATTTATACACTTCAACAGACATTTGCCTCATATTTTGGTGGAGGAGCTGGTTATGATAAGGAAGGAAACTGGCAAGGCCCCAAATTCCACGTTCAGGTCTTTAATAAGGATGGTACGAAAGGTGATAAAGAGGAGCGTAATAATGTCTCTGAAGCATTTGATGTTGTTAATGACAGCATGAGCACTATCAATGATCGTATAAAAGAAGTTGAAAAGGGTACCTCTTTGAATAGTCTGAATTGGAATGAAGAAAAAGGAAGTTATGATGCATCTCATGTGGATTCTCAGGGTGTTAAGAGTCCAAGTAAGATTATCAATGTAGCGAATGGTAAGGTAGACAGAGATTCAAAAGAAGCAGTGAATGGAGGACAGCTTTGGGAAACTCAGCAGATGATTACAGATCAGGTCAAGGATATTGAAAATAGAGTTACGGAGGGATCTGTACAATACGATAAAGATAAAGAAACGGGAAAAAAGACCAATAAAGTTAGCTTAGTTGGTGGAGATGAAAGTTCTCCAGTATTAATAGCCAATGTAGCCGATGGAAAGATAGAAAAGGATTCGAAAGAAGCGGTTAATGGCGGTCAATTAAAAGATAAGATGGATTTTGTGCTTGAAAGTGCCAATAAGTATACGGATGAGCAAATTTCTCATCTTGTAAAAGATGGAGTTAGTGGGGCTAATTCGTATACGGATATGAAGTTTTCGACATTAAGTTATGCTGTTGAGGATGTTCGAAAAGAGGCAAGACAAGCAGCAGCTGTTGGTTTAGCGGTAGCTGGTTTACGCTATAGTG
Source organism: Bartonella sp. TT119HLJHH (assembly GCF_042193385.1). Taxonomy (NCBI): domain Bacteria; kingdom Pseudomonadati; phylum Pseudomonadota; class Alphaproteobacteria; order Hyphomicrobiales; family Bartonellaceae; genus Bartonella; species Bartonella sp. TT119HLJHH. The sequence continues at coordinate 10,637 of NZ_JBHILS010000001.1, read as the reverse complement.
ATATTCCTGGAAAATTAACAATCGCATTTGGTAGTGGTTTATGGCGTAGTCAATCTGCTTTTGCTTTTGGTGCAGGTTATACTTCAGAGAACGGTGATATTGGTTCCAACTTGTCAATTACCACTTCTGGAGGTCACTGGGGTATAAGTACAGGGGTTAATGTGATACTCAACTAATAAACGACTAAATCCATAAAATTGATTTGCCTTTTTCTTATTTAAGAAAAGGGCAAATTTTTTACTTTCTTCCAGAACTCTCTAAAGCTATTCTAAATGTATAAAACTCCCGTAATTATATAAAATCCGAATATAAAAAGCCTATGACAACTTTTGTTGAGAATAAAAGACCTTAATGGTAAAGATTTAAAAAATTGATTGCTATTATTTTGATTTATTAAAATGCTTCAAGAAATGTAAATACGAATATACCCTTTATTAAAAGAAGACAGTTTTAGCTTTTATTTTCGTATAGTTTTAAACGTATGCTTTATAATGCAACGCTCTACAGATATGCAACGTACTCCAAACACAAGTATTGCTTTAGGGTAGTGGAGCGCAAACGGAAAAAGAATGGAGCGTTGCTGTAGGCAATATGGCTCATGTTTTAGAGAAAAGCAGTGTCGCAGTAGGTGGTGAATATAATAAGAAGAGCGAACACGGGGAAAATGATTATACTCTTTCGAAGAGTGATTATTCAACAGTAGTAGGAGCTGTTTCTAAAGCTTTAGAATATGGTTCGATTGCTCTTGGTCACTCCGTGCATATGCATTTGCTCAAGAAGCTATTTCTATGGGCTTCTATTCAAAAGCAAAAGGGGGTGGAAGTATCGCTTTAGATTCCTATTCTAAAGAAAGTGATGGTTGATGGGGGGCTAATGGGGACAACTCTGTGTCTGGTAGGACTGCTGGCGTTTTTGGGGATACGTCTGTTCTGCAAGGACTGGCTAAAAACACCTAATCTCAATGGAAAAGTACGAAATTTGCAGTAAGTATTGGTATTCCTAGTAAGAACATAACGCGACAAATTATAGGCGTAGCAGCTGATAGCAAATCTGCCGATGCAGTGAACCTGAGACAGTTGCAAGATTTAGAAGAAGTCATAAGAAAAAAAGGGTGGAAACTGTCTATTTCTGGTGAGGCAGCTAAAGATATGGGTGCTAGATAGTACAATGAATTTTTCATCGGGAGGAAGTAACTTCAGGGTTAAAAGAGATAAGGACGATGAAAATAATCTCATATTTGGTTTTGCGAATGATATAGCATTGAAAAGCATAACATTAGGAGAGAAAACAACAGTCGATGCAACAGACTTAGTAATTACTGATGGTTTGCAAATAACCACCGGTAGTATTAATGCGGCAAGTAAAAAAGTAACAAATATTGCAGAAGGAACTAGTAATACTGATGCAGTAAATTTTTCACAACTGAAGGGAATAAAAGAACAAGTAGCAGTGAGTATTTTTGTAAAACAGGATACAGCAACGAGACACATTACTATTAGTAAGGATATAGATGGGGCATTTTAGTAAAAAGCTTTCATAAATCCTCTTATGAAATAAAAAAATCTTATTCACGAAAAATAAACTGATGCCTAAGCGGATAATCAATAGGCACAAAAAATTATACCTTTTTCAAAGAGATCAAAGCTAAAAACGACACAAAACCTTTGATAGAAAAACGAAATCCATTCTAATATTAAGTATTTTTTTACCTTCCTCAAATTGACTTTCACGAACCCGCCCCTAGTTACCCTCTAAAGACACTGTAGAAACAACAGTTTATGTCTTAATTTTATTTATGTCCTAAAACACGCTGTAAAAGCAGGAACACGCAAAGAAAATAAGAAAGCTTTAGAGTTCTAGAGCATACCTTTTTTGTGTTTTTAATCTATTATTATGAAGGGGGTATTATGAAAAAATTATATACTACACAAAATCTGCGTGATTTGAGTTTTTCTCGCTCACATCGTCGATCATCATTGTTTAAAGTAGCTTCGTTGGGAACTGCGGTTGCCTTGTTTTTATCGAATGCTGCTCCTGTTTTTTCAGCAAATCTCGATTTAACAAAGGCATTTCTTGAAAATGTGAAGAATGCCGCTGTAGTTTATCCGCAAAGTACTATTTCTGCGTATGATGATTATAACAGTGGTATAGATGGTTATAATTCTGTAATAAATGTTTTAACAGCCGACGGAAAATTTGCATGGGAAGATGCGCAAAACATCTTCACAGCGAATGGCACGCTCGTTTCTGATTCAAAAAGGGATAAGAGGGCTAAAAAAGCTGTTGTTTTAGATCCAGAGAAATATACGGCAAAAGAGAAAAGTTTTACTATAAACTCTATGGCTCGCGCTTCAGGGCTAGACGGTATTGCGATAGGTTCCGTATATGATAATCAAGATAGCATTGAGGAATATACATTCGCGAATGGTTACTCTTCAAAAGTGAGGGTTGATGGTAATGGAGCTATTGTTATAGATAAGAATGCTGAAACGCGTGCGGCTGAAACGCGGGCGTATGGCAATGTTGTTCTTGGGGACGGTTCTTCGACTACATCGCTTGCTGGCGCTAGCAGTTACAGTCCTATCGAGCTAAGCGAAAAAAATAAAAACAGTGAGGTATGGAAAAGTACTGCGCATGCAGCGACTATTGGTGATTATAAAAATAAGGTAACACGCCAGCTTGAAGGAGTGGCTGCTGGTAGTTATTCTACCGATGCCGTTAATGTTGCACAGCTAAAAGCGTTAAAAACTTACGTAGATCAAGGTTGGAACCTATCCGTTGGGGGTGAAAATGCTAAAGCCGTTGGTATAAAAGATACTGTAGATTTGTCAGCGGCAAGTGGCAACCTTACGATTATAAAAGGTGAGGAAGACAATAATGTAAAATTTGATCTAGCTAAGAATATTAAAGTGGAACGAGTTACCGCTGGAAGAAGCTCTATAAGTGATGATGGCATTCTGTTTGCTAATGGGGCTGGTATAACTGTGGATGGTATTAATGCTGGCAATAAGCAGATTACAGGAGTGGCAGCTGGGGAAGAACCTGATGATGCAGTGAATTTTGCGCAGCTACAAGAGATAAAAAATCAAATAGCAGCAAATAGTCTTGTTAAGCAAGATGGTGGAGAAGAAGGTCGTATCACCATTGGTATAGAAACAGGTGGTTCTGAAATCAATGTTGCAAACAAATCGGGTGAAGATAGGATAATTTCCGGTGTGAAGGCTGCTGTAAACAATAACGACGCTGTTAATAAACAACAGCTCGATGGTCAGATTGCAGATGTTGTTGACACTATAAAAAGCAATAGCCTTGTTAAGCGAGAAGAAGAGACAAATCGTATCATCATCGGTAAGGAAATAGAAGGCACAGAGATTAATATTGCAAACAAATCAGGTGATGCTCGTGCAATTTCCGGTGTGAAAGAAGCAGTTAAGGATGATGAAGCCGTTAATAAAAAACAACTTGATGGTGAAATTGCAGATATCACGGACAGTATTAAGGTCATTAAAGAAGCAAATAACTTTGCGGTTCTTTATGATAAAAATGCAGATGGCACCATTAATTATAATAGCGTGACTTTGGGTGGTGATAAGACTACGGCACCGGTTGCTCTCCATAATGTTAAAGATGGCATGATTGCGCAAGGATCGCATGATGCAATTAATGGTAGCCAGATTGAAAAAATATCCCGAGATGTAGCAGTCATTTTTGGTGGTGATGCGGACTTTCACGACGGTATCTTGTTTGGTCCGCACTATCATTTATCGCACATTTCTGAAGATGGTGCAGCAGTAACTAAGGACCATAATAATGTTGGTACAGCTTTGACAGGGCTTGATGACAATATCAACAATGTGAATAGCCGCTTAACACATGTAGCTAATGAGTTTACTCAGAAAATTGATGGTGTCTCTAAAGATTCTCTGTTGTGGAGTAATAATGAGCAGGCATTTGTAGCGCAGCATGGAGCAGACAAAGAAAATAGCAAAATTAAATTTCTTGCCAATGGAGACATTTCTGCTAATTCAACCGATGCGGTAAATGGTTCACAACTTTTTGTTACTAATCAGAATGTTACCACTGTTACAAATAATCTGACAACAATTGCTAAAAATATATCAAAGTATTTTGGTGGTGGTGCAGACGTATCTAACGGTAAGGCTCCCACTTACACTATTCAGGGTAAGCCACATAATGATTTTGAATCTGCTTTTAGTACTGTTGATAATTCTATCACGAATATACAAAATCAGATTACGAATGCGACAAAAAACAGCCTCGTTAAACAAGAAGAGAATGAAGGTACTATCACCATAGGTAAGGCAACAGGTGGTATAGAAATCAATGTTGCAAATAATGCAGGCAACGATAGGACGATTTCTGGTGTGAAGGCAGCTGTAAATGCTAATGACGCTGTTAACAAAGCCCAGCTTGATAAAAGTATAGAGATGATTTCTAATGATATTAATCTCACAAGTGCTGCTGCAGTTCTCTACGATAAAGAAAACGGTGCCATTAATTATGGTAGCGTAACTTTAGGTGGGGTAGATAACCAAGACCCTGTTGCTCTCCATAATGTTAAAGATGGCATAATTGCGCAAGGATCGCATGATGCAATCAATGGGAACCAAATTAATAAAATATCTGGAGATATAGCAAATTATTTTGGTGGTGGTGCGTCATTCAAGAATAGTGCCTTTAAAGGACCAAAATATAGTTTATCTGTTATTGATACAGATGGTCAGATGGCAAAAGCCAACTATTATGACGTTGGGTCAGCTTTGACAGGTCTTGATGCAAATGTGAAGAGTGTGAATACGCATCTGACGAATGTGGTAAACGATGTTAATGAAAGAATCACGAATATTACTCAAGAAGTTAAAGGGGACGCCTTGTTGTGGAACGGTGATGAGCAGGCATTTGTAGCACAGCATGGAGAGGGAAGAACCAATAGCAAAATTAAGTTTCTTGCCAATGGAGACATTTCTGCTAATTCAACCGATGCGGTAAATGGTTCACAACTTTTTGTTACTAATCAGAATGTTACCACTGTTACGAATAATCTAGCAAAAATTTCTCAAAATACATCTCAATATTTTGGTGGTGGTGCAGATGTATCTAACGGTAAGGCTCCCACTTACACTATTCAGGGTAAGCCACATAATGGTTTTGAATCTACTTTTAATGCTGTTGATGCTTCTATCACGAATATTCAAAATCAGATTACGAATGCAACAAAAAATAGCCTCGTTAAGCAGGAAGAGAATGAAGGTGCTATCACCATTGGTGAGTCAACAGGTGGTATAGAAATCAATGTTGCAAACGAATCTGGTGATGCTCGTACAATTTCCGGTGTAAAAGCTGCAGAGTGGAGTGATGAAGCTGTTAACAAAGCCCAGCTTGATAAAAGTATAGAGATGATTTCTAATGATATTAATCTCACAAGAGCTGCTGCAGTTCTCTACGATAAAGAAAACGGTGCCATTAATTATGGTAGCGTAACTTTAGGTGGGGTAGATAACCAAGACCCTGTTGCTCTCCATAATGTTAAAGATGGCATAATTGCGCAAGGATCGCATGATGCAATCAATGGGAACCAAATTAATAAAATATCTGGAGATATAGCAAATTATTTTGGTGGTGATGCCTCATTCGAAAATGGTGCCTTTAAAGGACCAAAATATAGTTTATCTGTTATTGTTGAAGATGGTCAGATGGCAAAAGCCAACTATTATGACGTTGGCTCAGCTTTGACAGGTCTTGATGCAAATGTGAAGAGTGTGAATACGCATCTGACGAATGTGGTAAACGATGTCAATGAAAAAATCACGAATATTACTCAAGAAGTTAAAGGGGACGCCTTGTTGTGGAACGGTGATGAGCAGGCATTTGTAGCACAGCATGGAGAGGGAAGAACCAATAGCAAAATTAAGTTTCTTGCCAATGGAGATATTACTGAAAATTCAACCGATGCTATAAATGGTTCGCAACTTTATCTTATGAGCAACCAATTGGCTGCGTATTTTGGTGGTGGCGCTGGCTATAATAATGGAGAATGGACTGCTCCTACTTTTAAGATAGTACAATTCAAGGCTGACGGGAGCTCTGGTGAAAAGAAGAATTATCATAACGTTGCCAGTGCTTTTGACGGCGTAAGTGAGAGTATGTCTAAGATAAACGACCGCATTCAAAATGTTGAAAACAATGTCTCGTCCAATGGTTTAAATTGGAATGAACAGAAAGGAATGTATGACGCTAGTCATAAAGGTAAAGCGAGCAAGATTGATAATGTATCTGATGGTAAAGTTGAAAAAGGCTCAAAAGAAGTTGTAAATGGAGGACAGCTATGGGAGACGAACAAGAAGGTCACAGAAGTTGAAAACAGGGTAGACACAATTGAAAACAGAGTAGATAATATCCATCAACATATACAAGATATTGAAATTTCAGTCGCAGATGGTGCGGTTAACTATGATAAAGATGGAGAAGGAAACAAAACTAATAGGATCACTTTAGAGGGTGGAGATTCCAGTGAACCTGTTTTAATTGATAATGTTGCGGATGGCCGTATTGAGAAGGACTCGAAAGAAGCGGTGAATGGTGGTCAACTGCATGATTACACTCAGCAACAGATGAAAATTGTTCTCGATGATGCAAAAAAATATACGGATAGTCGGGTGGATAATATTGTTATTAATGCCATTGATGATGCTGTTGATCGGTCTGACCGATATACAGATATGAAGTTTAATATTTTAAGTTATGATATTAAGAGCGTACGGAAAGAGGCAAGGCAAGCAGCCGCCGTTGGTCTAGCAGTATCCAACCTACGTTACTTCGACGAGCCAGGATCTTTGAGTGTCTCATTTGGTAGCGGCACATGGCGTGGACAATCCGCATTTGCCCTTGGTGCTGGTTATACATCTGAAAACGGAAAAATTCGCTCTAATCTCTCTGCCACGAGTGCTGGTGGTCATTGGGGCATAGGTGGTGCAATTACTCTGAAAATAAAATAATACGAATAACGAAAACAGAACAAAACATTCCCCCTTATTTATTGAAATAAGGGGGAATATTTTTTTACAGACGCACAGTATTTATCTAGAGATAAGCATAATATTTGATGAGGCTATAAACTGTGAGGTTTTATAGAAGATTTTTCTATATTTTGTTGAAAAAAGATCACAGTAGAATCCATATTGCTAAAAAGTTATATTTTTATGTTGCTATTTTCATGAACAGCCTATAGCAATATGGGAGTGTATATTAGTAAGACTCATTTTGATAAAATAATTCAAAGGGGGAAAAGTAGTGCGTAAAGATAAAAGGTACACCACAGGACCGCGCATATATCATTATATGATATATTAAAAAGAAAAAATCCAACTAAAAAGCCAGTTATCCAAAGAAAACTATATTCCGGACATATTACAATTTCTTTTTACTTTACTTATTATTAATAAAACCATGCTTTCTAATAAAAATAAAGTCTATAGTTAGGAAAATACATACTAAAACCTAGTACAAAGGATTTTATAGTAACCACTACCAAGTAAAATGTAATATTAAATATAAAGACCCCTTTTTAGTTAGAAAAAACAGCACACTAAAAAACTTAGACTCTAAATGTGTCATCTTTATGTCCACAAAACATAATCAAAAAGACAAACATTTAGGTCCCAATACAGAGAGCACAAACAAAACAAGACTAAAGACTCAAAATGTTCACACTCTAAGCAATGATCGTCTACTCTGAATTCCAAAGAGATCAATAATGCTAAAATGTGTCTTTTTTATGTTTTGGAGGTGTTTTTAAGTTTTTTCATTGGAGAGTTTGTTATGAAAAAATTATATGCCCCACAAGCTGCGAGTGAATTAAAACGTTCTCGTTTTTCTTTTGTTAAAGTTCTTTCGTTGGCTACAGCGGCTACATTCTTATCGAATGTTACGCCTGTTTTTTCAGCAAATCCTGATTTTAGAAACACGTTTCTTGAAGGTGTAAAAAGTGCCGGTGTGTCTTATCCACAAAGCCTTCTCTCTGTTGCTGGTTTGAATGCTTCTGATGATTACGCAAATTTTTTAACCAAAACCCTTTCTGGTAAGAGAGATAAGAGTCCTATCGTAAATGTTTTGACAGAAGGTAGCCGTTCTGCGCGAGTTGGAAATGTTGGTGATAAGAAAGTGCCACAGCTTACAAGAATAGCGGTTAACGATAAAAGCATGAGTGCGGATAATATTGCTGTGCGAAAATTGCCAAAAACATTTGTTAAAAAAGGGTGGATGCTGCCTGTTGAGGACGATAATAGTGATGATATTTTGCTGTCTGGCGTTAATCGTTTAGCAAGGAGGGTGAGTACGTATGCAGCTAATGAGGATATAAAAATAGGAAACAGTCCGAATGCGCATGGCGTGAGGATTATTGCTATTGGTAGCAACATACAGGTACATTCAGGACGCGACGATTATGAATCTGTTATTAATATCGGCAACAGTTCGCAAACCTCCGCTCCTGCTACCACCGTTATTGGTGGAAGGGCACGTGCGGAAAAGTGGACCGGTGTTGCGCTAGGTTACAATTCTGTGGCCGATAGGGCTAGTGGTGTTTTGGGCTATTCTCCTAATAAGAAAGCGAATGCAACAGGTGCTGACGCTCAATGGAAGAGTGTTTATGGTGCCATGAGTGTTGGTAATCTCAGCGAGAAGGGAACGCGACAAATTATAGGGGTAGCAGCTGGTTCTGAACTGACTGATGCAGTAAATGTTGCGCAGATAAAGTCATTACAAAATTACGTAGATAAAGGTTGGCAGCTGTCTGTTGGTGGTGCAGATGCTACAACTATTGGTATAGAGAGCAAGATCGATTTATCAGCGGCAAGTGAAAATCTTCAAATTAGCAAAGGCAAAGATGACAATAATATAAAATTTGATCTAGCTAAGGAAATCGCAGTCAATAAAGTAAATGTAGGAAGCAGTACCTTAGACGCAACGGGCTTAGTGATTGCCAATGGTCCGAAAATAACCACCGGAGGTATTGATGCTGGAGGTAACAAGATAACTGGAGTGGCAACGGGTACTGAAAGCACCGATGCGGTGAATTTTGCACAGCTAAAAGCAGCACAAGAAGCAGCGGTTATAAAAGGTTTAAAAATTAACACTACTGGCAAAGATTTTGCAGATCCTATAGCTGATGCAGAAAATTCAGTCGCTCTTGGTGCTGGCGCAAAAGCTGATGGCGAATCTGCGTTGGCTCTTGGTTACGGCGCGAAGAATTACGCAGAAAAGGGGATTGTTCTTGGTTACAATGCATCTGCAGCAAAGGAGGCGCTGTATAGTATTGCTATAGGTAGTGAGGCAAAAACGTTTAATCAGCATTCGATAGCTATAGGTACTGAGGCACAGGTAGAGCAGGGGGGGAGCCGTGGTATTGCTATAGGTTATCAAGCGCGGGTATCAAAGGAAGTGGATAGCATTGCTATAGGCTACATGGCTCATGCTTTAGGCAAAGACAGTATCGCGATAGGTTCCGAATATAATGAATCGATTGCGCCAGACGATCATACAATTGCAAAGGCTGATTATTCAACGGCTGTTGGTTCTGTTTCTAAAGCTTTGGAATATGCTACGACTGCTATAGGACATCGTGCAAAGTCAGCCGCAAAGAATGCTACTGCTTTGGGTTTTTATTCAAAAGCAACGGCAGAAGGAAGTGTTGCTCTAGGAAGCGATTCTGTATCTGATAGGGCTGCCTCTGCTTTGGGTTACACTTCTTTGTTGCAGGGTCCTTCACAAAGCGCCGAGGCGCAATGGAAAAGTACGCAGGGCGCAGTTAGTGTTGGTAATTTGGATAAGGGTATAACGCGACAAATTACAGGCGTAGCAGCTGGGAGTGAATCTACCGATGCAGTTAATCTTGGACAGTTAAAAGATTTGGAAGAAGTCGTAAGAAAAAACGGTTGGAAATTGTCTGTTGGCGGTGAAAATGGCGAGACCGTTCTTATAGACGATGAAGTAGATTTTTCTGCTGGAAGTACAAATCTCACGGTTACAAAGGGCGATAAAGACAATAATATAAAATTTGATCTCGCTAGGAGTGTCATAGTCGATAAAATACAAACAGGAAACAATATCTTAGACGCAACAGGCTTAGTGATTTCTGGTGGACCGAAAATAATCATTTCTGGGATAGACGCTGGGGGTAAAAAGATTACAGGAGTGTCGGATGGCACTGGAGCGAATGATGCAGTTAATTTTTCACAGTTAAGCAAAACCAATGAGAGTCTTTCGTCCACAGCGAGAAATCTGGAAACGGCTATGGTGAATACATCAAAATATTTTGGTGGAGGTGCAGGAGTTGCTGGTTCTGACATGACGGGACCAACTTATGACTTATCTAAGATTGATACAAAGGGTAATATAACAGAGGGCTCTTTTAAAGATGTTGGGAGTGCATTTACTGGTCTTGATGCAAATATCAAGAATGTGAATGCGCGGATTAAAGAAGTTTCTGAAGGAGTAGCGCAGGATTCTTTGTTATGGAATGATGAAGCAAATGCCTTTGTAGCGCGTCATGAAAAGAGAAAAGAAGAAAAAGGCAGGGCTGTAAGAACACAAGAAAACAGTAGAATTACGTTTCTAGA